>JACZJV010000071.1 GCA_014860355.1 Burkholderiales bacterium | reverse complement strand
GGGCCGCACGCTGCGCGGCATCGCGCCCTGGCCCTTGCCTCCGGTCATCGACTGCACGCGCGTGATTTCGTTTGCCACCACTTCGACATTGATCCCGTGTACCGTGTCCGGGCCGTGCAGCTGCAGCGCCTCCTTCTCCTGCTCGAGCAGAGTGTGCAATTTGCGCAGCGCCTCGCTGCACGCCACCGCCAGTCCCGACTCCTGTTCGGTACCCTGTCGATGCATTTCGATAGCTGCGATGTCGTCGGTCACTTCGTCGCTTGCCAGTCGTCTGCTCATGCAATAGCTCTCCGTATTTTCCCTGGGAATCGAGCTTGATGGTCGGCCAACATCCAGCGCATGAACGCGTTAGACGTCAACAGACCCTCACGCTGCGGTGGCACTCGGTGCCTGCTTGCGGCGCGCGGCCTGCGCCGCGCCCTGTGCGGTTGCCGCTTCAGAACTCCGCCCTGAGCGCGCCTCTAGTAGTCGCGCCTGCGCCGGCCTCGTGGGGCGGGTCCGGGGCCAGGCCGCTCTCCGGCAGCGCAGCCCACTGCGGCGAATCATACTATAAACCGCGCCGCCGGCAGCGCCGCGCGTTTGATCAGGGTCAAGCTTGGTGCATTCAACACACCGGCCGGCCGCAGCAGCAAAAATTACCGGCTAGACCGAAATCACCAGCTTCTGGTAAAGCCCGCCGTAGTAGGTTTCCTTGCGTATCCGTTCCGGCGCAATGCCCTGCGGCAGCCATTCGGCGATTTCGTGCTGCCACAGGTCGAGCGCAAAGGGCTCGAGTGCGCCCAGCACCGGGCGGAACAGGTAGCGCAAGGGGTGCAGGCGGCGCGGCAGATGGTAATCCACCAGTACCAGCTTGCCCCCGGGCTTGACCACGCGCAAGGCTTCGCGCAGGGTCTGGCGCCGCGCTGCCGCCGGCTGCTCGTGCAGCAGGAAGAACACCACCGCCTGGTCATAGCTCGCGTCGTCGAAGCCGAGCGCAGTCGAGTCGTACTGGTGCAGCGTGACCGGCGCCGAGGCCGGGAGTTTCTCGCGCATATTGCGCAACTGGATCGGCAGCACGTCGACGATGTCGAGCGAGCCCCCGGGCGAGACGCGTGCGGCCAGGTGTTCGGAAAAATTGCCATAGACGCAGGCGACCTGCAGCGTGCGCCCCGGCACCACGTTGCCGAGTTCGGCCAGCGCGGCGTCGCGCAGGCGCGCAAAGTTGCCCCACAGAATCAGATTGACCAGCCACTGCCGCTCGAAGAAGCTGACTGCATTCGGGTGGACGTAGGCCCACCAGTAGGTATCCTGCAGATAGCTCGGAATGGCCTGCGGCGGCGACGGCACCGATATTTCCTGCTCGCTCTTGTATCTCATGCGATCCCAATGGTTGTTGGCGCTGCCACCAGCCTGCCCCCACAGGCCGCAATATGCCACATCCTGCAACCGCTGTTTCGCCAATTCTGGAACGGGCGCTTGACTTTGCTCAAGCGCAGTGCGCGTAGTCGGCGTAAGTTACCGCGAGCTCAGTCTTTTTCGGGGAATGCCTTGGACCCAGCCCGCAGCCAGGAACCGACGCACGCAGCCGGCAGCGCAGGCGCGCGCCAGGACCGGCTGATTGCGGCGCTGCGCGATCCGGCGCGCTTTTGCGACGCCGGGCACGCGCCCGGGCGCGTCGAGCTGCGGCAGACCCACATCTCCTGCGTCCTGCTCGCCGGAAACTATGCCTACAAGATCAAGAAGCCGGTAAACCTCGGCTTTCTGGATTTCGGCACGCTGGCGGCGCGCCGCCACTATTGCGAAGAAGAGCTGCGCCTCAACCGCCGCACCGCACCCGGACTGTATCTGGATGTGCTTGCCATCGGCGGTAGCGAGTCTGCGCCGGTGATCGGCGGCGGCGGACCCGCGATCGAATATGCGCTGCGCATGCGCCGCTTCGATGAGGAGGACCTGCTCGGGCGCGTGGCGAATCGCGGCGCGCTCGCGCCGGCACATGTCGACGCGCTCGCGCGCGGCTTGGCCGCATTCCATGGCCGGATCGAACCCTCAGGCCCGAACGACGCATTCGGCAGCCCCGCTCACATACTCGCGCCGACGCTGCAGAACTTCGAGCAGATGCTGCCGCTCGTCGGCGCCAAAGCCGACCTTGCGCTGCTCGCGCGCCTGCGCGACTGGAGCGCGCGCGAGCACGCGCAGCTTGCGCCGCTGTTCGCCGCGCGCAAGCGCGAAGGCTGGGTGCGCGAGTGCCACGGCGACCTGCACCTCGGGAACATCGCGCTCATCGAGGGCGTGCCCACGCCGTTCGACTGCATCGAGTTCAATCCGGAGTTTCGCTGGATCGACGTGATGAACGAAATCGCGTTTCTGCTGATGGACCTCGTCGATCACCGCCTGCCGCGGCTCGCGTTTCGCTTCCTCAACGCCTATCTCGAAAACACCGGCGACTACCCCGGGCTGCGCGTGCTGCGCTATTACCTGGTCTATCGCGCGCTGGTGCGCGCCAAGGTGGCGTGCCTGCGCGCGCAGCAGGCGGGCGTGGCCGCGCGTGAAATCAGCGCGGTCGAACACGAGTACCGGCGGCATCTGCATCTGGCCGAGCGCCTGGCCGCTCCCGCGCATCCCGCGCTCCTGATCATGCACGGGCTGTCGGGCTCGGGGAAGACCACCATCTCGCAGCAGCTGCTCGAAGCGCTGGGCGCGGTGCGCCTGCGCTCGGACCTGGAGCGCAAGCGCCTGTTCGGCGTCGCCGCCGGGGCACGCTCGGGCTCCGGGCTGGATGCCGGTCTGTACGCGCCCGAAGCGGGCGAGCGCACCTACGCGCGCCTGGCCGAGCTCGCGCGCGCGGTGATCGCCGCGCGCTATCCGCTCATCGTCGACGCGGCATTTCTGCAGCGCGCCCAGCGCGACCCCTTTGCCGCACTGGCGCGCGATACCGGGGCGGACTTTCTCATCGCCGCGTGCGCAGCACCGGCGGGCATGCTGCACGCGCGCGTGGCCGCGCGCGAACACGAAGCGCGCGATGCCTCCGAAGCCGGACCCGCCGTGCTCGAACGCCAGTTCGCGCGCGCCGAAGCGCTGGCCCCGGACGAGCTTGCACACACCATGACCATAGACGCCGGGCGCGGCGCCGGCGCGCCCGAAGCGGCGGCGATTGCGCGGCG
>JACZJV010000070.1 GCA_014860355.1 Burkholderiales bacterium | reverse complement strand
TGGCCGCAGACGCGGCATTCGATGTCGCGGCCACGGGGACTGCGGCCACTGCGGTCATGGGCGCGGCCGCGGGGGCCGCAGGCGGTTCCACCGGCGCGGCGGTCACGGCAGCCTGCGCCAATGGCGCGATCGCTTTCGGCTGTGCCGCGGGCGCGCCTATCGCGCCGGTAGGCGCCGCTGTCGGGGCTGCCGGCGGCGCCGGCGGCGACAACAGGAAGTGCAGGCCCAGCCCCAGCGCCAGCCCCGCCGCCACGCCGCCGGCCGCCAATCCGAGCTTCGCTTTGCTCACCGGGGGGCGATGGAACTCCGAGTCGCGTATGGCGCGGCCCACGTGCCTGCCAGTGATGCCGTGCTGGTTGTCGGCGAAGGCGGCGAGCAGGGATTTGTCGGCCAGTATGTTGACGCGCCGGGTCAGTCCCTCCGAGGCCTTGACGATGCGGCGCACCGCGTCGGGCGAGAACACGTTCGGCCCGCGGTAGCCCGCGGCGCGCATGCGAAAATCGAGGTAGGCCTCGATGTCGGAGCGCAGCAGCGGCTCCAGGCGGAAGCTGTGGGTGATGCGCTCCTTCAACTGGCGCATGTGCGGCTGGTTCAGGTGTTCGTCCAGTTCGGGCTGGCCGAACATCACGATCTGCAGCAGCTTCGCGTGGCTGGTTTCGAGGTTGGACAGCAGCCTGACTTGTTCCAGCGTTTCCTGCGGCATGGCATGGGCTTCGTCGATCAGCAGCACCACGCGCTGGTTTTCGCTGTACAGGTTGATCAGGTGCTCCTGCAGCTTGAGCAGCGCCACCGACAGGCGCTCGCTCTGCGGCTTGATGTCGAGTTCTTCGCCGATGGCGTAGATGATCTCGTCGCGCGTGAGCGAGGGGTTCGCGAGCAATATGGTCTGTACTTGATCCGGCAGGCGCTCCATCAGCACACGGCACAACATGGTCTTGCCGCTGCCCACTTCGCCCGACACTTTTACGATGCCCTCGTCGTGCGTAATGGCATAGAGCAGCGCTTCCAGCGTCGGTCCGCGGTTGGCGCCGCCGAAGAAGAAATCAGTATGCGGGGTGATGCGAAACGGGGATTCGTTCAGGCCGAAGTGATCGAGGTACATGGCGTCGCTTATTTTTTGTCCTGCTGTTCCATGCGCGAGTACAGGGTGGTGCGGTTGATGCCGAGGATTTTCGCGGCCTGGCTGACGTTGCCGTGGGTAAGGCGCATGGCCGCCTGGATATAGCTCTGCTCCCAGGTGCGCAGCACGTCGTCGAGGTTGAACTGGCGCGTGCGCTGCAAATGGCGCTGCGCCTGTTCGATCAGCGCCTGCGGATCGCTGGGCGCTCCGGATTCGGCCGCGGCTCCCGCCTGCGCTTCGGCCGGCGTCGCGGGCTCGAGTTCGGGTTCGAGTTCGAGCACGGACAGCCTTTGCCCGGGGTGCTTGGTGGTAAGGCGGATGACGATGTTCTTGAGTTCGCGCACGTTGCCGGGAAAGCGGTAGCTGCGCCATAGCTCGGTTGCATCCTCGTCCAGCGTGAACGGCGCGAGTTTGGCCTGTTCCGCGTAGAAGCGGGTGAAGCGGGCGAGCAGCAGGGTCTTGTCCTCGCCCATTTCGCGCAGCGGCGGGACGGTGATCGAAAACACCGACAGCCGGTGATACAGGTCGGAGCGGAAGCGCCCGTTCTTGATTTCCTGGCGCAGGTCGCGGTTGGTGGCGGCGATCACGCGTGCGCGCGAAACGCGTTGCTGCGTCTCGCCCACGCGCTGGAACTCGCCGTTCTCGAGCACGCGCAGCAGTTTGGCCTGCAGTTCCATCGGCAACTCGCCGATCTCGTCCAGGAACAGCGTGCCTTCCTGCGCGTCCTCGAAATAGCCCGATTTGTTGGTGGTGGCGCCGGTGAACGCGCCCTTGGAGTAGCCGAACAAGGTAGGCTCGACCAGGGTGGGCGCGATGGCGGCGCAGTTGAGCGCGAACCAGGGTTTGTCCTTGCGCACCGACAGGCGGTGCAGCAGGCCCGCGACCACCTCCTTGCCGCTGCCCGATTCGCCTTCGATCAGCGCCGGGAATGGCGAGTCCGCGTATTGCTTGATCTGGCTGTTCAGTTTTTCGATCGCCGGGCTGGCTCCAATCAGCTGCTCGCCCTCGGCCTCGGCGCCGCCCGAAATTTCGGCAGCGCGGAACTGCAGCGCGTGCAGCAGCAGCTTCTTCAAACCCTCGGCTTCGCAGGGCTTGCCGACGAAATCAGCCGCGCCCAGGGTGCGCGCGTGACGCGCGTTGGCGGCATCGTTCTGCCCCGAAAGCACCAGAATCTTCATCGTCGGCGAGTGCGCGATCAGCTCGGAGATGAGCTTGAAGCCTTCGTCCGGCCGGTGCGGCACCGGCGGCAGTCCGAGATCCACCAGCGCCAGCTGCGGCGGGATGTCCTTGCGCCGCACCAGGTTCACCGCATTCTTGCGCGAGTCGCTCACCATCACATCGAAGTCCCTGCCCAGGGCGTAGGCGAGGGTGTCGGTGATCAGTGGATCGTCGTCGACTATCAACAGGCTGGGTCTTTCATCGCTCATTTCGACATGAGGGGATACCTCCCCTCATCCTCCCCTATGGTTGCCGTCGCAGGATTCATGTTGCAACGGGTCATTGCGCATGGGCGCCGCTTTCTATGCAATTGAGAAAAGCCTGTTCCATCGAGTCGCCGGAGTACTCCTGCAGCAAGGCCTGCGGGCTGCCGGAATAGCGCAAGCGGCCCTGGTGCAGCACCACCATGTGTTCGCAGATTTCCTCGACGTCGGACAGGGCGTGCGAGGTAAAGAACAGGGTGCGGCCCTGCTCGCGCATCTGCCGCAGCAACTGCTTGACGCGCGCTCGCGCGAGGGGATCCAGGCCGCTCATGGGCTCATCCAGAATCAGCAGGTCGGGCTCGGCCAGCAGGCAGGCGGCCAGCCCCAGCTTTTGCGTCATCCCCTTCGAATACGAGCGCACCGGCTTGTCCAGCGCGTCTGCGTCCAGATCGAGGGAGGCGAACATGGCGCGCACCTGATCTTCGCCGGCGGCGCGTTCGTCCAGTGCGAGCATGTAACCGAGAAAATCGCGGCCGGTGAGGAAATACGGAGGCATGAAGCGCTCCGGCAGAAACGCCAGCCGCGCGCGGGCCTGGTTGTCGGTGTGGCCGGTGCCGAAGATCTCGATACGGCCGCCGTCGAGGTGGCAAAAATCGAGCAGGCACTTGATCAGCGTGGTCTTGCCGGCGCCGTTGATGCCCACCAGACCGAAGGTCTTTCCCGCCGGGATGTCGAAGTCTATCGCCTGCAGCACCGCCTGGCGGCCGTAGTTTTTGCGGACCTGGTCAAAGCGGACAGCCGATTGCGCCATTGGAAGCAAACACCAGTGCAAAGGAATTACTATAACAGAGGCACTCGCATAACAGAGACACTCGCGCCGCGAGGCGGGCAGGGGCAGCGGATCGGTTCTTCCGAACGCGCCGACGTAGCGCTCTGGTAGAATACTGGCTCCCCGCATCCTGCTGACGCCGATCCGTGCCGACGATACCCGCAACAGACAATCTGGTCGAGGTCGAAAACGTCAACTTCGCCTACGACAGCCGCCAGATCCTCGAGGGCGTAAGCCTGGACATCCGTCGCGGCCAGGTGGTTGCGATCATGGGGCTGTCCGGCTGCGGCAAGACGACGCTGCTGCGCCTGATCGGCGGCGCGCTGCTTCCCACCCGGGGCGAGGTGCGCGTCGACGGCAAGGTGATGGCCAGGCTCAGTCACGAGGAACGGTTCGCGCTGCGGCGCCGGATGGGGATGCTGTTTCAGTTCGGGGCGCTGTTCACGGACATGTCGTGCTACGACAATGTCGCCTTCCAGATGCGCGAGCACACGGATTTGCCGCGGGAAATGATCGACGATCTGGTGCTGATGAAGCTGCAGGCGGTGGGCCTGCGCGGAGCGCACCAGCTCATGCCCTCGGCGCTTTCGGGCGGGATGGCCAGGCGCGTGGCGCTCGCGCGCACCATCGCGCTCGACCCGATGTTGATCATGTACGACGAACCCTTCGCCGGACTCGACCCGGTTTCCATGGGCGTTATCGGCCAGCTGATCCGGCGCCTGAACGACGCACTGGGCGCGACCTCCATCATCGTCACGCACGACGTGGCCGAGGCGCTGGGACTCGTGGATTACGTCTATATCATGTCCGCGGGCGTGATCCTGACCCAGGGGACTCCCGACGAACTGCGCGCCTCCGACAAGCCGTTCGTGCGCCAGTTCGTACACGGCGAGACCGATGGACCCATGCCGTTTCACTATCCGGCCGAAGACTACGCGAGCGACCTGCGCGCCCGGGAAGCATGATGACCGCGGTAACCGGCTTTCTCGAGAACCTGGGCGCGCGCGCAATCGGCGCGGTAAACCGGCTTGGATTCGCCAGCCGCTTTCTGCTGCTGACGCTGCGCAATTCGGGCATGTGCCTGAGCCGCTTTTCGCTGGTCGCGCGCGAGATCTATTTCGCCGGCGTGCTCTCGCTGATCATCATCCTGGTGTCCGGCCTGTTCGTCGGCATGGTGCTGGGCCTGCAGGGCTACGATACCTTGCAGCGCTACGGCTCGTCCTCGGCGCTCGGTGTGCTGGTGGCCTTGTCGCTGGTGCGCGAGCTCGGGCCGGTGGTCGCCGGCCTGTTGTTCGCCAGCCGGGCCGGCTCGGCCATCACCGCGGAGATCGGCCTGATGAAGGCGACCGAGCAGCTGGCGGCGATGGAGATGATGGCGGTGGACCCGATAGCGCGGGTGATTGCGCCGCGCTTCTGGGCAGGTGTCATTTCGATGCCGCTGCTGGCGGCGATGTTCTCGGGCATGGGCGTATTCGGCGGTTACCTCGTAGGCGTGCGGCTGATCGGGGTCGATGAAGGCTCGTTCTGGTCGCAGATGCAGGCTGCGGTGGACTTCAAGGAGGACATACTCAACGGCGTGATCAAGAGTGTGGTGTTCGGCATCGCGGTTTCCTGGATTGCCGTATTCGAGGGTTATGATGCGCCGCCCACCGCCGAGGGTGTATCCGGAGCGACCACGCGCACGGTGGTGACCGCGTCGTTGTCGATACTCGCGCTGGATTTCATGCTGACTGCATTCATGTTTCGAGGGGCTTAAAGATGATGAAGCGTAAGGCGCTGGACCTGTGGGTGGGGCTGTTTGTCGCCATGGGCCTGGGCGCGCTCCTGTTCCTCGCGATGAAGGTGGGAAATCTCGCGAGCTTCACCGCTGCGGAAACGTATCTAGTGAAGGCGAATTTTGATAATATTGGCGGCCTGAAGAAGCGGGCGCCGGTGAAAAGCGCAGGGGTGGTGGTCGGTCGGGTCGAGAACATCGCCTTCGATACCGAATCATACGAAGCGAGCGTGGTGCTTGCGATCGACAAGCGCTACGGGTTTCCGAAGGACACCTCCGCGAAAATCCTGACCGCGGGCCTGCTGGGCGAGCAGTATGTGGGCCTTACGGCGGGCGGCGACCCGGTGAAATTGAAGGATGGCGACAGGCTGAAGATCACGCAGTCCGCAGTGGTGCTGGAGAACCTGATCAGCCAGTTCCTGTTCAGCAAGGCGGCGGACGGCAGCAAAGACAGCAAATAGCGGGCTGTTTCGCAGACAGCAGGAACAAGCATTGAACAGCGCAAGCGGGTGTGACGTGCGCCCACATTTCTTTTGGCCGGCAGGTAGTGCAATGATCATCCCGCGGCGTTTTTTCGCAATGCTGGTGCTGGCCCTGCTGGGCGGCCTGGGAGGGTGCGCCACGACCGGCGGCAATCCCGCCGATCCGCTCGAAGGTCTCAACCGTGCCGTGTTCAGCTTCAACGACGGTGCGGACAAGCTCGTCATCAAGCCCCTGGCCATAGGCTACAAGACGGTATTGCCCACATTCGCCCGCACCGGCGTGACCAACTTCTTCTCCAACCTGGGCGATATCTGGATCGGCATCAACAACGTACTGCAGGGCAAGGTTCGCGACGGGGCGAGCGATTTCGGCCGCTTTGCGCTGAACACCACCGTGGGCATCCTGGGTTTTTTCGATGTCGCCAGCAACGCGGGACTGGACAAGCACAACGAGGATTTCGGCCAGACCCTGGGGCGCTGGGGGGTCGGCAGCGGCGCCTACCTGGTGCTGCCTTTCCTGGGGCCGAGCAGCGTGCGCGACGGCTTGAGCCGGCTCACCGTAGACTGGCGCGGCAATCCCCTGTGGTATACGGTCGACGTACCCACCGGCAACACGCTGTTGGGGGTGAGCCTGATCGACAGCCGCGCCAACCTGCTCGATGTCAGCCAACTGGCCGAAGAGGCGGCGCTGGACTACTACTCCTACATGCGTGGTGCCTACCTGCAGCGCCGCCGCAGCCTGATTTACGATGGCGATCCACCGCGCGAGCGCGACGAGGATCGGAGTTCCGGCTCGGCCGCGGGAACTGCGCCCGCGGCGCAGGCCGGGGCCGGCATGCCGCCTGCGCTGGACGCTTCCGACGCCCTGGCGCGCCAGGTCCCGGAC
>JACZJV010000069.1 GCA_014860355.1 Burkholderiales bacterium | reverse complement strand
AGCGGGCAATCGTATTGGTGCGCTTGATCTTGTTCTGCAGCTGGATGATGCCGTAGAGCAGGGCCTCCGCCGTGGGCGGGCAGCCGGGCACGTAGATGTCCACCGGCACGATGCGATCGCAGCCGCGCACCACCGAGTACGAATAGTGGTAGTAGCCGCCGCCGTTGGCGCACGAGCCCATCGAGATCACCCAGCGCGGCTCGGCCATCTGGTCGTAGACCCTGCGCAGCGCCGGCGCCATCTTGTTGCACAGCGTGCCGGCGACGATCATCACGTCGGACTGGCGCGGGCTCGGGCGGAACACGATGCCGAAGCGGTCGAGGTCATAGCGCGCGGCGCCCGAATGCATCATCTCGATCGCACAGCAGGCCAGGCCGAAGGTTATCGGCCACATCGACCCGGTGCGGGTCCAGTTGATCAGCTTGTCCGCCGTGGTGGTGACGAAGCCTTGCTCGAGTAGGCCTTCAATTGCCATCGCCTGCCTCAGTTGCAGCGCCACCGCGTGCGGAACAAAGGGCTGCCCTTCGCCGGGCCGGGCCAAGCGCGATATTCAATATGATCTACGGCGGCGCATATGGTACCGGGCAGGATGCTGCCGCCATCCCGGCCCGCGCACGCGCCGCAACAGCCCTGCACGCGAACGCGGGTCCGTGCGCATGCGCTGGTCAAGGTTTGGACTGATTGTCGTAGGCGCGGTCTGCCTTGGCGGCGAAATAGAAGTCGCTTTCGGTCAATCCGCTGATCTTGTGCGTCCAGATTTCCACGCTGCACTGACCCCAGGACAGGTGCAAGTCCGGGTGATGGCCTTCTTCTTCGGCGATGGCGGCCAGGCTGTTCGCGTAGACCATGGCCTGGGCGAAATCCGCAAAGGAATACTTGCGCTCCAGGTGCCCCAGCGGGTTCAGCTGCCATCCCGCGTCCAGTTCCCGCAGCAGACGCTGCGCCTGCTCCGCCTCCAGGGGCGGAACGCCGCCGCGGCAGGGCACGCATTTTTTGTCGGCTAGACTCATGCAGATACTCCTCACGATAGCGCGTAGTTATCAAGACGGCCGGCGCAGTTGCGCTGGCAGCCGGCGTGCCCGGCGCATCCCGACCGTGTACATGCAGCGCCGTAGCACTGGCATCCGATAAGCTTAGACCGGTCGCAGCAGGAATTCCATTCAATCGGCAGCGCTCGGGTCCTGCCCCGACCAAAGGCCGCGTTCCCTAGAATCTCGCCGCGGCGCAATATCAAGACAGCTCACGCAAGCATGGCGGTGGCAGGCGTGCGCCTGGGAGGTACGCTGTGCCAGGGGCGCCGCATACGCCAGTCGTAGCCGCGGCCAGATTCCGCGGCCTATTCCAGCTTGATCTCGCCCCGGTAACTGACGTTCAGCTTCAACTCCGCGATTTCCAGCGTGACCGTAGCAGCAAAGGTTTCCTTGCCGGAGATGGTCCTGGCCGCGACCGCATGCTCCACCGCCTGCTCGATCTCGCGCTGCGAATTGACGCCGACCTGCTTCAGGAACTTGCGTATGCTCAGATTGAAGGTTTCCACGTCCATTTGTTTCTCCCGGTTCGATGGGCGGCAGCCCGCTGCTACGCGGCTGTCGCAATGCCTAAGCGCTGTCATTCTATTCCAGGAGGGAGCGCCCGGCAGCCAAGCATTGCACCATCGCGGAGGATCGGTGCGCTTTACGCCTGCGGGGTCTATCGTATAGAATCCTCGGCCTTTTTGGATGTTTGCGGCAGTTTGCGCCCGGGGCGGCGTGCGCACCGCGGTGGAGGAGCGACAACGATGAAAACTATACTGGGTCTCATGCTGCTGCTATCGGCGGCACCGGCGCTGGCGCAGGCGCCGGCGGGCAACGCGGACGCGGGCAAGGGCAAGATTTCCATGTGCATAGGCTGCCATGGCATTCCCGGCTACAAGACCGTATATCCGCACGTCTATCGCGTGCCGATGATTACCGGGCAGTCGCCGCTGTATATCGTAAATGCCTTGCAGGCTTACAAGTCCGGGGCGCGCAACCATCCCTCGATGCGCGGCATCGCGCAAGGTCTGTCCGAGCAGGACATGGCGGACCTCGCCGCGTACTATTCAACCGAACACCGTTAACAGGGACCGACCATGAGAGCAATACTGATCAGCGCGCTGCTCGCCCTCGCCAGCCCGTTTGCACACGCAGCCGGCGACGCAGGCGCCGGGGCGCAGAAAGCCAAGCCCTGCGCGGCCTGCCATGGCGCCGACTTCAGCACGCCGATTTCTGCCGATATTCCGCTGCTTGCCGGCCAGTACGAAGACTACCTCGCGCGCGCTCTCGCCGATTACAAATCCGGCGCGCGCAAGAATCCGATCATGGGCGGGCAGGCGGGCGCACTCTCGCCCCAGGACATACTCGATCTTGCGGCCTACTTCGCCGGCCTGCCCGGCAAGCTGAAGGTCATTCCACTGCACCGCCTGGTGCAGTAGCGGCGGCGCTTGCCTAACGCCGCTTGAGGCATTCCAGGTAAGCCTGCGCGTCGGGCGCGGCGCTGTCGCGCTGCGCGCGCCACACCATTTCGGCAAGACATTCCATGACTACATGGCAAGTCGCGTGCCGGTCCCCGGATTTAGCGGCCAGGCGCGCGAATTCCGCCTTCAGGCCCGCGGGCTGATCGATGGAAAGCTGCTCCTCAATCGCCAGATGCATGCTCATGTGCAGGAAGGGGTTGGTGTCGCCCGCTTCGGGGCGGTACTCCCGCTCCTGGTAACGCTCGGGGTCGTCCAGCACGTGCTGGTACTCCGGATGCATCAGGATGATGTCGACGGCGAGGTGATCCATCCCGGCCAGCACTACACGCTCGCGGTGCTTGCGCCAGGCGTCGAAGAAGAACTGCCTTACCTGATCGCGGGTGGGATTGAACATCGGATGATGTATTTGGCCGAGGACGGTCGCAGCGCTCAGGCGGCTCGCGCCTTCGCCTTGAATTCGCACAGGTCGGCGATCGCGCAGCGGGGACATTGCGGCTTTCTTGCCTGGCACACATAGCGTCCGTGCAGGATCAGCCAATGGTGCGCGTGCAGGCGGAACTCCGCGGGCACGAATTTCAGCAGCTTGTGCTCGACTTCCAGCGGGTTCCGTCCCGGCGCGACGCCGCTGCGGTTGGCGACGCGGAATATATGCGTATCCACGGCGATGGTCGCCTCGCCGAACGCGATGTTGAGCACCACGTTTGCGGTCTTGCGTCCGACGCCGGGCAGCTGCTCCAGTGCCGCACGCTCGCGCGGCACTTCGCCGGCGTGGCGCTCCAGGAGCAGCGCGCAGGTGGCAAGTATGTTCTTTGCCTTGGTGCGGTACAGGCCTATGCGCCTGATATGGACGATGAGCCCGTCCAGGCCTAGGGCGAGCATTTTCCCGGGCGTGGGCGCGCTTTTGAACAGGCTGCGCGTGGCCAGATTCACGCTCTTGTCAGTCGCCTGCGCCGACAATATCACGGCTACAAGGAGTTCGAACGGCGTGCGGAATTCGAGCTCGCCGCGCGGTTCCGGATTGGCTGCGCGCAAGCGCTCGAATATTTCCCGGCGCTTCGCCGGATTCATGGTTTCTTCGCCGCGCTGCCGCGTACATCGGCCGCAGCCTGTGCTCGCGTACGGTCCGCGCTTTTCAACGCTGTGCCCGCTTTCCTCGCCCTGGCGCGCTCCAGCGCGGCGAGTATCACCGCCTTTTTCGCCTCGGGCATGGGCTGCTCCAGCTTTTCGCGGGCCTTGCGCGCAAGTCTCTCGGCGCGTTCGGCCGCCTCGCGCGCGAGGCGCAGGGCGCGGAACTGAAAGCGCGCCCGCGCCGCATCGGCCATGGCCCCGGTCCAGGCCGCGTCTGCCTGGGGCAGGGGCACCATGGCTATGCAGTCTACCGGGCACGGCGGCAGGCATAGCTCGCATCCCGTGCACAGCCTGGCGATCACGGTATGCATCAGCTTGGGCGCGCCCACGATGGCGTCCACCGGACAGGCCTGGATGCACAGCGTGCAGCCGATGCAGCTGGCCTCGTCTATCAGCGCGATCGCGCGCTCGCGCTCGACGCCGTATTCCGGGTTGAGCGGCTTGGCCTTGCGTCCGAGCAAGGCCGCGAGCCTGGCGATGCCGGCGGCGCCGCCGGGCGGACACTGGTTGATATCGGCGGCGCCCGCTGCGATCGCCCGGGCATAAGGCAGGCAGCCGCTGTAACCGCATTTGGTGCATTGAGTCTGCGGCAGCAGTGCGTCGATTTGCTCGGCGAGCGCGCCGGTATTCATGGCGCCGCCGCAGGCAGGGCGCGCAGGATTTCGCCTATCAACGGCGGGCCGCGGTAAATGAAGCCGGTGTAGACCTGCACCAGGCCGGCGCCTGCCGCCAGTTTGGCCCTGGCGTCTGCTGCGCTCATGACGCCGCCGACACCGATGATCGGAATCCTGCCTTCTAGCAGCTGCGCGAGTCTGCGGATCACCGCGTTCGAAACCTCGCGCAGCGGCGCGCCGGAAAGGCCGCCGCTTTCCCCGGCATGGCGCAGGCCGGATACGCCGGTGCGCGCTACCGTGGTATTGGTGGCGATGACGCCGTCGAGCTTGTGCTTGAGCAGGCACTTTGCGATGGCTTCGAGCGCGGCGTCGTCGAGGTCGGGAGCGATCTTGAGCACCAGGGGCACGTAGCGCCCGTGCGCGTCCGCCAGGCGCTGTTGCTCGGTTTTCAACTTGCCCGCGAGCGCGCCGAGTTCGTCCGCACCCTGCAACTGGCGCAGGTCCTTGGTATTGGGCGAGGACACGTTCACCGCGACATAGCCCGCATGCGCATACACCTTCGCCAGGCAGAATTCGTAGTCGTCGGCGGCGCGCCCGATCGGCGTATCGAAATTCTTGCCGATATTGATGCCCAATATGCCGCGGTAGCGCGCGCGCCGCACATTGGCGAGCAGGTGGTCCACGCCCTGGTTGTTGAACCCGAGACGGTTGATCAGGGCCTGCGCTTCAGGCAAGCGGAACATGCGCGGTTTCGGATTGCCGGGCTGCGGCCGCGGCGTCACCGTGCCGATTTCGATGAAGCCGAAGCCCAGCGCCGCCAGCGCGTCGATGTACGCGCCGTTCTTGTCCAGGCCCGCGGCCAGGCCCAGCGCGTTGGGAAAGTCCAGACCCATGCAGTTGACGCGCTGCGCCGGCCCGGCGCCAGCCAGCATGGAGGCCAGGCCGCCGCGCTCGAGCAGCTTGAGCGAGCCTAGCGCGAGTTCGTGCGCGGCCTCGGGGTCCAGCGCAAACAGCAGCGGGCGTGCCAGCGAATACAGCATGACTGGATTTTACCGTGCGCCGCCTGCGATAAGCGAGCGCCGGGGAAATGCGCGGCTCAGCCCAGCTCTTTGTCTGTGAGGCGGTTCCACTTGCCGTCGATCAATCCCTCGATCGGCTGGAACTTGGCCTTGTAGGCCATTTTGCGGCTGTTCCTGATCCAGTAACCGAGATACAGGTAGGGCAGTCCCAGGGTGCGGCACTGTTCGATCTGCCAGAGAATATTGTACGTGCCGAAGCTGGCCGAGGCGATGCCGGGCTCGAAGAAGGTGTAGACCGAAGACACGCCGTCTCCGAGTATGTCGACGATGGACACCATGATCAGCCTGCCGTCTTCGCGAAACTCGATCAGGCGGGTGTTGACCCGGCTCTGCAGCAGGAAGTGCGAATACTGGTCGCGGCTGTCCTGGTCCATGCCGCCGCCGGAATGGCGGAAAGCCTGATAGCGCAGATAGAGGG
>JACZJV010000012.1 GCA_014860355.1 Burkholderiales bacterium | reverse complement strand
CGGGCTGCGCTGCGTCCCTGAGCCAGCTCTTGAAGCCGAAGCGCTGGAATAGATCGGTGAGCGCCGCCTCCGCCTGCGGCTGCGCCAGCAGTTCCTCCGGTTTGACCGGCAAGGGAACGTCGCAATAGACGGTGAGCAGCTTTTTCGCCTGCGGCAGCCAGGGCAGCGCGCGGCGCAGATTCTCGCCTACGGCGCCGCCGATGTCCTGCGCGTGCGCGACCACTTCATCCAGCGATCCGTACTTGGACAGCCATTTCACCGCAGTCTTGGGGCCGACTTTGTCCACGCCGGGAACGTTGTCGACGCTGTCGCCGACCAAAGTGAGGTAGTCGAGGATCAGGCGCGGCGGCACGCCGAACTTGGCCTCGACCCCGGCTTCGTCGAGGCGCTCGTTGTTCATGGTGTTGATCAAGGTGACGTTCTCGTTCACCAGTTGCGTCAGGTCCTTGTCCCCGGTCGAGATCACGCAGCGCATGTCGGCCTCGGCGGCCTGGCGCGCAAGCGTGCCGATGACGTCGTCGGCCTCGACCCCCTCGATCATCAGCAGCGGCCAGCCGAGCGCGGCGACGGCCTGGTGCAAAGGCTCGATCTGGCGCACGAGGTCCTCCGGCATCGACGGACGATTGGCCTTGTACTCGGCATACCAGTCGTCGCGGAAAGTCTTGCCCTTGGCGTCGAACACGCAGGCGAGATAGTCCGGCTTGTAGTCGGCGGCGAGCCGTCGTAGCATGTTGAGCACGCCATAGATCGCGCCCGTAGGCTCGCCGCGTGCGTTGCGCAAGTCCGGCAGCGCGTGGAACGCGCGATACAGGTAGGACGAGCCATCCACCAACAGCAGGGTTTTCATAGAGACACGGGTATGAATGGAAAACTTCCGCGGCCGGCCGACGCCGGTGCAGCCGACATGGCCCACAACGCGCGCGAGTCCTGGCGGATATTCGGGATTATGTCAGAATTCGTCGAAGCCACGGAACGCCTGGCGCAGATCCGCCCGGCGGTGAGCATATTCGGCAGCGCGCGCGCGCCGGTGGATTCGCCCTATTTCCTGCTGGCCGAGAAGATCGCGCGGCTGCTCTCCGACGCCGGTTTCTCGGTGATCTCCGGCGGCGGCCCTGGAATAATGGAAGCGGCCAACAAGGGGGCCTACTTCGGCAAATCGCCCTCGGTGGGACTCAACATCCAGTTGCCCAATGAGCAGCTCAGCAACCGTTTCCAGGACATCAGCCTCACCTTCCACCATTTTTTCGCGCGCAAGGTCAGCTTCGTCAAATTCGCCACCGCCTATGTCGTGCTGCCGGGGGGATTCGGCACGCTGGACGAGTTGTCCGAAGCGCTCACGCTGGTCCAGACCGGCAAGACGCGCAAAATGCCTATCATCCTGGTGCACTCCCCGTTCTGGAACGGGCTGCTAGACTGGTTCCGCGAGCGCTTGCAGGCGGAACACATGATCGATCCTGCCGACCTCGATCTGGTGCAAACGATCGATGATCCGGCAGCGGTCGTCGAAGCGATATTCAAGTATTATGAAAAAAGGGGGTTCGCGCCATTGCCGGCAGAACGCGAGAATCTGCTCAATCTCTGAGGCGGGGCGCGAATCTGCTAAAATCCGCCATTAGCGAACAATACCCGAATCGGAAGCCATGATGCGCCGCCTGTTTGCAATCGCACTACTCGGAATTGCGCTTCCGCTCGCAGCGCAGCAACCGCCCAAGCTCGAGCCCTTGCCCGAGCCGCCCCCTCCGCCGCCGGGTCTCGCGCTCGACCCGGCGCTTGAACCGCAGGTGACCATCACCAAGCGCGGCGAAAACAAGGTGGAGGAGTACCGCGTCAACGGCAAACTCTACGCGATGAAAGTGACTCCGCCGCACGGCGTTCCCTACTTTCTGATCGACGAAACAGGTGATGGCTCGATGATACGTAGGGATTCGCTCGACTCCGGCCTGCGCGTGCCGCAGTGGGTGATTCATACATTCTGAACCGGTTGCCCGGTCTAACATAGGGACTGCGGGGTGCACCTGCGCAGCCCCATCCCTTCCGGCTAATCGCCCATTGCCCGCATGTCTGTCTTCACCCCGGTCACACCCGAGCAGTTGTCCGTTTGGCTTGCGCTCTACCGCCTCGGAACCCTGGTGCGGATGCAAGGCATCGCCGCAGGCATTGAGAATACCAATTACTTCGTGACCACCAGCGGCGGAAGCTACGTGCTGACCTTGTTCGAAAAACTCACGCCGGCCGAACTGCCGTTTTATCTGGGACTGCTTGCGCACCTGGCGCAGCACGGAATACCCTGCCCGGCACCGGCCGTCGATCTCAAGGGCCGGATGTTTTCTGAACTGAACGGCAAACCGGCGGCGCTGATGTCGCGGCTGCAGGGCGAAGCGCTCACCGCGCCCTCTCCGGCACACTGCGGCGAAGTCGGCGCCACGCTCGCCGAGATACATCTCGCCGGTCAGTCCTATGAGGGCAAGCTCGAGAATCCGCGCGGTCCGCGCTGGTGGCGCGAGGCCGCGCCCAAGGTGAGCCCTTTCCTCGATGCGGCGCGCGCCGAGCTGTTGCGCTCGGAACTCGAATTCCAGGCGCAGCGAATGCGCGCGGACCTGCCGCGCGGGCCGATCCATGCCGACTTGTTCCGCGACAACGTGCTGTTCGCGGGCGAGCGCATCGGCGGGGTGATCGATTTCTACTTCGCCGGCATCGACAATCTGTTGTTCGACGTGGCGGTTACGCTCAACGACTGGTGTGTGCACCCGGGTGGCGGAATCGATGCGCCGCGATCGCACGCGCTGCTTGCCGCCTACCACGCAAGGCGGTGTTTCACTGCGGCGGAGGGCGTAGCCTGGCCGCTCATGTTGCGCGCGGCGGCGCTCAGATTCTGGTTGTCGCGGCTGTACGATTTTTACCTGCCGCGCCCGGGCGAACTGGTGCATGCGCACGACCCCGAACACTTCCGCCGCATCCTCGAACTGCGCATCGCCCATGGCGCGGATGCGCCGTGGGTCTAGTGCGGCACGAGCTGGCGCAGAAAACATGAACACTGTCCCCGCAAGCAAAGGCTGGAACTGGGTGCTGACCGGCTTTGCGCTGTTTCGCAAGAGCCCGGCGATGTGGGCGTTCCTGACGCTGTCCTACATCATGCTGATGCAGATACTGGGCATGATCCCGGTATTCGGATGGTTTGCGGCTACCGTGCTGATTCCCGCCTTCTCGGCCAGTTTCATGATCACGAGCCGGGAACTCGACCAGGGCCGCAAGCTGCGCTTCGATCTGCTGTTCTCCGGATTCAGGTCGAACCTGCGGGCGCTGCTCGGGCAGGGCGGCCTCTACCTCGCGAGCGGTCTCGCCATCCTCGGTTTGTCGGCTCTGGTCGACGGCGGGCTGCTGCTGCAGTTGATGGTGTTCGGCGAGAAGCCGCCTGCCGCGGCGTTTGAGGACGGCAGCCTGGCCGGCGCTGCGATGCTCGCCGGTGCCCTGTACCTGCCGGTGCTGGCCGCCTTCTGGTTTGCGCCCGCCCTGTCGGTGTGGCGCGACCTGCCGGCCCTGCAGGCCCTGTTCTACAGTTTTTTTGCCGTACTGAGCAACTGGCGCGCTTTTTTCGCCTACGGCCTCGCCCTGATGTTGCTGAGCGCGATCTGCAGCTTCGCCTTGTTCGTGCTCGCGCTGTTGGTGCGCGGACTGCTCGGCGACAGATCGCAGGATGCATTCGTGCTGGTGATGCTGCCGGTCATGCTCACCTACGTTCCCACCCTGTTTGCGAGCTTCTACGCCAGCTATCGCGACATCTTCCCGGCGCCGGACGCCGCCCCGCAGGCGCAGACCGGGACCGCCGCCGACGCGCGCTGATGGCTAAGGGATGCCGATGACTGCCCGCCTGCGCGAAATTCCCTACAACTACACTTCGTTTTCCGATCGCGAGATCGTGCTGCGCCTGCTCGGCGAACCAGCCTGGGAGGCGCTGCGCGAACTGCGCCTGGAACGCGTTACCGGCCGCTCGGCGCGCATGCTCTACGAGGTCCTGGGCGATATCTGGGTGGTGTCGCGCAACCCCTACCTGCAGGACGATCTGCAGGACAACCCCGGCCGGCGGGCGGCGCTGATCGCGGCCATGCACCACCGTCTGGACGAAATCGAAAAGCGCCGCGTGCAGCATCTGGCCGAAGCCGGCGCCGATGAGCCAACCAGGGCGCAGCAGGGCGCGCGCGCGCAGAAGGTCACTTTTCTGATCGAGCGCGCGCGCGCGGCGATCGTAGCCTTCGGCGCCGGTTTCGCCGCCGTGGCGTCGCTGCGCCGCCTCGCGCTCAAGAAATTGGCCCGCAGCACGCATCGGGACAACATCCAGTTCGACGGTCTGGCGCGCGTCTCCCACGTCACCGACGCCACCGACTGGCGTGTCGAATATCCGTTCGTCGTCATCCACCCCGACCGCGAAGACGAAGTTGCCGCGGTGGTGCGCGACTGCATCGAACTCGGCCTCACCATCATCCCGCGCGGCGGCGGCACCGGCTACACCGGCGGCGCGGTTCCGCTCACGCAGCTGTCGGCGGTCATCAACACGGAGAAGCTCGACGCGCTGGGTGCGGTCGAGGAGGTGCGGCTGCCGGGCGTGGCTCGCCCAGTCGCGACCGTGCACTGCGGCGCGGGGGTGGTGACCAAACGCGTAATGGAGGCCGCCGAAGCAGCCGGACATGTGTTCGCGGTCGATCCGACCTCGGCCGACGCCTCCTGCATCGGCGGCAACGTCGCCATGAACGCCGGCGGCAAGAAAGCGGTGCTATGGGGCACTGCCCTGGACAACCTCGCCTCCTGGCGCATGGTCGACGCGAACGGCTACTGCCTCGAGGTCACGCGCCTGGATCACAACCTGGGCAAGATCCACGAGGCCGCTATGACGCGCTTCCAGGTGCAGCGCTTTCGCCGCGACGGCCGCACTCCCCACGGCGAGCCCGCGATCCTGGAGATACCCGGCGCGCGCTTTCGCAAGGCGGGGCTGGGCAAGGACGTAACCGACAAGTTCCTCGCCGGGCTGCCCGGCATCCAGAAGGAAGGTTGCGACGGCATTATCACCTCGGCGCGCTTCATCCTGCACAAGATGCCGGCCTCGATCCGCACCGTATGCCTGGAATTTTTCGGCCAGGTGCGCGACTCGGTGCCGGCCATCGTCGAAATCACGCGCTACCTCGACACCCGCGCCGGCAGGGTCGCCGCAGGCGAGCCCCCGGTGATGCTCGCCGGGCTGGAGCATATGGACGAGCGCTATCTGAAGGCCGTCGGCTACGCGACCAAGGCCAAGCGCCAGGCGGGAGGCGCAGGCCGGCCGAAAATGGTGCTGATCGGCGACATCGTCGGCGACAGCGACGCCGCCGTGGCCGCAGCGGCGTCGCAGGTGGTGCGCATCGCCAATGCCCGCGGCGGCGAAGGCTTCGTCGCCGTCACGGCCGAGACGCGGCGTACGTTCTGGCTCGACCGCGCCCGCACCGCGGCCATCGCCAAGCACACCAATGCCTTCAAGATCAACGAAGACGTGGTCATTCCGCTCGAACGCCTGGGCGAGTATTCCGACGGCATCGAGCGCATCAACATCGAACTGTCGATTGCGAACAAGCTTGCGCTGCTCGATGCCCTGGACGAGTATTTTCAGGGGGAACTGCCGCTGGCCCAGCACGGGGAAACGCTGCCCGCGCCCGAGTTTCTGGGCGACCGGCGCGAGGCCGCGCGCGAACTCCTCGTCAGAACGCGCGCGCGCTGGCAGTATCTGCTCGACAACCTCGACCTGCCGGTGGCCGAGGCGCGCATCGACACGGTACCGGGCCTAGCCGCGGTGACCCACGCCGGGAAAACCATATTCTCGCTGCTGCAGGACCATAGCGTGCGCGTGTCATGGAAAGACGAAGTGCGCGCCCAACTGCGGCAGCTGTTCGACGGGCTGGTATTCCACCGCATTCTCGAAGGCTGTTACGCGATTCACCAGCGCGTGCTCAAGGCGCGCGTATTCGTGGCGCTGCACATGCACGCCGGCGACGGCAATGTGCACACCAACATTCCCGTCAATTCCGACAACTACGACATGCTGCGCCAGGCAAACGCGGCGGTGGCGCGCATCATGCAGCTGGCGAAATCCCTGGACGGAGTGATCTCGGGCGAGCACGGCATCGGCATCACCAAGCTCGAATACCTCGACCCGCACGAAATCGAGGCGTTCCGCAGTTACAAGGAAAAGACCGATCCGCACGGCCGCTTCAACGCCGGCAAGCTGCTCGCGGGCGGGGACCTGCGCAACGCGTATACGCCGAGCTTCAGCCTGCTCGGGGCCGAATCGCTGATCATGGAGCAGTCGGAGACCGGCAGCATCGCCGATTCGATCAAGGACTGCCTGCGCTGCGGCAAGTGCAAGCCGGTGTGCGCGACCCACGTGCCGCGCGCCAACCTGCTCTACAGCCCGAGAAACAAGATTCTCGCCACCTCGCTCCTGATCGAGGCGTTTCTCTACGAGGAGCAGACGCGGCGCGGAATATCGCTCAGGCATTTCGACGAATTCGGCGACGTCGCCGATCATTGCACCGTGTGCCACAAGTGCGCCAACCCCTGCCCGGTGGACATCGATTTCGGCGACGTCTCGATTGCCATGCGCAACGTGCTGCGCAAGCAGGGAAAGAAGAAATTCAACCCCGGCACCGCAGCCTCGATGCTGTTTCTGAACGCGACCAACCCGAACACCATCAAGATCGCCCGCGCGGTGATGATCGAATGGGGTTACCGCGCGCAGCGGCTCGCCCACCGCGCCGCGAAAATGCTCGGCCTCGCGCAGCGCCAGGCGCGGCGGCCGCCGGCAACGGTAGGGCGGCCGGACGTGCGCGCGCAGGTCATACACTTCGTCAACAAGCCGATGCCGGGCAATCTGCCCAAGCGCACCGCGCGGGCGCTGCTCGAGCTGGAGGACCGCCACATCGTGCCCATCATCCGCGATCCGACCAAAGTGACCGAAGACTCGGACGCGGTGTTCTACTTCCCCGGCTGCGGTTCCGAGCGCCTGTTCAGCCAGGTAGGGCTGGCTACGCAGGCGATGCTCTACTCCATCGGCGCGCAGTGCGTGCTGCCGCCGGGCTATTTGTGCTGCGGCTACCCGCAGACCGCCGCCGGCGAGGAGGAAGAGGGCAGGCGCATCATCACCGACAACCGCGTACTGTTTCATCGCGTCGCCAACACCCTCAATTATCTCGACATCAAGACGGTGATCGTGTCCTGCGGCACCTGCATGGACCAGCTGCAGAAGTACGAATTCGACAAGATCTTCCCCGGCTGCCGGCTGCTCGACATCCATGAGTACCTGCTGGAACAAGGGGTGAAGCTCGAGGGCGTGGCCGGCGTGCGCTATCTCTACCACGACCCCTGCCACACGCCGATGAAAACCTATCAGCCGCTCAAGGTGGTCAACCAGCTGATGGGCGCCGAGGTGGCGCTGAATGAACGCTGCTGCGGCGAAGCGGGCACGCTGGCGCTGACCCGGCCCGACATTTCGACCCAGGTGCGCTTTCGCAAGGAGGAGGAAATCAGGAAGGGCGTGGCGGCGGTCCGCGCCGGAGCCGGCAATGACAGCTTCCGGGGCGAAGTCAAGGTGCTTACCTCCTGCCCCTCCTGCCTGCAGGGCCTGGCGCGATTCAGCGAGGACGCGGGCACCGGCGCCGACTATATCGTGGTCGAGATCGCCAGGCACCTGCTCGGTCCAGACTGGATGTCCGAATACGTGGCCAAGGCAAACCAGGGCGGGATCGAACGTGTGCTCCTGTGACCGAATCTGCTATGCTGAAACTGCGGCGCAGCGAGTGCCCCGGGTCTAGGGGCCGCTCGCGCCGCGGCGTGAACGAATCACAACATCAGGCGCTGGAGCAGCTGTCCCGAAATGAAGGAACCGGCAGCCGACCTCTGTGAACTGTGCGATTCTGCCGCAGGGGAAACGCTGTGGCAGGATGCCCTGTGCCGTGTAGTCCTGATCGGGGACCGCGATTATCCGGGATTCTGCCGCGTGATCTTCAACCGGCACGTGGGCGAAATGACCGACCTCGACGCGGCGACCAGACACAGGCTGATGCGCGTGGTGTTTGCGACCGAGCAGGCCTTGCGCCTATCGATGCGGCCGGCGAAGATCAACCTCGCCAGCCTGGGCAACATGGTGGCGCACCTGCACTGGCACGTGATTCCGCGTTTTGCCGATGACAAGCATTTTCCCGGCTCCGTCTGGAGCCAGGCGCGGCGCCCCGGCATGCCCCGGCCGGTAGACAGCGCTGGGCTGAAGCTGGAATTGCGCAAGTTGTTGCAGGCAGTGGCAGAATGAGCGCCAGGTCGATGCCGCGCTTGCGCTTCGAGCTCGGCATTGCGCCGCCCTACACCCCGGTTCAAGTACCACCGGTGGTAGGACTCCTCTTGCTTTTTCCGGCGATTTGACGGCACCATTGACGCCCATGTCCGAATTCAAGCTACCCGAAACCTCAGCCGACGCAAAACCGGAATTCACCGACGCCGCCTCCTGCTCGGCATGGCTGCGCGACTTGCCGCTGGTCAACGTGGCGCCTTCGCAAAACCGCTTGCTGGAGCAGTTGCGCCAGCTGAACCGCTACAGTCTGCCCGCTGCCGAACGGCTCAAAGTGCTGGACGCGCTGCGCCTGCCCGTCTACTTCGTGCAGACGGAGCAGATCAAGAAACTCGCCTACAAACCGCTGCCGCTAACCCGGGTGGAACGCGGCATCTTCGGGCAGGTGGCGGCGCTGTGGCAGGAACTGCTCATCGGATACCAGCATTGCCTGGCGAGCGTGACCGCCGGCAAGCGCGACAGCCGGACTGCGCTCATCTGCCAGCGGGGGCTGGACTGCGTGGCCTCGAGCATGTTCGACCACTGCCGCGTTTATCACACCATCCCCGATAACCACTGGTTGGCCCTGCACGGGTTTTACCGCATCGCCGACGAGTCGGGCGAGACCGCCACGCCGGTCGCCGATCCAGTGAGAAAGCTGGAAGTGAGCTGTGTCGAAGTGTATGTGCGCGCGCTGCTGTTCATGCAGGCAGACCCCGGCGAGCAAATGCAAAGGCAGTCGACGCAGATATATCGCTGGCTGTCGCAATGGGCCCGGCTGGTGCCGGTGCGGCGCCCTCCGCCCGAGAACCAGGGCATGGCGCCCTTGCTGCTGGATTTTTCCGCAGCCACCGGCGCCTACCGTGAAGCCGACGCCCTCGGGCGCAGCGCCTGCGCCTGGCTCGATGTCAGCGAGATAGCGCGCAAGCTGAAAAGGTTCGTGGTGCTGCTGCGCAAGGGCGAGTCACCCGCCAGCCTGGGGCTGGGCGATGATTGCACCATGCCCAGCGTAGAGCAGTTGCTGGTGCTCCTGTTCCGTCTTTGGTGCGAGGGCAAGAACGCGCGCGCGCAATTGCGCCGCAGCGTCAGCGCCAAAGCGAAGGCATGCAGCACCATGGTCTCCATGCATTTCCATATTTCCGGCAACAAGATTTTCCGCCAGCCCGGACTGGCGACCCAGCTGACGCGGCGCGAACGCGACGAGATCGCCACCTTCGGCCATACCAGCACCCGCCTCGACGACGCGTTTGTAGCGGCCGGGGGCTATGCCACCGAAGATTGGCAGCTGTTGGAGGAGAGCGTGTCGGGACTGCGCATCATGCGCCCGATCGCATCCGCCGGCGGGCGCTATACCCACACCCAGCTGATCGCGGTGCGGCCGGCCGACGCAAAGAATTTCCTGGTGGGCATGGTGCGCTGGATCAGTACAGACGAGAAGGACGACCTTCATGTCGGGGTTCGCGTCATCCCGGGAATACCGCAGGCAGTGGCGGTGCGGCCAACCGGGATCAACGCGAAGGCTGAAAAATTCGTCCCCGCCCTCCTTTGCCCCGCACTTCCGGCGCTGTCGTCGCCGAGCTCCCTGATCCTTGCTCCCGGCTGGTACCGGCCGGGGCGCGTGCTGGAAGTCTACGGCGAACGCTCCGAGCTGATGCTGCTAAGCAGCGTGATCGAGCGCGGCAGCGATTTTGAACGCGTAGCGATCGAAGCTGCGCGCTAGCCCGGGTTCCTGCCTGCGGGCACCGGCCGCCTTGCCGGCCCCGTGTCGACCGCGGATTTGACGCGCCGCGCCGGGAACACCGCGCTGAAGCGGCTGCCCACGCCCGTTTCGCTCTCTATTTCCAGCGTCGCCTGATGGCGCGTCAGCACGTGCTTTACGATAGCCAGGCCGAGCCCTGTGCCTCCGGTTTCACGCGAGCGGCTGTGGTCCACCCTGTAGAAGCGTTCGGTCAGGCGCGGGATATGGCGCGGCTCTATGCCCGTGCCGGTGTCGCTGACGCTGAACACCGCTTCTGCGCCGCGCCGCCCCCAGAGGAGCCCGATGTTCCCGCCCGCGGGCGTATAGCGCACCGCGTTGCTCACCAGATTATTGAATGCGCTGCGCAGTTCCTGCGCGTTGGCGAGCAGCGAGAGCGGATCTTCGACGCTGAGTTCGACGCGATGGCGCCCGCCGCTCAAGGCCAGCGCCTCGTCGCGCACGCCGGCCAGCAGCGCCGCGACATCGACCAGGGTTTCGTCGCTCAGGCCCCGGCTGTCCTCCAGCGCCGATAGCGTGAGCAGGTCTTCCACCAGCCGCTGCATGCGCCCGGTGTGCTCGCGCATCATCTTCAGGTAACCCTGCCGGCGCTCCTCGTCCAGTTTGATATTGCCGTCGGTGAGCGTTTCCAGGAATCCGGCCACCACGGTAAGCGGGCTTTTCAGCTCATGCGACACATTGGCGACGAAATCGCGCCGCATGGTTTCAACTTTCTCAGTTAGGGTAATGTCGTTCGCGAGCAGGAGCTTTTGCGCCTCTCCGTAGGAAATGATGGCGAGCGAGAGCACCCTGCCCTCGCCGCGCGACAAACGCAGGGTAAGCGGCTCGGCGTAGTCGCCATGCTCGAGATATGCGGCGAGGTCCGGGTGGCGCACCAGGTTGACCAAAGGCCGGCCCAGATCGCGCTGCTCGTCCAGGCCCAGGTACTGGCTGGCGATCGGGTTGCACCACTCGATATGGTCATGAGCATCGAGCAGAATCACGCCGTCGGGCAGCGCCAGACCCGCATTGCGAAAGCGCTGCAGGTCGCCGCCCAGCTGCTCTTTCTCCCTGATGCGCGCGCGCACGAAACGGTAGAGCCCGACCAGCACCGCGTCCCAGACGCCGCCGCCCTGCGGCACCGGCTTGGCCATGGGGTCGCGCAGCCAGTCGGCCAGCGCCGCCAGATTGGCCACATGGCGCGCGAGCAGCAGCGCCAGCCCGAAACAGACAGCGGCCAGCGCCCAGACCGGGTCCGCCAGCGCCCAGGTGATCAGACCGGCTACCGCTACCGCGGCCAGCGCCAGGGCGCTGCGTATCCAGACGGAATTCAATGGAGGAAAGTCGAGCCTGTATTTTCTGGCAGACGATTATCGCATGCCCGGTGCGGCGCCCGCGCCGGCCGGGCGCGTCACGCGGCGGCGGTGAAACGGTAGCCGGTTCCGCGCACGGTTTCGATCAGCGCATCGTGGCCGCTCGCCTCGAGCGCCTGGCGCAGCCGGCGGATGTGAACGTCCACGGTGCGTTCCTCGACGAATACATGATCGCCCCAAACCTGGTCCAGCAATTGCGTGCGGGTATGCACGCGCTCGGCGTGGGTCATAAAAAAATGCAGCAGGCGGAATTCGGTCGGCCCCAGGTCCAGCCTCAGGCCGTTACCGCTGACGCGGTGCGCGGCTGGGTCGAGGCGCAGGCCCGCGACCTCGACCAGGTCCTCGGTCATTTGCGGCGCGCGCCGGCGCATCAGCGCCTTGATGCGCGCCAGCAGTTCGCGCGGCGAGAACGGCTTGGTGATGTAGTCGTCCGCGCCGGCCTCGAGCCCGAGGACTTTGTCCTGCTCGGCGGATTTGGCCGTGAGCATGATAATGGGGATACTGCGGGTGCGCGCGTCGCTGCGAAGCTGGCGCGCCACGGTCAGGCCCGAGCGCCCCGGCAGCATCCAGTCGAGCAGCACCAGGTCGGGCAGGCTCGCGCGTATGATAGCCAGCGCCTGCTCCGAATCGGCCGCGCGCAGGGCACGGTGCCCGGCGCCTTCTAGATTGACGGCAATCAGTTCCTGGATGGCGGCTTCGTCTTCGACGATTAGGATATCGAGCGGCATGGTTTGTTCAATTTCACAGCCCGAATAGTATGTCGGCTGCGTGACATCCAGGTTACAGCCGCAACCGGGCCGGCCGCGGTATCATAGATGCCCCCCGAGCGCGCTGCGCGACCCGGGAATGAGTTACCACACCGGACAAGAGCTGCGATGAACGGCAAGACCCACTTTGGCTACGAACAGATCGACGAGGGCGAAAAAGCGCGCAAGGTAGCGGGCGTATTTGATTCGGTCGCGCCCAAGTACGACCTGATGAACGACCTCATGTCGGCCGGGATGCACCGCGCGTGGAAGGCCTTTACCATCGCGATCGCCGCAATCAGAACCGGCGAGCGCGTGCTCGACGTCGCCTCCGGCAGCGGCGACCTGGCTAGCGCGTTCGCCCGCCGCGTCGGCCCCGAGGGCGAGGTTTGGCTCACCGACATCAATGGCGCCATGCTCGCGCGCGGCCGCGACCGGCTGCTCGATGAGGGGTGCGCGCTGCCGCTGGCGCAGTGTGATGCGGAGCACCTGCCGTTTCGCGCCGACTATTTTGACTGCGTCAGCGTCGCCTTCGGACTGCGCAACATGACGCACAAGGAAGCCGCGCTGGCCGAGATGCGCCGCGTGCTCAAGCCGGGCGGGCGCCTGCTGGTACTCGAATTCTCCCGTATATGGCAACCCTTGAGCCGCGCCTACGACTGGTATTCGTTCAAGGTGCTGCCCTGGCTGGGGTCCAAAATCGCCGGCGACGCCGCCAGCTACCGCTATCTCGCGGAATCCATACGCGTGCATCCGGACCAGGAGCAATTGAAAAGCCTGATGGAACACGCGGGCCTCGCGCGGGTCGAATATTTCAATCTGAGCGCCGGCGTGGTTGCGCTGCATCGGGGCCACAAGGTTTGAGGACAGGAGCACGTAATGACGGTTAAACGCAATGGCGGCTACACACTGCGAGGCAAGACCATGAAACAGCTGTTTTCGACTCTGATCGTTGCAATCCTCGCGCTGGCATTCGCGGTGGGGGACGCCGAGGCCAGGCGCCTGGGCGGCGGCCGCAGTTTTGGCGTACAGCGCCAGAGCGTGGCGCCGAGCAAGAGCGTGCAACAGGCTCCGCCATCGCAGGCTGCGCCAACTGCCCCAGCAGCGGGACCGGCTGCGGGGGCAGCGCCGAAACCCGGCTGGCTGGGCCCCATCGCCGGCCTAGCCGCGGGCCTGGGCCTGGGCTGGCTGATCGGCCAGAACGGCTACGGCGGCGCGCTGCTGCTGATCGCGCTGATGGTGCTTGCGCTGGTCGTCGTCAAGCGCATGCTCGCCCGGACCAGGACCGAAAGCGATGTGCAGTATGCTGGCGCGGGCGGCGACCCCGTGGCCGCCGCGCCGCCCCCGCTGGCCTCCGGCCTGAACGCCTCGCCTGATTTCGGCGCACAGCTGCGGCCGAATGTGCCCCCAGGCTTCGATACCGACGGCTTTCTGCGCCAGGCCAAGCTCAATTTCGTCAGGCTGCAGGCTGCGCACGACAGCGGCAGGATCGAGGAATTGCGCGAGTTCACCAGTGATGAAATGTTCGCGTCTATCGCGCAGGAGATGCAGCAGCAGGGTGCGCTCGGGCAGCAGACCGACGTGGTGACGCTCAACGCCGACCTGCTGGAAGCGCTGACCGAAGGCGATACCCATTGGGCCAGCGTGCGCTTCTCCGGCATGATGCGCGAAACTCCCGAAGCCCGGCCTGAACCCTTTCAGGAGGTGTGGAACCTGGCAAAACCGGCCTCGGGCGCAAGCGGGTGGGTGCTCGCGGGCATTCAGCAAATACAATAGCCTGTAGGCGCATCGGAGAAGGCCGTGTTGCCACACCCCGGGATCTACGCTCTCAACCACCTGCTCGGCGCCGAAGCGTGGGCGCGCGACAAGCTCAAACCCTACGCCGGGCAGTGCGTGGAATTCCGCTCCCCGCCGCTGCCGGCGCTGCGCCTGGACATCCTCGATACCGGACTGCTGCGCGCCGCGGTCGAGGACGCCGCGCCGACCCTGGTCGTAAGCATCGGCCCGGCCGCGTTGCCGGCATCGCTGCGCGGCGAAGACGCGTTGATGCGCGAAATCGGCATAGAAGGCAACGCCGACCTGGCCGGCACGGTGCAGTACCTGTTCCGCCACCTGCGCTGGGATATCGCCGAGGACCTGTCCAGGGTATTCGGCGACGTGATCGCCCAGCGCATGGTGAGCGAAGGCAGGCGTTTTGCGGCGTGGAACCGCGAGACCGCGGAAAAGCTGGCGCAGAACTTTGCCGAATACTGGATCGAGGAGCAGCCCCTATTGGCGCGGCCGGGCGAGGTGCGTCAATTTCTCGCCGATGCGGACCAACTGCGCGACGACCTGGCGCGGCTGGAAAAACGCATCGAAACCTTGACCAGGAAATCCTGAATAGCCGGGAACGCCGCGCAGGCCTGCCGCTTTTCACCGGTATCCTTGGCGTGCTTAGCGGTTAAAATCCGTACTCCGTCTATTGCAGGCTAACTAATTGCAGCGCCTACTGCGCCTCGCCCGTATCATCTATGTCGGCCTGCGTTTCGGCCTGGATGAGTTCGTCCTCGCCCACGCGCGCACGCGCTTGCTGCTGGTGGTGGTACAGCGCGTGCTGTTCTGGCGCGACCTGTCCGAGCCGCGCGCAGTGCGCCTGCGCCTCGCGCTGGAGGCGCTGGGTCCGCTGTTCGTCAAGTTCGGCCAGGTTCTCTCCACCCGGCGCGACCTGATGCCCACCGATATCGCCGACGAGCTGGCGCGGCTGCAGGATCAGGTGCCGCCGTTTTCTACCGGGCTCGCCCACGCCCAACTGGAACGCTCGTTCGGCCGGCCGGTGAGCGAGGTATTCGAGCAGTTCGAACCGCTGCCGGTGGCCAGCGCTTCCATCGCGCAGGTGCATTTTGCGGTGCTGCCCGGCGGGCGCGAATGCGCGGTCAAAATATTGCGCCCCAATATGCAGCAAGCGATCGAGAAAGACGTGGCCCTGCTCGATAGCGCGGCCGGGCTGATCGAAATGTTGTGGGTCGACGGCCGGCGCCTGAAGCCGCGCCAGGTTGTGGCCGAATTCGCCATGCACCTCAACGACGAACTGGACCTGATGCGCGAAGCGTCGAATGCGAGCCAGCTGCGGCGCAACTTCGCGGGCTCGCAGCTGCTGGTCATTCCGGAGATCTATTGGGACTACTGCTCGGCCTCGGTGATGGTGATGCAGCGCATCAGCGGCACTCCGATCAGCCATGTGGTGCAGCTGCGTGCCGCCGGCGTGGACGTCCCGCGGCTCGCGCGCGCCGGCGTGGAGATTTTTTTCACCCAGGTGTTCCGCGACGGATTTTTCCACGCCGACATGCACCCGGGAAATATTTTCGTCTCCACCGACACCGACCCGCGCGGCCAGTACGTCGCAGTCGATTTCGGCATCATGGGCACGCTCACCGACGTCGACAAGAACTACCTGGCGCAGAATTTTCTCGCGTTCTTCCAGCGCGATTACAAGCGCGTCGCGCAGGCGCACCTGGAAGCGGGCTGGGTTCCGGCGGACACCCGCGTGGACGAATTCGAGAACGCCATACGCGCCGTGTGCGAACCGGTATTCGACCGGCCGCTGAAGGACATATCCTTCGGCCGGGTGTTGTTGCGCCTGTTCCAGACTTCGCGCCGCTTCCACGTCGAGATCCAGCCGCAGCTGGTGATGCTGCAAAAGACGCTGCTCAACATCGAAGGCCTGGGACGGCAGCTCGACCCGGACCTGGACCTGTGGAAAACGGCCAAGCCCTACCTCGAGCGCTGGATGAGCGAACAACTGGGCTGGCGCGGCCTGCTGCGCAATCTGCAAAACGAAGTGCCGCGCTGGGCCAACATGCTGCCGCAAATGCCGCGGCTGCTGCATCGCGCCCTGGACGCGGACCACGCGGCGGGGATCGAACGGGTACTGGAGCAGCTTGCCGCGGAGCAGAAGCAGCGCCACCGCAGTACCCTCATGCTCGGCCTGCTGCTCGCGGCCCTGCTCGCCTGGCACATTTACCTGGTGCTGTAGTTCGGGCCGACCGACGCAAGCGCCTTTGAGCGGCCGACACAGGGAAACACGGGCAGCCAGGGACGGGGAAGGACATTCCCCCCGGTCCGCCCGTATTCTCCGCCACTGCCCGGGGCGCATTTCAGCTCGCGCGGGACCGCAGGATAGGGCGCGCGCGGGCTCAGCGGTAACCGGGCTGCCCTGGCAGGGGCTTGCGGTGCGCAAGTGCGGCGTCGATAGACTGGCCATGGTTGCGGATGATGGCCGGGGCCAGCGTACCCAGCAACATGCCGATGACAGATGCGAAAAAGCCCACCAGGTTCGGCGGGACCATGGCCTCGGCAGCCGTGTTGTCCGCCACCAGCCAGGTGCCTACGCCTAGCACGATGGAGAGCAAGGCGCCTTGCGTATTGGCACGCTTCCAGAAGGCCCCGGCAAACAGCGGCACGAAGGCGCCGGTCAGCGTCACGTTGTAGGCGTTTTGCACCATTTCATACATCGTACTGGTGCTGTTGACGGCGAACACCAATGCAGCGGAGGCGAAGGTGACCAGGATGATGCGCAGGGTCAGCAGCATCTGGCGGTCTCCCATATGGCGCACGAACGGGCGCAGCACGTTTTCGGTGAACAGCGCGGTCGGCGCGAGCAAGGCGCCGCTGGCAGTGGACAGGATGGCCGACAGCAATGCGCCGAAGAACATCACCTGCGCCCACAGCGGCATTTTGCCTAGCACCAGGTCCGGCAGGATTTTCTGGATGACGCGGGCATCCTTGTTGGCGAACAGTTCTCCCAGCGAGGGATCGGCCACAAGCGCCGCGTAAGCAATATAGATAGGCACGAAGGCGAAGCAAAAGTAGATCAGCCCGCCGATGATGGTGCCGCGCACCGCCGTCTTCTCGTTCTTGGCGCTGGTCATGCGCTGGAACACATCCTGCTGCGGAATCGAACCGAAGGCGAAGGCAAAGAAAGCGCCGGCCATCGCCCACCACGCGGCTGCGTCCATGTCGGCCGGGAACATGGCAAGCTTGCCTTCGGCCGCGGCCTGGCGCACCACCTTCTCGACGCCCCCGGCCAGGTCGCCGACGAGCAGCGCGACCAGGGTCAGTCCGATAAGGATGACCACCGTCTGGAACAGGTCGGTGAAGGCCACCGACCACATGCCGCCGAATATCGTGTAGACGACGACCACGCCTGCGCCGAGGACGATGGCCTGGTTGAGCTCCATCGCACCGCCAGAGAGCGAGAAAATCACCAGACCCAGCGCGGTCATCTGCGCCGAAGTCCAGCCCAGGTAGCTCAGGGTAATCGACAGGCTGGTCAACACTTCCACCGGTTTGCCATAGCGCTGCTTGTAGAAATCACCGATGGTCAGCAGGTTCATGCGGTAGAACAGCCTGGCGAACAGCAGCGCGGCCAGCACCAGACACACCGAAGCACCGAAGGGATCACCCGGGATGCCGTGCAGGCCGTCCTTTGCAAACGTTGCGGATACCGACAGCACCGTCTCCGCGCCGAACCAAGTCGCGAAGGCGGTGGCGACGTTCATGTACAGCGGCAGGCGGCGGCCGGCGACCAGGTAGTCGGTCGAATTCTTGACCAGACGTGCGGCGACGAGGCCGATGCTGATGGTCAGCGCGAGATACAGGGAGACGAAGGCGATCAGCATATGCCCGTACTCCTGACACGATGCGGCGACGGCTTATTCTTCATTTAGGGCGCAATCTACGCCTGCGGCGCAAAGATGGCAACGTCCAAGCCGAGGTCGACGGTGGAAATGCGCGCGCCGGCCGCACCGGTTCACGCAGTCCGCCTGCTATCGATTCCGCGCAAGGTAGAATTCGGCCATGCCTGAAAAGCTGATCGCAGTTGAGGCCGACATCACCACTTTGCCGGTCGATGCCATCGTCAATGCCGCCAACAACTCGCTGCTGGGCGGTGGCGGCGTGGACGGCGCGATCCACCGCGCCGCCGGACCCGAGCTGCTCGCCGAGTGCCGCAGGCTGCGCGGCTGCGCCACCGGGCAGGCCAAGCTCACGCGCGGCTACCGCCTGCCGGCGAAATACGTGATCCACACCGTGGGACCGGTATGGCAAGGCGGCGCACAGGGCGAGCCCGCACTGCTCGCCGCCTGCTACCGCGAAAGCCTGGCGCTGGCGCTCGTGCACGGCGCGGCGAGCATCGCCTTCCCTGCGATCAGTTGCGGCGTCTATGGCTATCCGCCGCAGCAGGCGGTGCGCATTGCGCTGGCCGAGTGCGCGCAGTTCGCAGCGGACGAGCCGAATCTCGGGCAAATCGTGTTCGCCTGCTTCGGCCCCGAAATGCTGGCTCTCTACCGCTCGGAACTCGTCCGGCTCTAATTGACATGACACCCAGCATACCCGTCGACAATCCCCGACCCTCGCCGTTGGCGCGCTATCTGTTGCTGGTCTATGTACTGTTGATGATTTACGCCAGCCTGCATCCGTTCTCCGGCTGGCGCGATCAGGGCGTAAGCGCATTCGCCTATCTCGCCGGCGGCTTGCCGCGCTATATCACCGCCTTCGATCTGCTGACCAATTTTGCCGCCTATCTGCCCTTGGGGTTTTTCGCGCTGCTGGCACTGCACCCGCACCTGCGCGGCACATCCGCGCTCACCGCCGCGGGCCTTGCCGGCTGCTGTCTGAGTCTCGCGCTGGAAGCGCTGCAGACCTATCTTCCCAGCCGCATACCGTCCAACCTCGATCTCGCCACCAACGGCCTGGGCGCCTTCGCCGGAGCCGGACTGGCGCTCGGCTTCGGCGTGGACCAGCTCGGCCGCGGCAGGCTGCACGAGCTGCGCCACCGCTGGATTCTCGCCGGCCACCAGTACGACCTCGGCCTGGTGTTGCTCGGACTGTGGCTGTTCACCCAACTTACGCCGGAAACGCTGCTGTTCGGCAACGGGGACCTGCGCTGGCTGCTCGAACCTGCGCCGGCCTCGCTGCACCCGGCCGAAGTGTTCATCCAGGGGGAAGCGGCAGTCACCGCCTGCAACCTGATTGCTATCGGCCTGTTCCTGTCCTGTCTGACGCGAAACGAGCAGCCGCTGCGCGGCATGTTGCTGGCGCTGCTCGCCGGGGCGTTGGCGCTGAAGACCGTGGCAGTAGGCGAATTGCTCAAGGCGCAGAACGTGTTCGCCTGGCTCACGCCGGGTGCGCTCCTCGGCCTCGCCGGCGGGGCATTGATGCTGATCCTGGCGCTGCCGCTGCCGCGGGTGGCACGGCGCGCGCTCGCGGGCCTGCTGTTGATGGCCGCAACGGTGCTGGTCAACCTGACGCCGGAGAATCCCTATTTCTCCAATGCGCTGCAGTTGTGGCCGCAGGGCTACTTCCTCAACTTCAACGGGGTGACGCACCTGGTGTCGCTCGCCTGGCCGTTCGCCGCGCTGTTCTATCTGATGCTGCTCGCACCGCGCCTGCCCAAGGACGGGGCGGGCAGCGCTGAAGAGCTATAATTTGTCCTTCGCCGGAAGGGGCATGCCGATAGTCGGCACGCCCGTCAACGGCGACTTTTTTGAGCCGATTCCCCATGAGCTATTACGCCCACCACGTTTTTTTCTGCTGCAACCAGCGCGATGGCGAACGGCCCTGCTGCAACGACAAGGGCGCAAGCAGGCTGCGCGACTACGCCAAACAGCGGGTCAAGGCGCTCGATCTTGCGGGAAAGGGCGGGGTGCGCATCAACCAGGCGGGCTGCCTGGATCGCTGCGAGGAAGGCCCCTGCATCGTGGTGTACCCGGAAGAGACCTGGTACACCTACGTCGACGAGCAAGACATCGACGAGATCGTCGAGGAACACCTGCAGCACGGCCGCGTGGTCGAACGCCTGAAACTATGACACAGGCCGCCAAAGAGCGCCTGCTGCTGGACGGTCCGGCCGGCAAGATCGAGACCGTGATCGACCTGCCCGCAGGCGGCGGACACGGCGAGGGCTTTCACGGCGCCCCCAGGGGCGTGGCGCTGATCGCACACCCGCACCCGCTGTTCGGCGGTAGCCTGGACAACAAGGTGGCGCAGACCCTGGCCAAGACCTTCGTCGAACTCGGTTATGTCGTGCTGCGGCCGAATTTCCGCGGCGTAGGCGCGAGCGCGGGAGCACACGACCAGGGTCGCGGCGAAGCCGAGGACATGCTGAGGATCCTGGAATACGCGCGCACGCGCTTTCACACGGGGGCGCCGGTGTTGGCTGGTTTCTCCTTCGGCGCCTACGTGCAGACGCTGGTGGCACGCAGCGCCACGCCCGAGCGCATGGTGCTGGTGGGCGTGGCCGCGGGTTTTGTCAGCGGCGGGCGCAGTTACACCTCGGAGACGGTGCCCGCGGACAGCGTGGTGATCCACGGCGAACTGGACGACACCGTGCCGCTAGCCAACGTGCTTGCATGGGCGCGCCCGCAGGAGCTGCCCGTCGTCGTCGTGCCCGGCGCGGATCATTTCTTTCACCGGCGGCTGCATATCATCAAGAGCATCATCAAGGCTGCGTGGCGGGGCTGAACACCCGCGTATGTTCTTGCCCGACCCGGGCGGCACGGCACCGCTTGCCAAGACTACGACCGGGTTCTATCCTGCGCTCGTCGCCCGTTCATTTCGCGCTCCTTAGGGTTTCCCCCGATGCTCTGGATCAAAATGCTGCACATCGTGTTCATGGTGACCTGGTTCGCCGGGCTGTTCTACCTGCCGCGCCTGTTCGTTTATCACGCCATGACCGAAGACAGCGCGGGCAGCGCGCGCTTCAAGATCATGGAGCGCAAGCTGTATTACGGCATCATGGCCCCGGGCGCGGTGTTCACCATCGTGTTCGGCATGTGGCTGTGGCTGGGCTATGGCATAGGCGGCGCCTGGCTGCATGCGAAGCTGGCCGTGGTCACCGCACTCGTCGTCTATCATCTCTATTGCGGCAGGCTGCTCGCCGATTTCAACTTCGATCGCAACGCAAGGAGCCACCTCTGGTACCGCTGGTTCAATGAAGTGCCGGTGATTTTCCTGTTCGCCGCCGTGATCCTGGTGGTAGTGAAACCGTTTTAGCGAGGCCGGCGATGCCTGTCAGCGCGCAAGCCATCCATGCGGCAGCAGCCGTGCTCGCCGACCAGGTGATAGACACGCCCTGCCTGTACTCGCGCACCTTGTCCGAGATCACCGGCGCCGAGGTCTACCTCAAGTTCGAAAACCTGCAATTTACCGCATCCTTCAAGGAACGCGGCGCGCTGGTCAAGCTGCTAGCGCTCGCGCCGCAGGAGCGCGCCGCAGGCGTGCTCGCAGTCTCCGCGGGCAACCACGCGCAGGGCGTGGCCTATCATGCGAGGCGCCTGGGCATTCGCGCCGTCATCGTCATGCCGCGCCACACGCCGCATGTGAAAGTGGAACGTACCCGCGCCTTCGGCGCCGAAGTGATACTCGCAGGGGGCAACTTCGACCAGGCCAGGGCGCACGGACTCGCACTCGCCGCCGAGCGCGCACTGAGCCTGGTCCATCCCTACGACGACGAGCAGGTGATCAGCGGCCAGGGTACCGTTGCGCTGGAGATGCTTGCGCGCGAACCGCAGCTGCAGATCCTGGTCGTGCCCGTGGGCGGGGGCGGACTGATCGCCGGCATGGCGGTCGCCGCGAGGGCGCTCAATCCCGGCATCGAACTCTACGGCGTGGAGAGCGAGAATTTTCCGTCGATGTATTGTGCCCTGCGCGGGGAGACGGCGCAGTTCGCCGCCAACACGATCGCCGACGGCATTGCGGTAAAGCAGCCGGGTGCGCTCACTCTGCCCATCGTGCGCGAACTCACGCGCGGCATAATGCTGGTCGGGGAAGGCGAGATCGAGCACGCCATCGTGCTGCTGCTGGAAATAGAGAAGACCGTGGTCGAGGGCGCAGGCGCGGCCGGCTTGGCCGCCCTGCTCGCCCAGCCGGAGCGCTTCCGCGGCAAACGCGTGGGTATCGTCCTCTCCGGCGGCAATATCGATCCGCTGATACTGTCGGTCATCATCGAACGCGGCATGGTGCGCGCCGGGCGGCTTACCCGGCTCACGGTCGAACTGCGCGACCTGCCCGGAGCGCTCGCCACGGTCACCGCCTGCCTCGCCGAAGCCAATGCCAATATCGAGGAGGTGCACCACCAGCGCGCCTTCACCAACCTGCCGCTGCAGTCCGCCGAGGTCGATTTCGTGCTGCAGACCCGCGGCCGCGAGCACGTCGGGGAAATCATCGACGCGCTGCGCGCGGCCGGCTTCGCCGCTCGCGTCCACGGCGCATGAGCGCGCTGCGACGAGAAGCTTTGCCACCGCGATCGGCGACGCCGGTCAATATCGACGCCTCAAATGGAGCCCAGCCATGAATCCAGCCCTGATCATCATCGACATCCAGAACGACTATTTTCCCGGCGGCAGGATGGAGCTCGAAGGCAGCCCGGAGGCGGGCCTGCAGGCGGCGAAACTGCTCGAGGCCTTCCGCGCCAGGGGACTGCCGCTGGTGCATGTCCAGCACATATCCAACCGGCCCGGCGCCGGCTTTTTCCTGCCCGATACCGAAGGCGTGAACATCCATGCCGAGGTCGCGCCTCGCCCCGGAGAAACGGTGGTGCAGAAAAATTTTCCCAACAGCTTCCGTGGCACAGCGCTGCTGGAGCATCTGCGCGCGCTGGGCGTCGACCATCTGGTCATCGCCGGCATGATGACCCATATGTGCGTGGACGCGACCACGCGCGCTGCATTCGACCTGGGCTTTTCCTGCAGCCTGGCGCACGACGCCTGTGCCACGCGCGCTATTGCGTTCGGCGAGCAACGCGTGCCCGCAGCGCAGGTGCACGCGGCGTTCCTGGCGGCACTGAACGGCCTGTACGCCAAGGTGCAGAGCGCTGCGGCACTCGCGGCGCAAACCGCGCCTTAGCGTTCATTGCAAAACGAGGGGCGCTGGCCGCATTAGGCAACGCGTTCCTAGCCTTTCCTGCGCGCACTTGCGCCGAGCCGCTCCCGCGGCTGCGCGAAACGCTCGGCCGCGGTCAATTCCCGCGGGCCCGGCCGCCGGAACAACAGCCACAGCATGGCGCCGTTGACCAGAATGAAAACGACCTCGACCCAGAGCATGGCCACGATCAGCACGCGCCTGGAGTTGTCCCCGAACACGAAGTAGAAACCGTCGAACGAAGGCAGCAGCGCATGTGAGGCCAGGTAGTGATCCTGGAACGGCGGGAACAAGAGCGCCAGCAGCAGATTCAACGCCACCCCCAGGAGCACCAGGTTCTGCCGGTCCAGCCGGCGCCGCAGGCGCGCCCAGTCGCGCTGCAGCAGCCACACGATCGCGGCGTTGATCAGCACGATGAATATCTCGATCGACAGAAAATTGCCATTGATCTTGCGGCTGGCGTGATTATCGAAAACGAACGAGAAACCGTCGAAATTGGGAATGTTGTTGTGCGTAACGCTGAGGTAGTCGTACGGCGGAAACAGCAGTATCAGCAGCAAATTGACCGCAGCGACGATCAGCGCGGCGGTTTGATATCGGTTCATCGCGCGTTTGCACGCATGGTTTTATGTTACTTTCGCGTTCAGCCTTTGATCGATCATCCTCGATTTTCCATGAACCCGCAAGCAAACGCCGAGCTATTTGCACCCTGTCCGCGCGGCCTTGAAAGTCCACTCGCAGCCGAACTCACCGGACTCGGCGCGCACGCGGTGCAGGCCACCGCCGGGGGCATCGCCTTCGAGGGCGACACGCGCGTCATCTACCGCGCCAACCTGGAAAGCCGCATAGCCACGCGCGTGCTGCTGCGCCTTTTCACCGTGCCTTACCGCAACGAAGAGGACATCTACCGCGCGACCCACGAGCTCGACTGGCCGCAGCAGTTCGACGTCGGACGCAGCATCCGCGTCTACCTCACTGCGCAGCGTTGCCCGCTCAAGAGTCTGGACTTTCTCACACTGCGCATCAAGGACGCGGTGTGCGATCGCTTCAGGAGCGAAGTCGGCAGCCGGCCCAATGTGGACACGCGTGCGCCGCAGGTGCGCATCCACGCCTTTCTCGACGCCACGCAGTTCACGCTTTATCTCGACACTTCTGGCGAACCGCTGTTCAAGCGCGGCGCGCGCGCCGCCCAAGGCGAAGCGCCGCTGAAGGAAAATCTGGCCGCCGGCATCCTCGGCCTGAGCGGATGGCAGCCGGGAACCGCGCTGCTCGATCCGATGTGCGGCGGCGGCACATTCCTGGTCGAAGCGGCGCAGATCGCGCTCGATATCGCCCCGGGCATAGCCCGCGACTTCGGCTTCGAAAAGCTCAAGTCCTTCGACGCGGCGCTATGGCGGGCGCTGCGCGCCGAGGCCGGGGCACGGCGCAAGCCATCAGCTCCGCAGCCTATCTACGGCAGCGACCTCTACGGCGATACGCTGAAGCTAGCGCAGGCCAATCTGCGCGCGGCCGGGTTGGAGGCGGTAGTGCAATTGAAGCAGGCGAATGCCCTGGAAATTTCCGCGCCCGCTGCGGCCGGCGTGCTGGTCACCAACCCGCCCTACGGCGAGCGCATGGGCGAACAACAGGAACTGGCGGAGTTCTACCCCAGATTCGGCGATGCGCTGAAGCAGAAGTTCGCCGGCTGGAACTGCTACATTCTGAGCGCCGACATGAATCTACCCAGGTTGATCAAGTTGAAGGTTTCCAGGCGCACGCCGCTCTATAACGGGGCGCTGGAGTGCCGCCTGTTCGAATACAGGATCGTAGCCGGCAGCATGCGCGACCCCAAGCCCGCCTGACGCCCGCCTGCCGGATGATCCGGGGCTGAACGCCGGCGTCGGACGGTTGGACGAAGCGCAGACCCGGATACGGGAGCACAGCGAAACGCGTGGAAGGTGGCTAACCGGCGGCGTGCTTGCGCGCCTTGGTCGCCTTGACCGCGGTCTTGCTGGTCGGGGCAGTCTTGGCGACTGGCTTCGCCCGCTTCGCGGCGGGCTTCTCCATCTTCACCGCCACCTTGGCCCCGGGCTCGGCTGCACCCGCTTTCGCCTCGGCAGGCCCGGCCGCAGCTTTACCCGGTTTCGCCGCTCGCGGCGCAAACTCGAAGCCGACCTTGCCATCCGCACCGCGCACCAGAAAGGCCGAGAACGGCCGCCCCTTCTTGGAAATGAAGCGGTGCAGCAGCTCAGTCCGCCCTGTGGCGAGGAGCTTTTGCATTTGCTCGCGCTCGATCGGCCGCTGCAGGATGATGCGGCCAGAGCGGAAATCACAGCTCTTTTCCGGTCCCAGGCTTTTCTCGCACACGTAGGACATGGGCTGTTCGAACACCCTCGCTGCGCACTTCGGACACGGCCCTAGCGCTTCAAGTCCGGAAAAATCCGGCACCTCGTCGGAACCGTCGTTCGACTGTCCGAAATCGAATTCCGCTTTGAACTCCGGCGACAGCCGCACCACCGCGGCAAAAGGCTTGCCCATGCGGCTGCGGAAACCCTGCAACGGGCCGATGTTGTTCTTGGCGATCAACTCCTCGATTTCCTCCGGCGCGAACTCGCGGCTGGAGACGACTTTCCAAATGGCGAAATCGCAGGCCTGGCACTGGAACTTGCGATAGTTCTCCTGCACCGTGCCGCCGCATTTCGGGCAAGGCGCTTTCAGCGTGAGAAACGCGGTATCGGGAATGTCGCCCTTCTTGATCGCGGAAACCAGCTCGCGCGTGACCTCGACAATATGATCCATGAACTCGGCCCGGTCGAGCTCGCCACGCTCCATTTGCTTCAGCTTGAATTCCCAGTTGCCGGTGAGTTCGGGCGAGGTGAGTTCGGTGATGCCGAAGTGGCGCAGCGCAAACATGAGCGAGAATGCCTTCGGCGTGGGCACCAGCTCGCGCCCGTTGCGGTGCACATAATCCTCGAATATGAGGCCCTCGATCACTGCGGCGCGGGTGGCCGGCGTCCCCAGGCCCTTTGCGCTCATCGCCGCGCGCAATTCCTCGTCCTCGACCAGCTTGCCCGCGCCCTCCATGGCCGAGAGCAGCGTCGCCTCGGAGAATCGCGCCGGCGGCCTGGTCTGATTGGGCTTGATCTCCACCTCCGTCGTTGTTACTTTCTCGCCCTCCGCGATCGCCACCATCAGGGCGTCGTCTTTTTCCGTGTCGCGGCCGTAGATCGCGAGCCAGCCCGGTTTCACCATCACCCGGCCTTCGCTCCTGAACGGCTCGCCCTCGACGCGGGTGATGCGCGTGGTGACGAGGAACTCGGCCGCGGGGAAAAACACCGCGAGAAAACGCTTCACCACCATGTCGTAGAGCTTGGCCTCGGCGTCAGACAGATGGCCTGGCGCCTGCAGCGTGGGGATGATGGCGAAGTGGTCGGAGATCTTGGTATTGTCGAAAATGCGCTTGCTCGGCTTGACCCAGCCTTCCTTCAGCACTTCGCGCGCGAACGGCGCATAAGCCGCCACGCCCTCGCCCTTGTCCTTTCCCCTGGCCTTGCCGGCCAGCATGGCCATGGTGTCCTTCACTGTCGGCAGATAATCCTCCGGCAGCGCGCGCGCGTCGGTCCGCGGATAAGTCAGCACCTTGTGCCTCTCGTACAAGGCCTGCGCCAGCGACAGCGTCGCGCGGGCGGAGAAACCGAAGCGTCCGTTGGCTTCGCGCTGCAAACTGGTCAGGTCGAACAGCAGCGGCGAAATCTGGCTGGTCGGCTTGGCCTCTTCGGTGGCGATGCCGGGCTTGCCCTCGCTTTTTGCGCGCAAGGCCTCGGCCTGCGCCGCATCCCATATTCGCTCGGGCTTGGCTTCGGCGTCCTCTTCCTTCGCCGCCTTGGCGAACTTCTCGTCGAACCAGCGCCCGCTATAGCTGCCAGCGGCGGCGGCGAAGCTAGCATGCACTTCCCAGTAATCGCGCGACTGGAACTTGCGGATGCGGTCCTCGCGCTCCACCAGGATCGCCAGTGTCGGCGTCTGTACCCGGCCTACGGTGGTCTTGTAGAAACCGCCCTCTTTGGAATTGAACGCGGTCATCGCGCGCGTGCCGTTTATGCCCACCAGCCAGTCGGATTCGGAACGGCATACGGCGGCATCGGCGAGTGGCAGCATTGACTTGTCGGTGCGCAGACGCTCAAAACCGTCTCGAATCGCGCCCTGGGTCATCGATTGCAGCCAAAGGCGCTGGATCGGCTTCTTGTTGCCGGCATGCTGCATGATGTAGCGAAATATCAGCTCGCCTTCACGCCCGGCGTCGCAGGCGTTGATTACGCCGGTGACGTCCTTGCGCTTGAGCAATTTCAGCAGCAGCTTGAGGCGGTCCTCCGTGCGCTCGATCGGCCTGACGTCGAAGTGCGGCGGGATCACCGGCAGGTTCACGAACGACCACTTGCCGCGTTTTACCTCCACGCCCTCCGGCGCGACGAGTTCCAGCAAATGACCGATCGCCGACGACAACACATAGGCGTTGCTCTCGAAATAGTCGCCGTGACGGGTAAAGCCGCCCAATGCGCGGGCGATGTCGTTGGCGACCGAAGGCTTTTCAGCAATGATGAGGTTCTTGGACATAAGGTTCAGTCAGCGCCCGAGCCCGCGCTCGTGAATTCGGCCGCGGGCGATGTCGTTGGCGACCGAAGGCTTTTCAGCAATGTTGGGTTTTCTTGTCATAGTGTGTTCGGACTAGCCAGTGTGCGCTCAATCGATGATTGGTCGGCACCCATGCAGCAAGCCGCAGCATGATAAGTGCAAACCAGAGGGCGAAGCAAGGAGGCGCGCCAAGGCGCCGTGATAAAGTTCAGCGAAACAGCGGGTTAATCGGCGTCAACAGCCTTAATGCATGAGCAATTGCGCGCGATCGGAGAGCAGTTCTTCGAGAATGAGCGAATCGATCGAATGCTGCTGGCTCCACAAGACCATCAGCACGATCACCTTCAATTTCTCGATGCTGACGTTGTCTTCCGACAGCGCCATGGCGCGCTCGATGATGATCTCGCGCAACAACGGCGTTAGCACCTTCGCGCCCTCGAGAAAAGCCAGGAATCCGCGCCCCTCCACCCCCAGCTTGCCCGCCTCCACTTCGGCGTAGCCGCGAAACGCAGTGCTTTGTGCAAGAGAATCGGGAAGCGTGCTGGATTCCGTGGCGGAAAGCCCTTGCAGCCAGGCGAGCGCATCGCTGATGTCGTCGTGCTCGAAGCCGGCGGCGCTAAGCTTGCGCGCCAGCGCATCTTGATCGGGATAGAGGTCGGTCTGGTAATAGTTTTCGAACAGGTAGACGAGTATGTCGAACATTCTTCTGGGCGGCCTCTTAAGAGGTTCTCTGATATTGCCCGCCGGGCAGGCTCGCGACCTTGCCGTCGAGCTCGAGTTGCAACAGCATGGCCGATACCAAGTCCGCCGTCAAGCCGCTTCTAGCACACAACGTGTCTATGTCGCTGGGGTCGTAACCCAGGTGTGCAAGCAGTCCTGCGGCGGTGCCGACGGCCGCAGCAGGTGGCGCAGCAAGCGCCGCGATACCCAGTTCCTGCAACAGGTCCTGTGCACTTTCCACCAACTTTGCGCCCTGCTTGATTAGCGCGTGACAGCCCTTGGAGTGCGGCGAGTGGATCGACCCCGGCATGGCGAACACATCGCGTCCCTGCTCGGCAGCGAGGCGCGCGGTGATGAGCGAGCCCGAGGCGAGCGCCGCCTCAACCACGAGGCAGCCGCGCGCCAAACCCGAGATGACGCGGTTGCGCCTCGGGAAATTGCTGCTATGCGGCGGCGTGCCTAAGGGGAATTCGCTGACTATGAGCCCTTCGCGCGCGATGCGCTCCCCCAGCGCCCGGTTGCGCTGCGGATAGAGGATGTCCGCACCGGTGCCTAGCACCGCGATGGTGGAGCCCGCCGCGTCCAAACCGCCACGATGCGCCGCAGCGTCTATGCCCAGCGCCAGGCCACTGACGATGGTGAGGCCGGCTGAACTGAAGGCGCGCGCGAACTGTTCTGCATTGCCAATACCCTGCGGCGTCGCGTTGCGGCTGCCGACCACGGCCAAGCCGGGAAGCGCGAGCAACTCGCGCCGGCCGCGCAGATACAGGAGTGCAGGCGGATCAGATGTCTCGAGCAGCGGCCGTGGATATGCGTCGTCGGCGAGCGTGAGTACCGCGTGGCCGTCCTCGGCCGCCCATGCGAGGGCCGCGTCGACTGCGCTCGAATCAAGGTCGGACAGTATGTGTGCCGCAATATCCGCGGAAACGATGCTTGCGAGGGCGCGGTGCCCGGCGGCGAGAATTTGCTGCGGCAGGCCGAATGCACCGAGAAGTTTGCGCAGAGTTTGGCCGCCCAGCCCCGGCACCAGACTGAGTTTGATCCACGCCGCGAGCTCAGCGTCATGCTGCATCGTATTTCCGCCATGCGCCCAAGGCAGGCGGCCTGCCGGGCGTACTCCCTTTCGGTTCGAGACCTCTCAGGGAGTGGTCACCACGTCGCCAACCTGCACCGGTCGGCTCGCCGACATCACCAGAGCGTAGGACACCCGGTCGAAGATGCGGAATACAAAAACCAGGCCATAACGCTCGTCCGGCAGCTTGATGGCTTCGACCTTGTCGCGGCGGAACCATTTGGAACTCGGCGTGATCTCGTCGGTGGTGCGGCCCAGGCGCAGCAGGGCTAGCACATGCCCCGGCTCTAGCCCGTCGTTCTTGCCCTTGTTGAGGGTAACCACGTTTTGCGGGCCGGTCTCGCCCAGGCCGCCGCGGTTCCCGATGACACGGCCGTGGATGGCGCTACCGGGCGCATGTGGTGCGTAGTTCTTGAGCACCAGCGGCCCGGCAGCGACCAGGCGATCGCCTTTGCCTATCTCCTGCTGCGCACCGAAAATTTGAATGGTCGCAGGATCGCCGGCCTTGGTTACCTTGCTGTCGCCGAGAAATACCGCTTCGTAGCCCAGCGTCGTCTGGCTATCGGGATCGACGAGCGGCGCGCCCGGGCGATAAATCTGCCACAGGCTGTCGCGCCTGGCGTCCTTGATGCCGCTGACGTAGGCTACGTCCCCCGCGCCCAGATAGACGCGGTCCGCCTGCGCAGCAACGATGCGCGGTGCGTTGTTCAAACCGTCGGGTTCGATCACCAGCGGCCGCGACAGGAAAGGTTCGATGACCCGGGGCGGAATGCTCGGGATAGCCTCCTTGCCGACATCCTCGACACGTATGCGCGGCTGCAGCCTGATCGTTTCGCCCATGACTATCCTGAGTTCCGGCTTCTGCCCGGAGCGATCGAGCACGATGACATCGCCCGGATAGATCAGGTGCGGATTCTTCACCTCTTCCTGGTTCAGTTTCCAAACTTCCGGCCAGCGCCATGGATCCTTGAGAAACTTCGCGGAAATGCCCCACAAAGTATCGCCCTTCACCACGACATGGCGATCAGGCGCATTGTCCTGCAAGCCGGCGTCTGCCCGCTGCTGAGCCATGAGAGGCGTCGCCGCCAGCGCGGCGGCGAGCATTGCGATTATGATAGACTTGCGCATAGGAGCCTCGAACCTAAATAGAGTAGAGGGCTGAATCATATAAAGTCTAGCACGCTTTTTATAGACTTCATTAAATTTAGCACCTAATCCGTTCAATTAGCAAGTTATTATGTCTCGCTTAGCTATCCTGCGCTATCCAGATGCCCGCTTGCACAAGATAGCGGCCCCTGTTGCCGAGGTAAACGACAGTACCCGCAGCCTGGTAGCCGACATGGCTGAAACCATGTACGCCGCACCCGGCGTAGGTCTGGCGGCCACCCAAGTAGACGTGCATAAACAAGTGATTGTCATCGACGCGTCCGATACCCGGGACCAACTGCTAACCCTGATCAACCCGGAGATCATCGCCGCCATGGGGGAGGCTGACTGCGAAGAAGGCTGCCTGTCGGTGCCGGGCATTTACGAGAAAATCGCGCGCGCCGAACATATCGTAGTGCGCGCGCTGGGTCTGGACGGCCGGAGTTTCTCCATGGAAGCGGAGGGACTGCTAGCCGTATGCATCCAGCACGAAATGGATCATCTCAAGGGTCGGGTTTTTGTCGAGTATCTGTCGCGTCTGAAACAGACCCGCATTCGCGCCAAGATGGCGAAGCAGCAGCGCCAGAGCGCCTGATCTGCCTTCGCCTCCGCGGATGCGCCTCATCTTCGCCGGCACCCCCGAGTTCGCTGCGCGCGCCCTGGCCGCGCTGCACGATGCCCGGCACGAGATCGCGTTGGTGCTCACTCAACCCGACCGGCCGGCAGGGCGGGGGCTCAAGCTTGCCACCAGCGCGGTAAAGTCCCTCGCGCAGGAGCGCGGCCTCGCGGTGTATCAGCCCGGCAGTTTGAAAGACGCAGAGACGCTGGAAGTGCTGCGCGCGGCCGGCGCCGATCTCATGGTGGTTGCGGCCTACGGACTGATACTGCCGCCGCCGGCGCTGGCGGTTGCACGACTAGGCGCAATCAATATCCACGCGTCGCTGCTGCCGCGCTGGCGCGGCGCAGCGCCGATCCAGCGCGCCATTCTCGCCGGCGACGCGCTCACCGGGATCACCATCATGCAAATGGACCGGGGCCTGGATACCGGCCCAATACTCGCCGCCGAGTCCGTGGCCATCGAGGCCGACGACACCGGCGCGAGCCTGCACGCCAAGCTCGCGCTGCTTGGCGCACGGCTGATCGTGGACACGATCGCGCGGCTCGAGCTCGGCCAGCTCCATGCCCAACCTCAGGCGGAGGCCGGCGCAAGCTACGCAGCAAAGCTTACCAAGGCGGAAGCCGAAATCGACTGGCGCGAGGGGGCGACGGAAATCGAACGCAAGGTACGCGCGTTCGATCCATTGCCCGGCGCGTCCACGACGATAAGAGGCGTAGCACTGAAAATCTGGAATTGCCGGGTAGTCGCCACAGAAGGAGAGCCCGGCGCCATACTCGAGTGCGGCCCCGGGGGCATAGTCGTCGCCTGCGGAACCGGGGCGCTGCGGGTGCAGGAATTGCAGCGCCCCGGCAGCAAACGCCTTTCCGCAGCCCGGTTCCTTGCCGGCTTCCCCCTGGCGCCTGGCGATCGACTTGAATTCTCGGCGAAGGCCACCATCTAAGGACCGGTGCAACGACCTTCGCGAGGAAACCGGGAATGATGGCAAACTGGCTCAAGACTACCATCCTGATAGCCGGGATCGTGGCGCTGTTTGGCGTCGTCGGCGCTGCAATCGGCGGCGCGAACGGCATGCTGCTCGCACTCGCGCTCGGCGGTGTGATGAACGTCTTTGCCTACTGGTTCTCGGACAAGATGGTACTGCGCATGTACAACGCGCACGAAGTCGACGCGGCGAGCGCCCCGCAGTTCTACGGCATGGTGCAGGAGTTGTCGCAGCGCGCCGGACTGCCCATGCCGCGCGTCTACCTGATCGACGAAGCGCAACCCAATGCATTTGCCACCGGGCGCGATCCCGAGCACGCTGCGGTGGCGGCTACGACCGGCATACTGCAACTGTTGTCGGCGCGCGAGTTGCGCGGCGTGATGGCGCACGAACTGGCGCATGTGCGGCATCGCGACATCCTTACTTCCACCATCGCCGCCACAGTGGCCGGCGCGATCTCTGCCCTCGCCCAGTTCGGCTTCCTGTTCGGCGGGCGCGGCGACGGCGAGCGCGCCAACCCGTTCGTAGTCCTGATCGTCATGATCCTGGCGCCGATCGCGGCAATGCTGATCCAGATGGCGATCTCGCGCACGCGCGAATTCGAGGCCGATCGCGGCGGCGCCGAAATCTCCGGGGACCCAAAGGCACTGGCAAGTGCCCTGGAAAAAATGGACCGCTACGCCAATGGCCTGCCCCTGGCCGCAGCCGAGGCGCATCCGGCGACAGCCCAGATGATGATCATCAATCCACTCTCAGGCGGCGGCGTACAGAACATGTTCAGCACCCACCCCGCGACCGAAATGCGCATCGCGCGCTTGCGCGCAATGGCCTGATCCCGGGGGCGCGCCCGCGCGTGATGTAACAGAGGCCATTTCGGAATTGCCGAAATGTCCCCTGACTCAGGGGGCTATTGGGGGAGGTCCCCCGAGCGGACCTTTCCCTTCAAGGAGGATCAACAACTTCGGGGCGCATCCTCTCATTTTGACCATGGCTGCTAACGGGTTCTCCCGGCCGCCATCCCAGTGTAGGATGCGGGGTTCGTTTATTACCACACCGGCATCGCAGCCGTCACGGCGGCAATGCCGCTTGTTCCCTTGTCCAGATCCGCAAACTTGGAGCTAGCGCTTTACACCGCCGGCGATGCCGTTGCGCAGGTACGCGCGGGGCGCAGCCTGTCGGACGCGCTCGCGGGCCTGGAACCCGCCGCGGGCCTGCGCGCCGCGGTGCAGGATCTTGCCTACGGCACGCTGCGCAACCTCGGTCTGCTCGACGCACTCCTGGCCGAACTGCTGCGCAAGCCGGTCAAGCCCGCCCTGCACGCTTTGCTGGTTTGCGCGCTGTACCAGTTGCGCGCGCGGCCGCACACTGCCCATACCACCGTGGATCAGGCTGTGCGCGCGGTTTCACGCGTCGAACCCGCGGCCAGGGGCCTCGCCAATGCGGTGCTGCGAAATTATTTGCGTGAGGCGGACGCGCTCGTAACGCGTTGCACCTCCGACAGCGCGCACTACTCCTACCAGCAGTGGTGGATAGATCGCTTGCGCAAAGCATGGCCGCAATGCTGGGAATCGGTGTTGAATACGGGCAATCTTCACCCGCCCATGACCTTGCGCGTCAATCAGCGCCGCCTCACGGCCGAGCAGTATCTGAGCAAGCTGGGGGAGCACGGTCTCGCCGGGGAGCTCATTGGAACGCACGCGATTGTGCTCGAGCGCCCGCTGCCGATAGAGTCGGTTCCCGGATTCGGCGCGGGTGAAGTATCAGTGCAGGACGCCGGTGCGCAGCTCGCCGCGCCCTTTCTCGACGTTCAGCCGGGAATGCGCGTGCTCGATGCCTGCGCCGCGCCGGGAGGCAAAGCGGCGCACATCCTGGAACTTGCCGATTGCGCGCTCACGGCATTGGACAGTGACCCGGCGCGGCTGCCTCGCATCGGCGACAATCTGGCGCGGCTCGGGCTAAGCGCACGCATCGTCTGCGGGGACTGCGCGTCGCCTGCGGCGTGGTCGGACGGCGGCTTGTTCGAGCGCATTCTGCTCGATGCACCCTGTAGCGCATCGGGCGTGGTCAAGCGCCACCCCGACATAAAATGGCTGCGCCGGGAAAGCGACCTCGCACGGCTCGCCGTTACCCAGGGCCGGATGCTGGATGCGCTGTGGCAACAGTTGGCGCCGGGTGGTAAATTGCTGTATGCGACGTGCTCGGTGTTCCCGCAGGAAAACGCACAGACTATCGCGTCCTTCCTCGGGCGCAACGGCGCGGCCCGCCGGCTCCCGCTTGCCGGGCTCGACGAAGGACAAATGCTTCCCGGCGCGCGGCATGACGGTTTTTTCTACGCGCTGCTGCAAAAACACTAGGTGTCCATTTTGAGATATCCGAAACGGCCACCGTGTCAGCGGAGCAGGAGGGGGCTTCCCCTCCTATTTCAATGAGCACCGGAACATGAGCCTGCGGCTGCTGGTGCCGCTGCTGCTGGTGCTGGCGTTTTGCTGGTCGGCGCAGACACGCGCTGAAGACATCGCAATCCGCCATATTTCGCTCGAAGCCAACGACGACGGCTACATTCTCGATGCGGACTTCGAAATCGACCTCAACCCGCGGCTTGAGGACGCCATCAACAAGGGCGTGGCGCTGTACTTCGAGGTCGAATTCGAGCTCACGCGCAAGCGCTGGTACTGGTTCGATGAACATCCCGTCAGCCGGCAGCTGACGCTGCGCCTGTCGTATCACGCGCTCACGCGTCAATACCGGATCTCGCGCGGAGCCCTGCACCAGAGCTTTTCGAGCCTGTCCGACGCGCTGCGCGTGTTGTCGCGGGTGCGTTCCTGGCGGGTGCTGGAACGCGGGGAGGTGGGGGCAGGCACCGATTACGAGGCGGCGCTGCGCATGCGTCTGGACCTTACCCAGCTGCCCAAGCCGTTCCAGGTGAGCGCGCTCACCAACCGCGACTGGAATCTCGCATCCGAATGGCAGCGCTGGCCGCTGCAGGTAAGGGCGCCGGTAACGGAGAAAGCGCCGCAATGAAATACGCACTTGTACTCAGCGTATTGTTGGGCGCAGTCCTGTTGTTCCTGCTCGCGGCAGCGAGCGGCAACACCGCCCTGTTTTCGCGTCACTACGCGCTGCTGCTGGGTCTGAACGCCTCGCTCGCTCTGGCGGTGCTGACGCTGGTCGGCTACCAATTGTGGGTACTCACCTCGAAGCTGCGCGCGCGCGTGTTCGGATCGCGTCTGACGCTGCGCTTCCTGCTGATGTTTCTGCCCATGGTGATCGTCCCCGGTGGCCTAGTCTATGTGGTGTCGCTGCAGTTCATGGCGAAAAGCATCGAATCCTGGTTTGACGTGCGCGTGGACAACGCGCTCGAGGGCGGACTCAATCTAGGTCGCACCGCGCTTGATCTGCTGCTCACCGAGCTCAGCGGAAAAGCGCGACGCATCGCGCTCGAACTCGCCGACAAGACGCCGGCGCAGCAAGTGGTGCTGCTGGACCGGCTGCGCGAACAGGCGGGAGTCGACGACGCGCTGATCCTGTCCTCGGGCGGCAAAGTGATCGCCAGCGCGAGCAAGGGCTTGGGCAAGCTCCTGCCCGACCTGCCCAATACCATGATCCAGCGCCAGGCGCGGCAAAGCCGCGGTTACGCCGCACTCGAAGGCGCGCCCGACAGGAGTTTGAGTCTGCGCGTGCTGATGCCGGTGGCGGCACTGAGCATCGCCGAGGACGAGAGGCTGCTGCAACTGCTGCAAAAGGTACCGCCGACGCTGGCGCGGGACGCGGAGGCCGTGCAGGACGTGTACCGCGACTACAAGGAGTTGTCGCTGTCGCGCCAGGGGTTGAAGGAAATCTACATCCTCACCCTGACGCTGACGCTGCTACTGACATTGTTTTCCGCCACGGCACTGGCTTTCCTGCTTTCGGCGCGCCTGTCGGAGCCGCTGGCCCTGCTCGCCGCGGGAACGCAGGCAGTGGCGCGCGGCGACTACAGCCGTCGAGCGCAAGTCACCAGCCGCGATGAACTGGGCATCCTCACCCAGTCTTTCAACAGCATGACGGAACAACTCGATGATGCACGCAGCGCCGCCGAATCGCATCGGGCCGAACTGGAAACGGCCAAGGCCTATCTGGAAAACATCCTCGCCAACCTGTCGGCCGGCGTGCTGGTACTGGACGAGCAGTTGCGCCTGGGCACGGTGAATCACGGCGCCAGCGCGATCCTGCAGGAAACATTCGACGGCCTGAAGGGCAGGCCGCTGGCCGATTGGCCGCGGTTGCAGCCGCTGGCGCGCGCCGTCGTCGACGGGTTCAGACAGCACGGCGAGGACACCTGGCAACAGCAGCTGGAGTTGGCCGAGCGCATGTTGCTGGTGCGCGGCTCGGTGCTGCCGCGCGCCAGCGGCGGCGGCTATGTGGTCGTGTTCGACGATGTCACCAAACTGGTACAGGCGCAGCGTGCCACTGCTTGGGGCGAGGTGGCGCGGCGCCTGGCGCACGAGATCAAGAACCCGCTGACGCCGATACAACTCTCGGCGGAGCGTCTGCAGGCAAAACTGGCGAACAAGCTCGTGCCCGAGGACGCGGCGACGCTCAAGCGCGCCACCGCGACCATCGTCAACCAGGTTGCGGCAATGAAGGGAATGGTGGACGACTTCGCCGAGTATGCGCGCACGCCCGCCCCCGACCTGCATCCGCTGGACTTGAACGCACTGGTACGAGAAGTGCTGGACCTGTACGAAAACGCCGGCGCGCTGGTGCGGCCGGCGTTGCAGGCCGGGCTGCCGCAGGTGATGGGTGATCCGACGCAATTGCGTCAGGTGATACACAATCTGCTGCAGAATGCGCAGGACGCGCTCGCCGGCGGCACCAGTAGCCCCTGCATCGAAGTCCAAACAGCGCGCTCGGGCAACCACGCCTGCCTCAGAATCAGCGACAACGGCTGCGGCTTCCCCGAAACCATCATGGCGCGTGCGTTCGAGCCCTATGTGACCACCAAACCCAAGGGCACTGGACTGGGCCTGGCGATCGTCAAGAAGATAATCGACGAACACAATGGCGCGATCAGACTGGAAAATCTCCCCGGCCGGGGCGCCAGGGTCAGTATTTCGCTGCCGCTACAAACCGAAATGGCGAGGTCTAGCTAATGTCCCAGATACTGGTCGTCGATGATGAAGTCGGCATCCGCGAGCTTCTATCGGAGATTCTCGCCGATGAAGGCCATGGCGTGCAGCTGGCCGAAAATGCGGCGAGCGCGCGCGCACTGCGCGGCGCCGAGCGCCCCGACCTGGTGCTCCTCGACATCTGGATGCCTGATACCGACGGCATCACCTTGCTGAAGGAGTGGGCGGCGAACGGCCAACTTACGATGCCGGTGGTAATGATGTCCGGGCATGGCACCATCGAAACCGCGGTGGAAGCGACCCGCATCGGCGCCATCGATTTTCTGGAAAAGCCGATCGCCCTGCAAAAGCTGCTGGCCACAGTGAAACGGGCGCTTAGAAGCGAAGGCAGCCAGTCGCAGGCCGGGCTGACGCTGCTCAGCCTGGGTCGCTCCGCAGTCATAACCGATCTGCGCAAGCGCCTGGCGCAAATCGCCACACTGTCGGTGCCGGTGCTGTTGCGCGGCGAACCGGGCGTCATGCCGGAACTGTTTGTGCGCTACCTGCACCAGCCCAATACGCCCTGGATCGCGGCCGGCGCGGCACTGGCCGATGCCCCGCAGGATCTGCTGGCGCAGGCAGCTGGTGGTCTGATTTTCGTCGAAGAACTGGCGACGCTCTCGCGCGCGCAGCAAAAGAACCTGGCTTTCATCCTGAGCAAACAGGAAAAAGCCAAAACGCGGGTCGTCTCCTTCACTGCCGAGGAGCCGGCGCGCCTCGCCGCCGAGCTCGGTTTCGATACGGCCCTGCTCGCACGCCTGTCGGAACTGTCGCTGGCGCTTCCGGCGCTGCGCGAGCACGCCGAGGATATTCCCGATATAGCCGGCATCCTGCTGGCGCAGTTGGTGGAGGCCAGAATATGCCCTGCGCGGCATCTTTCCACCGCCGCGCTCAACGCGCTGCGCCAGTTTCACTGGCCGCGCAATCTGCAAGACCTGCAAAGCGCGGTGAAAAACCTGGCGCTCACTGCGCTGGAGGAGGAAATCGGCGCCGCCGATGTGGAACGGGTGTGCGCGCAGTTCCACCCCAGCGCCGAACACCGGGTGTCACTGCCGCTCGAATTGCCGCTGCGCGAAGCGCGGGATCTGTTCGAGCGCGCATACTTCGAACATTTGCTGGCGCGCGAAGCTGGCTCGATCGCGCGCGTTGCCGAAAAAAGCGGCCTCGAGCGCACCCATCTGTACCGCAAACTCAGGGCGTTGGGAATTTCGGCCGGAAGAAAGGAAGAATAGCTGGCCGTTTCAGGATCGCCGAAACCGCCCTTGGTTCCGGGGTGCACGCGGGAATAACCCGACTTTTCGCCCTACGCCCCCGGGCTTCGACTCTGCAAGCGGAAAAAGAGCATAAAATGCGCCCCATCCGCCTTAAATCTCCCGACTTGGCACCGCCGGGTTCGTAACTCAGAGGTACCACTTGAAAATCATCATCCTCGGCGCGGGGCAGGTCGGGACCAGCGTAGCCGAAAGCCTTGTTTCCGAAGCCAACGATATCACCGTCGTGGACATCGACGGCGCACGCCTGCGCCTGTTGCAGGACCGCCTGGATTTGCGCACCGTCGCCGGCAGCGCAGCTCATCCTTCGGTCCTGAAAAGCGCCGGCATCGAAGATGCCGATATGCTGATCGCCGTAACGCAAAGCGACGAAACCAACCTGGTCGCCTGCAAGATTGCGGCGCACCTGTACAACGTTCCCACCCGCATCGCGCGCATCCGCGCACCGCAGTATCTCGCCAATGCGAATCTGTTCGAAGCGGAATGCTTTGCCGTGGACTACGCCATCTGTCCGGAGCAGCTGATCACCGAGTATCTGGTCAAACTGGTGCAGTTTCCCGAGGCGCTGCAAGTGCTGGAATTCGCCGACGGCCGCGTGAGCCTGGTAGCGGTGCGCGCCTTCGTGGGCGGACCGCTGGTGGGTCACCAGCTGCAGGACATCCGCAAGCACATACCCAATGTGGACGTGCGCGTCGCCGCAATTTTCCGCGGCGACCGCCCGATCGTACCCGAAGGAACGACGGTCGTCGAAGCCGGCGATGAATTATTCTGCCTCGCCGCCAGCCAGAATATTCGCAAGGTAATGCAGGAGATGCGCCGCCAGGACAAGCCGGTGCGCAGGGTGATGGTTGCCGGCGGGGGCAACATCGGCCTGAGGCTGGCGCGCGCGCTCGAGAACAACTATACCGTCAAGATCGTCGAGCGCGACAAGCGCCGCTGCGAAGAGCTGTCCACGCGGCTCGACAAGGCGCTGGTGCTGCAGGGCGACGTCACCGACGAGTCGCTGCTCGAAGCGGAGAACGTCGAGGAGATGGATCTGTTCGTCGCCGTGACCAATAACGACGAGAACAACATCATGAGCTGCCTGCTGGCCAAGCGCATGGGCGCGCGCCGCGTCGTAGCCCTGATCAACCGGCGCTCATACGTGGACCTGCTGCAGTCGGGACAGATCGACATCGCCATCTCACCGGCACAGGCAACCATAGGCTCGCTGCTGGCGCACGTGCGCCGCGGCGACATCACCGAGGTGCACTCGCTGCGCCGCGGCGCCGCCGAAGCGCTGGAAGCGGTGGTCCACGGCGATGCCGCATCCTGCCATGTGGTAGGGCGTCAGATTGACCAGATCGAATTGCCCAAGGGAACGACCATCGCCGCCCTGGTGCGCGACGAAGCCGTGCTGATAGCCCACCACGACACCGTGATCCAGTCCGGCGACCACGCCATAGTTTTCGTCACCAACAAGAAGATGGTGCCCAAGGTGGAAAAGCTGTTCCAGGTCAGCGCGGGCTTTCTCTGAGTTAATCATCCATGGTTCGAGTTCCTGCTGTTTTCCACGTGCTGAGCGTGGTCGTCATGATGTTTGCCCTTTGCCTGCTGTTCCCCCTCGCCTGGTCCTTTTACCTCGGCGACGCCGCACAAGCAGCCTACGACGTAGCCATTCTGGTAACCGCGTTTGCCGGCGTGGCGCTGTGGGCGCTCACGCGCAAGCACCGGCGTGAGCTGCAGCCGCGCGACGGCTTTCTCCTGGTGGCGCTGGTATGGACCGTGCTGCCCGCCTTCGCCACCCTGCCGCTGCTGCTCTACCTGCCGCAACTATCCTTCACCGACGCCTACTTCGAGACGGTATCCGGGCTCACGACTACCGGGGCGACGGTGCTATCCGGCCTGGACGCGCTGCCGCCCTCGATCAACATCTGGCGCACCTTTATCCAGTGGATCGGCGGCATGGGCGTGATCGTGCTGGCAGTGGCGATCCTGCCGTTGTTGGGCGTAGGCGGCAGCCAGATCTACAAGGCGGAGACGCCCGGCCCGATGAAGGACACCAAACTGACTCCGCGAATCGCCGAAACCGCCAAGGGCCTGTGGCTGGTGTATTTCATGATCACCGTCGCCTGCGTACTCGCCTACCGGCTCGCCGGCATGAACTGGCTCGACGCGATGATGCATGCGTTCACCACCATGAGCCTGGCCGGTTTCTCCTCGCACGACGCGAGCTTCGCCTACTGGAATTCGCCGGCAATCGAAATGGTAGCCATCTATTTCATGCTGCTGGCGGGGATGAACTTCGGCACCCACTTCCTCGCCTGGCGGCGCTGGAATTTCGGTCCCTACGCGCGCGACCCCGAAGCCTGGCTGTATCTGCTCGTGGTGCTCGGCAGCGTGCTCGGCATCGCCTATTACTTGCTCGCCAACCATACCTACCCCGACTTCTGGACCGCGCTGCGCTTTTCCGCCTTCAACGTGATCTCAATTGCCACCACTACCGGCTATGCCAGCACCGATTACAACCTGTGGCCGATATTTGCACCGGTGTGGATGCTGTTCCTGTGCGGCTTTTGCACCTGCTCGGGCTCGACCGGGGGCGGCATCAAGATGATCCGCGCGAGGCTGATGGCGCACCAGGCGGTGCGCGAGATGACGCGCATCATCCATCCGCGCGCGGTGGTGCCGTTGAAACTCGGGGACGCGCCGGTGGAGAACAACATCATTTTTGCCGTGCTCGGCTTCATTCTGATTTACGTTAGCTCATTCGTCGGAATGACCATGTTGCTCGCCGCATCGGGTCTGGACATCATCACCGCATTCTCGGCCGTGGTCGCCTGCATCAACAACACCGGCCCTGGACTGAGTCGCGTGGGACCGGCAACCACCTACGCCTCCCTGAACGATTTTCAGATCTGGATTCTCACCTTCGCCATGCTGCTTGGGCGCCTGGAGTTATTTACCCTGCTGGTGGTGTTCACGCCGGGATTCTGGCGCAAGTGATCAGCGCAGCAGTTTGAATGAGCTGAGGAACATGTCGATATCGGCCATGGCGACATCGTCGCGAATGCCAACGTAGGCGATCTGGTACAGACGGCTGCCGGACACGACAAAGCGCGCTTTCAACACGGTGGCCTGGCCTTCGGCGTAGATCTGCCGCCCCGGCAATCCCGCGACCTCGATCTCTTCGTCGGATCGCACACTTCCCTGGATATTGCGCAGCAGCGCGTCGCGTGCCGCATCGAGCTGCGCACGCCCATGGTTCGCCGCAAGCCCCTCCGCGGAATAATCGGTAAAGGCGACTCCCATGGTCCCCCGTTTCGGGCTGCAGGCGTACATCGTCATCGTGAGCGCGCCCGCCGCCGTATTGAGCGTACGCGCCTCGTGTCGCGCCTTGCACGGCAGCAGCACTGCAAACCGTGCGCCGGGAACCGACAACTCGCGCCAATCGAGTTCCGGCGTGCAGGCAACGAGTGCGGCGCAGACGGCCGCAAGCGAGCGCGCGCCGGCGCGAAGTTTCAACGCCGCCCTACTTCGTCGCGATTACGGCGATTTCGACCAGCATGTCGGCGGCGGCAAGCTTGGCTTCGACGCAGGCGCGCGCCGGCAGGTTCCCGGCGTCCACCCAGGCGAGCCAGGCCTGGTTCATTTCGTCGCGCGTGCGAATGTCGGCGAGCCAGATCTGCGCCCAGACAATCTTGCTCTTATCGCTGCCCGCCTGCGCCAGTAGCGCGTCGATGCTGCCGAGGATTTCTTCCGTCTGCGCCTTGACCGACGCCGGGCGCTTGTCGGCGACGGTGCCGGCAACATAGACCATGCCGTTCGCTTCGACGGCGCCGGAAAGTATCTTGGCGGATTTGTGGCGGACGATGCTCATGCGGATCTCCTCAAAGTGTGGTTTGGACGGGATCGTAGTTTAACGCCGGCGCCAGCCACTTCTCGGTATCCGACAGTGACTGCAGCTTGCGCCGCGCGTAATCGTCGACCTGGTCGCGCCCTATCTTGCCTACTGCAAAGTATTGCGACTCGGGATGCGAGAAGTAGAATCCGCTGACCGCGGCCGCAGGCCACATGGCGTAGTTCTCGGTCAGCGTGATGCCGACCTGCGGCGCGCCCAGCAGCCGGAACAATTCGCCCTTCTCGGTGTGGTCGGGACAAGCGGGGTAGCCCGGCGCCGGGCGTATCCCGCGGTACTCTTCGCGTATCATGGCCTCGTTGTCCATCGTTTCGTCAGCGGCGTAGCCCCAAAACTCGCGCCGCACACGCTGGTGCAGGTGCTCGGCAAAAGCCTCGGCCAGTCGGTCGGCGAGCGACTTGAGCATGATGGCGCTGTAGTCGTCGTGCCTGGCCTCGAATTCGCGCACCCGCTCCTCGATGCCGATGCCGCTGGTGACGGCAAAGGCGCCGATGTAGTCCTTCACTCCCGAGCGCCTGGGCGCGACGAAGTCGGCGAGACAGTAATTCGGCTTGCCCGTGGGTCGCGGCGCCTGCTGGCGCAGGTTATGAAAACACATTGCCACCCGGCCGCGCGACCCGTCGGTGTAGATTTCGATGTCGTCACCCACGCTGTTTGCCGGAAACAACCCGACCACGGCGTTCGCAACCAGCCATTTTTCCGCGATGATTTTTTTCAGCATCGCCTGGCCCTCGGCGAACACGCTGCGCGCCGCTTCCCCGACCAGCGGATCCTGCAGGATCTTCGGATAAGGGCCGGACAACTCCCAGGTCTGGAAAAAAGGCGACCAGTCGATGTGGCTGGCGAGCGCGGCCAGGTCGTAATTGCGAAACTCCTTCGCCCCGACGAAGCCGGGCTCGGGCGGCGTGTAAGCCGACCAGTCGGCGCTAAAGGCGTTGGCGCGCGCCTGCGCGATGGAGAGCAGCGGTGCGCGGGGTTTCCTGGTGAGATGCTGGGTGCGGATCTTGTCGTAGTCCGCGCGCACCGAACGCCCGTATTCTTCGCGCGACTCCTCGGAGAGCAGGCTCGAGCACACGCCGACCGAGCGCGAAGCGTCCGGCACATAGACGGTCATTGCGCTGTAATGGGGCGCAATTTTCACCGCCGTGTGCACACGCGATGTCGTCGCGCCGCCGATCAGGAGCGGGATGGTGAAACCCTCGCGCTCCATCTCCTGCGCCACGTGCGCCATTTCCTCGAGCGAGGGCGTGATCAGCCCCGACAGGCCGATGATGTCGCATTTCTCCTCGCGCGCCACCTGCAGGATTTTGCCTGCGGGCACCATCACGCCGAGGTTGATCACTTCGTAGTTGTTGCACTGGAGCACCACGCCGACGATATTCTTGCCGATGTCGTGGACATCGCCTTTTACCGTGGCGACCACGATCTTGCCCTTGGGCTTGGCTGCCACACCAGATTCCAGCGCCAGCTTCTGCTTCTCCGCCTCGATGTAGGGCACCAGATGCGCCACCGCCTGCTTCATCACCCGCGCGGATTTCACCACCTGCGGCAGGAACATCTTGCCCGCGCCGAACAGGTCGCCGACCACGTTCATGCCATCCATGAGCGGGCCCTCGATCACATGAATGGGGCGCCCGCCGTTGCGCTCGGCCTGCAGCCGCGCCTCCTCGGTATCCTCGATGATCCAGTCGGTGACACCCTTGACCAGCGCGTGCGACAGGCGCGCTTCCACGCTCTGCTTGCGCCACTCCAGATCCTCGACCTGCACCTTGCCGCCGCCCTTGACCGTGTCGGCGAACGCAACCATGCGCTCGGCCGCATCCGGCCTGCGGTTGAGAATGATGTCTTCGACGCGCTCGAGCAGATCCCTGGGTATTTCCTCGTATACGCCCAGCTGGCCGGCATTGACGATGCCCATGGACATCCCCGCCTTGATCGCGTGGTAGAGAAAGGCCGTGTGTATGGCCTCTCGCACCGGGTCGTTGCCGCGGAAGGAGAAGGAAACATTGGACACGCCGCCCGAAATGCGGGCATAGGGGAGGTTGGCGCGGACCCAGCGTGTCGCCTCGATGTAATCGAGCGCGTAGTTGCTGTGTTCCTCGATGCCGGTGGCGATGGCGAAGATGTTCGGGTCGAAGATGATGTCTTCAGCCGCAAAGCCGACTTCCCCGGTGAGGATGTCGTAGCAGCGACGGCAGATGGCCTTGCGCCGCTCCAGGCTGTCGGCCTGGCCCTGTTCGTCGAACGCCATGACGATTACCGCCGCTCCGTAGCGGCGCGCCAGTTTCGCCTGGCGCACGAACTCGTCTTTTCCTTCCTTGAGCGAGATCGAATTCACCACTGGCTTGCCCTGAACACACTTCAGCCCGGCTTCGATCACGGACCATTTGGACGAATCGAGCATCAGCGGAACGCGCGAGATGTCGGGCTCGGAGGCGATCAGATTGAGGAAGGTGACCATGGCTTTTTCGGAGTCGAGCATGGCCTCGTCCATGTTCACGTCCACCATTTGCGCGCCGCTTTCCACCTGCTGGCGCGCCACCGCCAGGCCCTCGGTGTAGTTGCCGGCGAGAATCAGACGGGCGAACGCCCTGGAGCCGGTGACATTGGCGCGCTCGCCTACGTTGACGAACAAGGAGTCGTCGCCGATGTTGAGCGGCTCCAGGCCTGACAAGCGCAGCTTCTTGTCGATTTGCGGCACCTGCCGCGGCGGCAGGTCTCTGACTGCACGCGCAATCGCCCTGATGTGGGCAGGCGTGGTGCCGCAGCAGCCGCCGACGATATTGAGAAAGCCGCTCCGGGCGAATTCCTGCAGCTGTCCGGAAGTATAGTCGGGCGTCTCGTCGTAGCCGGTCTCCGACAAGGGGTTGGGCAGCCCCGCGTTGGGGTAACAGCTGAGATAGGTGTCGGCGACGCCGGACAACTCCTCGATATACGGCCGCATCAGCTTGGCGCCCAGGGCGCAGTTGAGGCCCACTGCCAGTGGCCGCGCATGGCGTACCGCATTCCAGAACGCTTCCGGCGTCTGTCCGGTCAGGGTGCGCCCGGAGGCGTCGGTGATGGTGCCGGAGACGATGATAGGCCAGCGCCGGCCGCGCTCCTCGAACGCACAATCGATTGCGAACAGGGCCGCCTTGGCATTGAGCGTATCGAAAATCGTCTCCACCAGGATCAGGTCAACGCCGCCGTCCAGCAGTCCGCGCAGCGACTCGCCGTAGGCAGCGACCAGGGTGTCGAAATCGATGTTTCGAAAACCAGGGTCGTTGACGTCCGGGGAAATCGAGGCTGTCTTGGTTGTGGGGCCGAGCACCCCGGCGACGAAACATTGCCGTTCCAGCGCCGCATGCATGCAAGCGTCCGCAGCCGCGCGCGCAAGGCGCGCCGCTTCCCGGTTGATTTCGTACACCAGTTCCTGCAGGCCGTAGTCGGCCATCGACGGCGCATTGGCGTTGAAGGTGTTGGTGGAAACAATGTCGGCGCCCGCATCGAGATAGGCGTCGTGGATCTCGCGGATGATTCCCGGCTGGGTCAGCGTCAGCAGATCATTGTTGCCCCTGAGCTCGCGCGCGAAAGCGGCGAAACGCCCGCCGCGATAGTCTGCTTCCGCGAGCTTGTAGCTCTGGATCATGGTGCCCATGGCGCCATCCAGGATCAGGATGCGCTCGCCGAGCAGGCGTTCTAGTTGTGCAGCCTTGTTCATCGTCCATGAGACCTGCAAATAAAAAAACCCGCCCTGCCAGCCAGGTACGGGTTCCCGCGCTTTAGCAGAATTTATTTTTCGTCCGGCCGGAGCCGGCGGCGCCCGCAATCTGACATCAAATCGGCGCGATGGCGTATTCTAGCCCGCCGCTGAAATGTATGTCCACCCGGGCGGACGCCGATTCGCCTGCCTGGGCGGCTGGCCTTATACTAGCGCTTTTCCGGGAGAAAGGCGGGCCATGCAGCACCTGACACCCAACGAAGCCTACGAATTTCTGCACCAGAACCCGAGTGCGATATTCATCGATTGCCGCAGCGAGATGGAGTTCCTGTTTGTCGGACATCCGACGGGCGCGATCATGATTCCCTGGAACGACGGTCCGGACTGGGAGATTAACCCGCATTTTGTCGGCCACGTGAAGAAGGCGGCCAGCGTCGACCGCCCGCTGGTGCTCATCTGCCGCAGCGGCAACCGGTCTCTTGACGCCGGCGCGGCGCTGGAGAAGGCCGGCTTCACCCAGGTGTACAACGTGCTGCACGGCTTCGAGGGCGAGTTGAACGAGCAACACCGGCGCAACTCCATCACCGGCTGGCGTCACGAAGGCCTGCCCTGGGAGCAATGCTAATCAGCATCGCGCGGGGATGACGCCGGCGCCCGATTCCGCCTAACCATTCCTGCCTTGAATTCACCCGAGCGAACTTTTCCGCCGCTACGCCTTGCCTTTGCGATTTGGGGCCTGGGCGCGGCTTTCTACCTGATCGGCTTCTATCAGCGCGTCGCCCCGGCGGTGATCACGCGCGAGCTGATGAGCGAGTTCACGCTAGGCGCGGCGGCGCTGGGCAATCTGTCCGCATTCTATTACTACAGTTATGTCGCGATTCAGATTCCGGCTGGCCTGCTGGCCGATCGCTGGGGGCCGCGGCGCGTGCTCACCGCAGGCGCGGCGATCGCAGCGGCGGGCACGCTGCTGTTTGCGCTCGCGCCCGCATACGCCGCCGCGGGCCTGGGCCGCCTGCTGATCGGCGGTTCGGTCGGGGTTGCATTCGTCTCCATGCTCAAGCTCGCCGGCCACTGGTTTGCGCCGACGCGCTTTGCCATGATCGCCGGCCTGGCGCTGGCCTGCGGCGTCCTTGGTGCAGTTTCGGCCGGCGTGCCGCTGCGCCTGATGGTCGATGCGTTCGGCTGGCGCAACGTGATGTGCTTCGCCGCAGCGTTGACCGGACTGCTGGCCGTGGCGATTTGGGTCGCAGTACGCGACGACCCTGCAGAGCGGGGTTATGCCAGCTACGCGCCGGTCGCGCCCGCCCGCCACGCGCCGATCCTGCAGAGCATCAGGCAGACGCTCACGACGAGCAATGTCTGGCTGGTGTTCCTGATCTCGGGCGCGGTATCGGGACCGGCGCTCACTTTCGGCGGATTGTGGGGCGTACCGTTTCTGAGCACGCACTATCGGATCAGTACCTCGCAGGCGTCCATGATCACCTCGCTGCTGCTCGTTTGCTGGGCGGTGACAGGGCCGTTCGTAGGCGCGCTGTCCGACCGCCTGCGCCGGCGCAAACCCTTGTATGCCCTCGGCGCCCTGCTCGCCGCCGCGGGTTGGTGCATTGCCCTGTTGGTGCCGAACTTGCCCTTGTCGCTGCTGGTCATATTGCTCGGATTCATCGGTTGCGCTTCATCTGCGGTAATGGTGGGTTTTGCCATCGCCAAGGAATCAAGCCCGGCAGCCCTGGCCGGCACTGCCGGCGGCATCGCCAATATGGGCAATATGCTGGGGGGCATGATCATGCAACCCGCGGTCGGATGGATACTCGACCGGCGCTGGACCGGCACGTTTGCAGACGGCGTGCGCGTCTACGATTTCGGCGCCTACCGCGCCGGCTTTATGCTGATGCTGGTCTGGCTCGCAGCCGCTATGGTATTGCTGGTGTTCGTGCGCGAGACCCATTGCCGCCAGACGCAATAGTCACCCGCCGCATGCGCCTCCGGCGGATGCCGGGTGTTCAATCATTCTGCCGCTCAGCGGCGCCACACCACCACATTGGCGTTGCCACTGCCGGATGACTGCGCATATCCGCCGTATTGCTCCCCCTCCAACCGTGCGCCCTCTTCCTCCAGGGCCTGCAGCGCGCCCAGCATGCCGGCCAATGGCTTTCCGTTCATTTCGGCGACGGCGGCACGGCTGTATTCCGGGAGCCATGCAATCGCCTCCCCCACCGCGCCGCGTTTAAGCAGACCGATGAACTTCTGATCCAGCGCCGCGCGTTCGGCCGTGGGCTTCAGGTGGCGCCCGCGTACCAGCGCATGGCTGAAAGCCGAACTCGCGATGTAGACGACGCGGCGGCCCAGTCGTTTCGCGGTTGCATGCACGGCACGGGCGGCCAGCATGCACTCGGCAAGATCCGACAGAATCACCGTGGGGATTTGCACCACGGGAACCTCCGCTTCCGGGTCCAGATGCAGCAGGGGCACCAGACTGCCGTAATCCCAGGCGTAATGCGGGGTATCGTTGCGGCCGCCGGGAATTCCCCGTGCCTGCCATTCATCGACCAGCGCCGAGGCAAACTCCGCATCGCCTTTGCGCTTGTAAGCGATGCCCGGAATCAGGTCTGGCGCTTCGTCCGCGACACAAGTCCCTTGGTGCAGGCTCTGGCAGGTCGCGTACCAGCCGAAGGTACAGACCCAATGGGACGAATTGACCACGAAAAGATCCGGTTTCAGTTCACGCAGAACGCGGCCCAGCGCGCGCTCGCCTTCGACCAGGGTGAGCTGGAAATCCGGTGTATTCTCGGGCAGGCCCAGCGTCGGGACGTGGGGTACTGCGGCAGCGGCGACGATTCCCGGAGTCATGGCGTGCGCGCGCTCAAGCTGGCTTCGACTCGGCCTCGCGCTTGGCGAGGTTGGCGAGGATTTCCGCGCCGCGGTTGGCCGCGGGCAGCCCGCGAAACAGAAAGCAGAGGTTGATCACGCCCTGCAGCTCCTCCCAGCTTGCGCCGGCGCGCCGCGCCGCGATCGCGTGCAGCGGCGCAGCATCGCTCAGGTCCATCAGCAGCATGCCGAACAGCATCATCTGCGCGGTCTTGACGTCGAAACACTTGGGGTACATGCCGTGCTCGCGGATGCGCTCCTGCAGGTCCAGCATCTGCGGGTCGAGCGCGCCGGTTACATTCAGCCGCGCCTCGATGCGCGGCGGAACGAATCCGATCAAGTCCTGGTAGATCGCGGCGCGCTGCGCGAGCGTCTCTTTGTCATCGGCGTATTCGCCCATTGCGGCCTGCACGGCCTTGGTATCTATGCGTGGTGGCAGCACGGCTACTCCTGCTATCTGGTTAACGAAACGATGATAAATCGAAAATGCAACTCATCCGGCATCGCGCGACAGCTGTTCCTTGAGCTTGCGCCGCTGCAGCTTGCCCGTTGCGGTGAGCGGCAGCTCACCCACCCACTTTACCATCCGCGGCCGCTTGAGTTTGGGCAGCGCGGCGATGCCCGCGGCCAGGCGCTCATGTGCCTGCACTTCCTTTCCCGCAGCAGCCACCGCGAACAACGCGATGGAAACCAGGCCTTCGGCGTTTTCAAAGCCTACCGCCGCGAGTCCCTCCACGCAGCCGGCGCTCGCGCCGAGCAGCGCCTGTTCGACATCGAGTATGCTCACCCACTGCCCGGAGATTTTCAGCATATCGTCGTCCCGCCCGCAAAGCTCCAGCGTTCCGTCGCCGCGCCGCCGAAACAGATCGCCCGGCGAAAACCAGCCGTCCTCGAAGCTGTCGCGCTCGGCTTCGGGTCGCTGCCAGTATCCCAGCGCAATCGAGGGATGGCGCAGCCACAGGCGCTGCGGCGCCGCCGCATCGCCTCTTTCGCGCACGCGATATTCCAGCCGCGGCGACGGCTTCAGCAATGCGCTGTCGTCATCGCAGTAGAACACCAGGACCACGGTTTCGGAGGCGCCGTAGCCCGATACCGGCGCAACGCCGCTCGCTTCGCGCCATTCGCGCCGCACCGCTGCCGGCAAAGCTTCACCGGCGGACACATAGCGGCGCACGCCGGCCGCTGCAAACCGCGCAGCGACGCCGGCCTGCAGCATTTTGAGGTACAGCGTAGGCACCGAAAACAGCGCGGTCGGCCGGTGCCGTTCGACCACCTGCGCCACCCCCTCGGCAGTGGGCCATTCGCTATCGAGGATCACGCTAGCGCCCAGGCGCAAGCCGGCGCATAGACTGTTGCCGAGAGAATAGGCGAAAAACAATTTGGACGATGCATAAATGCGGTCTTGGGCGTTCAGTCCAAGGATGTCGCGGCCGAAATCGGCGCTGCCGATTACGCTGCGCTGCGCGTGCATGACCGCCTTGGGCAGGCCGGTGGTGCCGGAAGTGTAGACCCACAGGGCGGCAGCATCCTCGGCCAATTCGGCTGCGGGGATGGCGCCGGCGGCCGGCAGGACTGCGCTCCATTGCGCATCGATGACCAATTGCGGCGGGTCGGCGACGATGGCGAGCAGGCGCTCCAGCAGCGCGCGCGAACTTTCGTTGCACCAGATGAAGCGCGCGCCTGCCTCCGACAGAACCACCGACAGTTCCCGCTCGAACAGGCGCGAGTTCAGGCCGACTGCGACGCCGCCCGCCCAGATCACGCCCAGATAGGCGATCACCCAGGCGATGCCGTCCGGAGCGAACACCAGCACGCGTTCGCCTGGCTCAAGTCCACGCGCGCGCCAGGCGCCGCCGGCACGGGCGACCGCGTCGCGCAGTTCGCCATACGTCAGACGCTGCGCGCCGCACTCCAGCGCGATTGCGCCGGAATGCCCGGTGGCGAGCAAATATGCGGCGGCGTTCATGCGCTGCGGCGCCCCGGTTTAGCGCGGCGCGACCACGCTCACGCGCAACTCGCCCAGGCCGTCGATGCCCGCGACGAGTTCGTCCCCGGTCTTGGCTGCGCCCACTCCTGCTGGAGTCCCGGTGAATATCACGTCGCCGGCCTCTAGCGTGTAGTACTGCGTCAGGAAAGCTATCTGCTCGGGCACGCTCCAGATCATCTGATCGATATCGGATTGCTGGCGGAACTCGCCGTTCACCTTGAGCCAGAGCTTACCCTTGGACGGGTGTCCTATCTTGCTCGCCGGCGTGGCTGGTCCGCAGGGCGCGGCCTCGTCGAAATCCTTGCCGAAACTCCAGGGACGGCCCTTGTCCTTGCCCTGCTGCTGCAGGTCGCGGCGGGTCATGTCCAGGCCGATCGCATAGCCCCACACGTGATCGTTGGCGCGCTCGGCCGCGATCTTGTAGCCGCCCTTGCCGATCAGTGCAACCATCTCGGTTTCCCAGTGATAATTGCTGGTCATGGGCGGGTAGCAGAGATTGGCGCTCGCGCCGGCCTCGACCGGCAGCAGGTCGTGCGGCGCCTTGCAAAAGAAAAACGGCTGCTCGCGACCGTCGCCGCCCATTTCCTTCTGGTGTTCGACATAGTTGCGGCCAACGCAGAATATGCGCCGCACCGGAAAACGGTCTTTGGAACCAAGCACCGGCAGCGAAGGCTGCTGCCACATTTCGACTACGTAATTCACTCCATGCTCCTTTTCAAGAAGGCCGGAACGCCCCGGCGTGCAAAATCCAGCAAAGCTCAATTCAAATCCGCGTCTGCGACGCAATCGCGGCAACCCCGGCTATCGATGTGCGCGAGCATTGTACCCATGCAGAATCATCCTCCTGATGGCTGATGGCGAAAGGCATCCCCGTGGATGTCGCACCCGGCCACGCCGCGGCCGAGCAGCAGCCGGCCGGCAGCCTCGACCATCGCCGGCGGCCCGGCAAGATAGGCCGTGTAGGCCGAGGCATCGGCAAGATCATCCGCCACCGCCTGATGCACCAGACCGCGGCGGCGAACGCTTGCGCCATCGGGCTCCGACAACACAATCGCATAGGAAAAATTGGCGTGCTCCTGCGCAAGGCCGGCGAGGACGTGTTCGTGGTAGACATCGCGCTCGCTGCGTACGCCTAAATACAGTACCACGCGCGCGTTTGCGTCGCGCGCGAGCAAAGTGCGCAGAATCGAAAGCATCGGCGCTAAGCCGCTGCCCCCCGCAATCAACAACACGGGCCCGGTGTGCCCGTCGCGCAAATAGGAATATCCCAGCGGCCCGGATACCCTGACCTTGTCGCCAGGCCTGAGCTGTTGCGCAACATGGGAACCGGCCTTGCCCGCGGGCGTGCGGCGCAGGTGAAAGAGCAGCTGTTCCTCCGCGGGAGTGCTCGCCATGGAATAGTATCTGGCAAACTCCGGCGCGAACTCGATTTGGGCGTACTGGCCCGCGAAAAATCCAAACCGCCCGCCGTCTTCGATCGCAAGACGAAGCTCGCGGGTGTCGTGGCTCAGGTCCGTGAGGCTGTCGACGCGGCACAGCATCACGCGCGCGGGATGCGCGGCAGAACGCGCACGATCGTCGCAATCGCGCTCGCCCGGTCCCTTCAGCGGCATCGCGGCCTTGAGCGGCTGCTCAAAAATACCGTTGCCTGCCCCGGCCGGGGCGGCGTCGGCCAGAGCGCGTCCGCTGTTATGCACGAAATCTCCTCGAGGTGCCGGGCACCGCAGCGACGTCCGACGCGCGCACGATCCGACCGTTTGTTCGGCACACTATGCTGATTTGCGCCTGTCGTGTCAATTTCCATCCGCGGACCGGCGCGGGGCGGGCTCGCGACCTGCGGTGCGCGAGCGCCGGCGCTCGCTTTGTTTGTTGCATTCTTGGCCTGTTTCATGTAAATTTTGGCTGACTGAATGAATATTCATTCATCTGGATTGTAGCCGACGCCGGCGCTGCTGAAAAGGCTTCGCGCGCGGTGCCTGGCTGCACTGATCCGAAATCTGAATCCGATTCTCTTATTACGGAGCAAAAAATATGCGACTAGACGGCAAAACGGCGGTGGTCACCGGAGCGGCCTCGGGAATCGGGCGGGCGACCGCCGAAACCCTGGCGCAGGCAGGAGCGCACGTGCTGCTCGGAGATATTGCCGTGGAGGCAGGCGAGCAGGGCGCAGCGGCAATCCGCGCCAAGGGTCTGGGGGCCGATTTCATCCGGCTCGACGTTACCGACCTCGACTCGATCGAGGCATTCAGGAAGGCGGCCTATGCGAAGCGGGAGCATGTCGATATCGTCGCCAATGTTGCCGGCTGGGGCAAAATAGAGCCCTTCGTCAAGAACTCGCCTGATTTCTGGCGCAAGGTAATCGATCTGAATCTGTTCGGACCGATCGCGGTGGCGCGCGCGTTCCTGGATGACATGATCGAGCGCAAGTCCGGCAAGATTGTCACCGTGTCCAGCGACGCCGGCCGGGTCGGCAGCCTGGGCGAGTCGGTCTATTCCGGCGCGAAAGGCGGCGCAATCGCATTTACCAAGTCGCTTGCACGAGAAATGGCGCGCTTCAACATCAACGTGAACTGCGTCTGCCCGGGCCCGACCGACACCCCGCTTTTGGCCGTGGTGCCGGAGAAGCACCGCGAAGCCTTTGTCCGCGTCACGCCGATGGGCCGGCTGGCGCAACCCTCGGAGATCGCCGATGCCGTGCTGTTCTTTGCCAGCAGCCGGGCGGCTTTCATCACCGGGCAAACGCTGAGCGTCAGCGGCGGGCTCACCCTGGCCGGCTGACACCACCCTATTTCCTTTTAACCGCAATACGGAGAACCAAATGTACAAACTCAAAGCCGCCGAGTGGCGTCCTCAGCACTTCAAGTGGGAAGTCAAAGACCGCGTAGGCACGATCACCCTGAACCGTCCCGAACGTAAGAACCCGCTCACGCTCGAGAGCTACGCGGAGCTGCGCGACACGTTCCACAAGCTGCAGTATGCGCAAGACGTGCGCGTTGTGGTATTCACCGGCGAGGGCGGCAATTTCTGCTCGGGCGGCGATGTGCACGAAATCATAGGCCCCCTGACCAAGATGGACATGAGCGGGCTGATCGCGTTTACGCGCATGACCGGAAATCTGGTGAAGGAGATGCGCACTTGTCCGCAGCCGGTCATTTCGGCGGTCGACGGCATCTGTGCCGGAGCGGGCGCGATTATTTCGATGGCGAGCGACCTGCGCTACGGCACGCCGGAATGCAAGACCGCGTTCCTGTTCGTGCGCGTCGGCCTCGCCGGCTGCGACATGGGCGCCTGCGCGATTCTGCCGCGTATCATCGGCCAGGGACGCGCATCGGAGCTGTTCTACACCGGGCGCGCGATGTCGGCCCAGGAAGGACATGCATGGGGCTATTACAACGAGATCGTGCCCAAAGACCAGCTGCTCGCGCGGGCGCACGCAATGGCCAAGGAGATCGCCGACGGACCTATATTCGCCCATTCCATGACCAAGAAATGCCTGCATCAAGAGTGGAACCAGACCATCGAGCAGGCGCTGGAGACCGAGGCCGAGGCGCAGGCGATCTGCATGCAGACCCAGGACTTCACCCGCGCCTATAACGCATTCGTGGCCAAGCAAAAGCCCGCATTTGAAGGCAACTAAGGGGCGATTTTCACAATTTTGCGCAAAGGGTCCGTACCCGGGGGAATAGCTGGAAATGCGCCCGAAGGTCTCGGTTCCTCTTGCGTGGCCCTTCGTGACGGGGGAGGAGAAAAGCCGCCCGGGGGATATCAATTCGTATCGAATCGAGCTTTGAAACTGGTCACGGGTCGGCATTCGTGCCGGAACCGGGCGAGCGGCGGGCGCCGGAACGGAGGCGAGAACCCGGCGTCGTCCGTGCGCTCGCCGGACTGGCCCTGGGTTGCCGTCCACATGGAGTGAAACAATGAAGTTGCCCGGACATGTGGAAAGCCTGGTTACCGACGTCAAGCTGGTGGGCGAGCGGCGCGCACAGATTCTGCGCGCGGCAGTCAAATTGTTTTCTGACAAGGGCTACTACACCACCACGATCTCGCAGATTGCCCGCGAAGCCGGCGTGAGCACCGGGTTGATTTACCAGTATTTCGGCGACAAGGACGACGTCCTGCTGCTTTCGCTGAAACTGGTACTCGAGAGGTACGAAAAGGAAATCCCGCCGCGCCTCGAAGGCGTCGAGCACCCGGTCGAGCGCCTATGCATGGCATTGTGGGCTTACTGCACCATCGTGGATGGATTGCGCGAAGCGACCGTTCTTGCATACCGCTCCACCAAATCGCTGCGCGCCGATCGCAGGACCCTGGTAAAGCAGGACGAACTCCGGACCAACCGCCTGCTGCAGGACTGCCTGCGCGCCTGCATTGCCGGGGGGTATATGCGCCAGGTCAACGAATACCTGCTGGTGTACCAGTATGTAACTTTCAGTCATGCCTGGGCCCTGAAACACTGGGCCCTGCGCAGCAAGTTCAGCCTGGGCAAGTATGTGGCCGAAGGTATAGGGCTCCTGGTCGAGCCGTTTCTGACTGCTAAAGGCCGCAGGGCGCTAGACGCGATGCGGCGCCGTACTGCCAATTTTACGCGCAGCGCTTCAGGAGCCAAGCCGGCGAAACGGGCGCGCGCCCCTGCTTGAGTGCAGCGCAACCATGAAGCAAAACGGGCAGCCCTGCGGCTGCCCGTCTAGTGAGATCCGCCCCCGCAGGGGCGGTTTCCCGGCTATGTTCACAGGTGATAGGCAACCTCCCCGTGTTGCGTCGAGTCGAGACCTTCGCGCTCGATATTTTCCTCGGCGCGCAAGCCGACCATCATGTCGACGATCTTGTACAGTATGAAGCTGATGATACCGGTCCACACCAGCGTCACCCCGACGGCGATCGCCTGCGTGGTCAGCTGTCCGATCATCGTGACGCCTTTGTCGTAGCCGACGCCACCGAATGATTCCGACATCAGGATGCCGGTGCCGAGGGCGCCGAGAATTCCGCCAACGCCATGCACCCCGAATACGTCCAGGGAATCATCGTAGCCGAACATGCTTTTCAGGCCGGAGACGCCCCAGAAGCAGACTACCCCCGCAGCAAGTCCGAGAATGATCGACCCCATGGGGCCCACGAAACCGCAAGCCGGGGTAATTGCGACGAGTCCGGCCACCGCGCCGGACGCAGCGCCCAGCATGGTCGGCCTGCCGCGCGTCATCCATTCGATGAACATCCAGCCCAGGACCGCCGCAGCCGTTGCCAACTGCGTGTTGACCAGCACCATGCCGGCGATACCGTCTGCGGCAAGCTCACTGCCGACGTTGAAGCCGAACCAGCCCACCCACAACAGCGAGGCACCCACCATGGTCAGGGTGAGGTTGTGCGGGGGCATGGCTTCCTTGCCGTAGCCGATACGCTTGCCCAGCATCACGCAGCCCACCAGCGCAGCGATACCGGCATTTACGTGCACCACCGTGCCGCCGGCAAAGTCCTTGGCGCCGAGTCCGGCTAGGAAGCCGCCGCCCCAGACCATATGCGCGATCGGCACGTAGCAGAAGGTCACCCACAGGGCCATGAACCAGAGCACCGCGGAGAACTTCATGCGCTCCGCGAAGCCGCCCACTATCAGCGCGGGGGTAATAGCCGCGAAAGTCAGCTGGAACACGACGAACACGTACTCGGGAATGACGCCGTTCAGCGTGTCGGGTTTGATTCCGGAGAGAAAGGCCTTGCCCATGCCGCCGATGATCGAGTTGAGCGAGCCCCCATCGGTGAATGCGAGGCTGTAGCCGTATACCGCCCAAAGGATGGAGACCAGCGAAAAGGTCACGAACACCTGCATCAGTACCGACAGCATGTTCTTGGCGCGCACCAATCCGCCGTAGAACAAGGCGAGGCCGGGAATTGTCATCAGCATGACGAGCACCGTCGCGGTGATCATCCAACCGGTACTGCCGGCGTCCAGCTTTTTGACCTCCGCTGCCGGCGCTGCAGCGGCTGCAGGGGCGGCCGCGGCAGCCGGAGCAGCAGCAGCCGGGGCCGCGGCTGCGGGCTGCTCGGCGGGCTTGTCCTGCGCTTGCGCGGTGACGCCCGCCAGGCTCAATGCGCCGAACAGCGCGACTATGGTAAGAAATTTCTTCATGCCGTTCTCCCTATAGCGCATCCGCGCCGGTCTCGCCGGTGCGTATGCGGATGACCTGAGCCAGATCGAAAACGAAAATTTTGCCGTCGCCGATCTTGCCCGTGCTGGCGGATTTCTCGATGGCTTCGATCGCCTGGTCGAGCATTTCCTTCTTGATGGCCGCTTCGACTTTCACTTTGGGCAGAAAATCGACCACGTATTCCGCGCCGCGATACAACTCGGTATGGCCTTTCTGCCGGCCGAACCCCTTTACCTCGGTTACGGTGATGCCCTGCACGCCGATGGCGGAAAGGGCCTCCCTTACCTCGTCAAGCTTGAACGGCTTGATAATGGCTGTGACTAGTTTCATTGCAGTTCCTCATGGAAGTAGGGCGTTGGTTACGCGCCCTGGGCTGTGTTCAAAAGGTCTTTTGCACGAAGACGGTGAACGTGTCCTTGCCGATCATGCGGTTGTCGGAAACGTTCGTGTAAAACGCCTTCTGCGTGGAGTCCATGCTGGTCCCCGTGTAATAGGCGCCGAGGGTAAAGTCCTTGGGCAGGGCATAGGTCAGCCCCAGCTTGTAGTCGTCGTACGAGGCTACGGTGTCGTTGTCGATACCCGCATTGCTGCCGTCGAACTTTTGAATGCCGTAGTGTGCCTGCAGACTCAGCTTGTCCGAGACCGGATAGTTGGCGGCCAGATCCAGATACCAGGTGCCGCTGCTGTTGGGAACGCCGAAAGTCTTGCTATTCAGGCTGTAGGAGTATTTTGCGCTCAGCCATTTCCAGCTGACTGCACCGTAGGCCTCGAGGGTGTCGGCCTTTACGCTACCGGGAGCGAGGGTATCGCTGTGGCTGCCAGGATAGTAGTACTGCAGCAGGCCGACGTCGTAGCCGAAGTCCGATTTGCCAAAAGTGCCGCGGTAGCCGCCGTAAAAATCCCACTCCAGACTGGAGCTGCTATAGCCCGTTACCGAAGAAGAATCGGTGAGCCAGCTAATGTTGGACAGCCAGGTGCCGGCATAGAACCCGCTCGCATGAGTGTAGTCGAGTCCACCCTGAAGGGCAGGGTCCCGGTTGGTTTGCGTCAATCCACGGAAGATATACTGGCTGTATATCCCGAAGTTTCCGGAAATTGTATGCGGAGAAGCGTCAGCGGCAGCGGCGGATTGCGACAGCACCGTCAGCGGCAGGCAGAACGCGGTTGACATCACCGAAGCGGTTAGTAGTTTGCGCATGTAGATACCCCTTATCAAAGTTTAGAAAGAACCCTACGGCCATTCTTTAGCACAGGCTGTGCCAGCTTTCTTATCTCTGTCATTTCAAATGGTTGCATTGCGTGCTCAGCGAAATGACCCGCGTCATGCATTATTTTGGTGCGGGGTTCTTTTGACTGCACCACCGGGGGGCGATCAACTGCTTCGTCCGCTGGCGCGTTGTGTTTAGCGTGATAGACTCGAAAAAACGACGAACAATAGGAGACGCTAATGCAGCAGAACCGCCTGTTTGAAGAGTTGACCGGCAAAGTCAGCGCGCTGCTGGCGCAAAGTCCGGCCAAAGACGTTGAGAAGAACGTGCGTGCCCTGCTGGCAAGTTTTTTTGGCAAACTGGATTTGGTTACCCGCGAGGAATTCGACGTCCAGGCCAGGCTGCTCGCGCGCTCGCGCGAACAACTCAGCGCACTGGAGTCGCGGGTCGCCGAACTCGAAGCCAGGGCCAGCAAACCGAATCCCTGATCGGAATGTCGCTCGCCGTGCTGCACAGCCGCGCGCTTGCCGGCATGGATGCGCCGGAAGTCACGGTTGAAGTTCATCTTTCCGGCGGGCTGCCGAGCTTCACCATCGTAGGCCTGGCCGAGGTCGAGGTGAAGGAGGCACGCGACCGGGTGCGCGCGGCGCTGGTCAACGCGCATTTTGAGTTTCCTGCGCGCCGTGTCACTGTCAATCTCGCCCCTGCCGACCTGCCGAAGGAAAGCGCGCGCTTCGACCTTCCGATCGCCCTAGGCATACTTGCGGCCTCCGGACAGCTGCCCGCGACGCAGCTGGATGAATACGAATTTGCCGGCGAACTCTCGCTCACGGGTGATCTGCGACCGGTCCGCGGTGCGCTGGCCATGACCTACACAGCGCATCGCCGCGGGCGGGCTTTCGTCCTGCCGCACGCGAGCGCCGAGGAGGCGAGCCTGGTGCGCGACGCACGCGTCCTGCCTGCCAAGACGCTGCTGGAAGTATGCGCACACCTCGCTCGCAGGCAGAGCCTGCGGCCTTACGTGGCGGAAACCGCAGCGACGACGCAGCCCGATTATCCCGATCTCGCCGACGTCAAAGGTCAGGCGCATGCCAAGCGTGCGCTGGAAATCGCCGCCGCGGGCGGCCATAGCCTGCTCATGGCGGGACCGCCGGGCACCGGCAAGTCCATGCTGGCGACCCGCTTTCCCGGGATACTTCCGTCCATGAGCGATACCGAGGCACTGGAATCCGCAGCGCTACAGTCACTGGGCTCGGGCGGCTTTCGCCTCGAGCAATTCCGCCGCCGGCCTTTTCGCGCACCGCACCACTCGGCTTCCAGTGTGGCCCTGGTTGGCGGCGGCAGCGATCCGCGCCCGGGCGAGATTTCGCTCGCTCACCACGGCGTGCTGTTCCTGGACGAACTGCCCGAATTCGAGCGCAGGGTGCTGGAGACGCTGCGCGGGCCGCTGGAGACCGGCCGCGTGTCGATCTCGCGCGCAGCGCGCCAGGCAGAATTTCCCGCGAAGTTCCAGTTGATCGCCGCAATGAACCCCTGCCCCTGCGGCTATCTCGGACATTACAGCGGCCGCTGCCGCTGCACGCCGGATCAGGTGACACGATATCGCGGCAGGATTTCCGGACCGCTCCTTGATCGCATCGATATCCATCTGGACGTAGCGGCAGTGCCGCAGGAAGATTTGCTGCGCCAGAGCGCAGGCGAGGCGAGCGTTGAAGTGCGCGAGCGCGTGGAGACGGCGCACCGGGTGCAAATGGAGCGTCAGGGCAAGAGCAACAGCAGCCTCGCCACGCGTGAAATCGACCGGTGGTGCCGTCCGGAGGATGCCGCCGAGGGTTTGCTCAGGCAGGCGATTACCCGGCTCAATCTGTCGGCGCGCGCTTACCATCGGGTGCTGAAACTGGCGCGCAGCATTGCCGATCTCGCCAGGAGCGAAGCGATTGCCGTAGCCCACGTAGCCGAGGCAATTCAATATCGCAAATTCGACCGTATGGCCTAGGGCCAGCTGGAAAACGAGGGGATACCCGTTTCAAACTCCCCCAGAATTGCCGGTGCATGATTCGTCTGGCAGCGAGTTATCAGGAAAACTATGGCAACTTACGCAATCGGCGACGTTCAGGGATGCCACGGCGCACTGCGGCGCCTGCTCGACGCCATCGGCTTCGGTCGCGCGCGCGACCGGCTGTGGTTCGTCGGCGATCTGGTCAATCGCGGCCCGGACTCGCTCGCGACCCTGCGCCTGGTGAGGGACTTGGGCGACACCGCGGTTACCGTGCTGGGCAACCACGATTTTCACCTGCTCGCCGTGGCCGCCGGTCACGCGAAATTACACCGCGGCGATACGCTCGACCAGGTACTCGCGGCGCCGGACCGCGAGGAGCTCTTGGCGTGGCTGCGGCAGAGGCCCATATTGCATGTTGAAGGCAACTGGGCCATGGTGCATGCGGGCCTGTTGCCGCAATGGAGCATTGCAAGGGCGCAGATGCTGGCGCAGGAAGTCGAGGCCGAGCTGCGCGGCGCCAACTGGCGGGATTTTCTGGCCACGCTCTATGGCAACATGCCCGATGCCTGGAGCGAGAGCTTGCGCGGTGCCGACCGCTTGCGTGTCATCGTCAACGCGATGGCGAGGATGCGCTTTTGCACCGCGGACGGCACCATAGAGTTGCGCACCAAAGGCGAGTCCGTCGACGCGCCGCGAGGATTTTTTCCCTGGTTCGACGCGCCCGCGCGCGCCAGCCGCGACTACACGCTCGTCTGCGGTCACTGGTCCACACTCGGGCTTAAGCTGCGGCCCGACCTGTTGGCTTTGGATAGCGGCTGCGTTTGGGGAGGAAGCTTGAGCGCTGTGCGGCTCGAGGACCGCAAGCTGTTCCAGGTCCCGTGCGAACAGTGCCAGGTGCCGGGAGAATAGTGCGAAGGCGCGTCCCGGGACGCGGCAAGCGCGGGCCGGCCCGTCTAATGGTCCGATCGAAAAGAGGAACAATTCATGAATGATTGCGTATTCTGCGGCATCGTCGCCGGACGCATACCATCGACCAAGGTGCATGAAGACGAACTCACGCTCGCTTTCATGGATATCGGCGAGGTGAACCCCGGCCATGTGCTCGTGACCGTGAAACCGCATGCGGAAAATATATACGCTCTGGATGGCCGGCTCGCGGCCGCAGCCTTCCAAACCGCGGCGCGCGTGGCGCAGGCGATCAACAGGGCCTACGCGCCCGAGGGATTGACGCTATACCAAGCCAATGGCGTCGCCGCGGGCCAGACGGTGTTTCACTTCCATCTGCACCTGGTGCCGCGATACAACAACGACGGCATGCGCCTCACTTGGCCGGCGAAAAATCCGCCGCGAGTTCAACTGGAGGTCAATGCCGCCAGGCTGCGCGCTGCGCTGGAATGAAATCCGGCGTTTATCCCAGTTGCGCATCAAAATGCTGCCGATAGAGCCCTTCGATTTCGGCACGGGTTGCCCGGTGATTCTGCCCGCCGCGCGCGCCTACTTTGATCGCCCCCATGAGCGAAGCGAGTTGGCCGATCGAGCGCCAGTCCATGCCTTCGGCGATGCCGTAGAGCAGACCGGCGCGATAGGCATCGCCGCATCCGGTCGGATCGACGATTTCATCCACCTGGACGCAGGGGATCTCCAGACGCTGGCCGCCCGTGTGGATCTCCGAGCCCTTCGCGCCATGGGTAACGATCAGCGCTTCCACCCTTTGCGCCAGGTGCGCGATCGATAAACCGGTCCGCTCTTCCAGCATCTTGCCTTCATACGAGTTGACTGCAACGTAGCTCGCGAGTTTCACGAACTCGAGCAGCTCGGCGCCGGAAAACATTGGAAGGCCCTGGCCGGGGTCGAACACGAAGGGAATATTCGCCTCCTTCAGTTCGCGCGCGTGCTGCAGCATGCCTTCGCGTCCGTCGGGGGAAACTATGGCAAGGCCGACCTCGCCCGCCGCGGAGACGCTATTGAGATGCGAGTGACCCATCGCCCCCGGGTGAAACGCGGTGATCTGATTGTCGTCCAGATCCGTCGTGATGAAGGCTTGCGCGGTGTAAGTGCCTGCCACCTCGCGTACGTGCGTGCGCGCTATGCCCAGCGCATCGAAGCGTCGGTAATAGGATTCGGCGTCCTCGCCCACCGTGGCCATGATCAGCGGTTGGCCGCCTAGCAGACGCAAATTGTAGGCGATGTTGGCGGCGCAGCCGCCGAACTCGCGCCGCAAAGCCGGCACCAGGAAAGCCACGTTAAGCATGTGGATCTGGTCGGGCAGGATGTGTTCGCGAAATCGTCCCTCGAACACCATGATATTGTCGTAGGCAATTGAGCCCAGTAGCAGAATGCGCATGGTTTTATATTCCGTCTTTGTGCGCAGCGCGAACGGCTCTGCGCGCCGCTTCGAAAACCGCTGAGGATAACCGAAGTCGCCCCGCGGCCCGTTGCGATATCAGGGGACAATCCGCCCCTGGCCCCTGGATCGCCCCGCTGCAGAATGAATTTTGCAACGGATATTCAAGGATAGAACAGATACAGGCGATAGCCTGTAGCCTTGACCTGCGAGCCTTCGATGTACACTTTGATCACCATTTCGGTATTGGCGGCGAATCCGGCCTGGGCCTTGGCGGTGTTGCCGATATAGTCCTGCGGCGTAAGCACGCGCCGCACCAGGGGCTGGTCCTGGGCGTTGGTGAGCGTCAGTTCAAGCATGGGCAGCTGTTGATCGAAAATGGCCCGGTTCTTGAGCGTCGCCGTCAACACCATGATGTTCGGATTGGTCGTGTCAGCCTGCAGATCTGAAGCTTCTATGCTCGTCAGCTCGATGCGCCGCGGTAGCGGCAACTCGCATCCCAGGGTCGCGCACAATTCCGCCGCATAGGGTTTGACCTCGGGGAAAAGCACGATGATGGCGCTGCGGTATTGATACGCCGCCTGCGCGAGCAATACCAATAGCAACAGGATCGCACCCAACAGCCAGGGCCAGCGCCGCGGGCGGCCGGCAGGATCCGCGGCCGCAATCGGACCGAAATCGAACGAGCCTGCGCCGAACTCGACCTCGGGCTCGACTCTCGCTGGCTGTGCCGGAACAGGTTTCACCGGCTCGGATCTTCCGGCTTCGGCGTCCAGCGTTTGCGCTTCGGCGTCCATCGCTTGCGCGTCGACGACGGCGCTTGCCACGGCAATGGGCGCCTGCGCTTCGGCGGGTTCGGCCGCCAGAGCGCTCTCCTCGACGAGATATTCGAGCGCATCGAATATCCGGCCGCATTTGCCGCAGCGCACCTGCCCGGTACGCACTGCCAACTGCTCCGTGCTCACACGAAAACGGGTGCGACAGGAAGGACAGCGCGTGATCACCGCCGCCAGCCCTCGAGTAGTGCCCAGTCCCCGTCGCCAGCGGCGACGCGCATCGCAAACCAGGGCGCGTACGCCGCCATCACCTCCCCTGCCTGCGACTTGAGTATGCCCGAGAGCGCGACGCGCCCTGTACTGCCCGTGGTGTAGCCGGCGAGCAAAGGCGCAAGCAGTATCAGCGGATTGGCTAGGATATTCGCGACCACGAGCTCTGCCTGAAAATCAGGGGCCATCTCCGTATTGATAAAGCGGGCATCGACCCGATTGCGCAGCGCGTTGGCTTGCGCCGCCAGGAGGGCGAGCGGATCCACGTCCACGCCGAGCGCTGCGCTCGCGCCCAGGCGCAGCGCGGCAATGGCTAATATACCCGAACCGCAGCCGTAGTCCAGAACGCGCTCGCCCCCGCGAATGTTTCGCTCCAGCCACTGAAGACATAGTCGCGTACTGGGATGGCTGCCGGTGCCGAAAGCGAGGCCTGGATCGAGCACGAGGTTGATTGCGTCCGGATCAGGCGCGGTCGCCCAGGATGGAACTACCCAAAGTCTATCCGAGATGTGAATCGGCTCGAACTGCGACTGGCTGCGCCGCACCCAGTCCTGCTCCGCCACTGCTTCGACATGCCAGGTCGGCGCTGGCGCCAATTCAATTTGTGCGCAGGCGGCGGCGATGAGCTGCGCAGGATCCGAATATTGCTCGCACAGCGCGGTGATCAGGCTTTGCGGCCAGGCGGTCTCGATCGGCATGCCGGGTTCGCCGTACAGCGGCGCCTCCTCGGCGGTGCCTGCGCTGGCGTCTTCCACGCTGACGGACAATGCACCCTGCTCGAGCAACGCGTCGCTCAGCTCATCGGCAACGCGCGCGTCGGTGCGCAATATGAGCGATACCCAAGCCAGGGGATCACCCTTTCTCGAGCTTTTGCTGCGCGAGCTTTTGCTCGAGGTAGTGGATGCTGGTGCCGCCTTTGACAAAACGTTCGTCGAGCAGCAGTTCCTGGTGCAGCGGAATGTTGGTCTGGATGCCCTGAACCGCCATCTCGGACAGCGCGATGCGCATGCGCCGCAGTGCTTGATCGCGCGTTTCGCCGTAGGCGATGACTTTGCCGATCAGGGAATCGTAATTTGGCGGCACGAAATAGCCCTGGTAGATATGCGAGTCGACGCGGATGCCGGGCCCTCCCGGCGGATGATAGGAGGTAATGCGACCTGGCGAAGGGGTGAATTTGAACGGGTCCTCGGCATTGATGCGACATTCAATGGCATGCCCGCGCAGCACTATGTCGCGCTGGCGCAGGCGCAGTTTTTCACCGGCGGCGACGCGGATCTGCTCCTGCACCAGGTCCACGCCCGTGATCATCTCCGTGACCGGGTGCTCGACCTGGATGCGCGTGTTCATTTCGATGAAAAAAAACTCACCGCCCTCGTACAGAAATTCGAAGGTGCCGACACCGCGATAGCCGATTTTGCGGCACGCTTCGGCGCAGCGTTCGCCGATGCGCACGCGCTGACGATCGGTCATCCCCGGCGCCGGCGCTTCTTCGATTATTTTCTGGTGCCGGCGCTGCATGGAGCAGTCGCGCTCGCCCAGGTATATTGCGTTCTTGAATCCGTCGGCGAGCACCTGAATCTCGATGTGGCGCGGATTCTCAAGAAATTTCTCCAGGTACACCGCGGGATTGCCGAATGCGGCCTGCGCCTCTTGGTGCGTCAGGTTGACCGCCGCCAGCAACGCCGCCTCCGTATGCACCACGCGCATACCGCGGCCGCCGCCGCCGCCGGAGGCCTTGATGATCACCGGATAGCCGACTTTGCGCGCTATCTTGATGATTTCGTCATTCTGCTCGGGCAGCGCGCCTTCGGCGCCGGGCACGCAGGGTACGCCTGCCTTGACCATCGCCGCCTTGGCGCTGATCTTGTCACCCATGAGACGAATGGTGTCCGGGCGCGGACCGATAAAAACGAAGCCGCTTTTCTCGACCCGCTCGGCGAAGTCAGCATTCTCCGAGAGGAAGCCGTATCCGGGATGGATGGCCTCGGAATCGGTCACCTCCGCAGCGCTGATAATCGCCGGGGTGTTGAGGTAGCTTGCCGTCGATGGCGCAGGACCTATGCATACCGATTCGTCGGCAAGTTTTATGTACTTGGCCTCGCTGTCAGCTTCGGAATGCACCATGACCGTCTTGATTCCCAACTCGCGGCAGGCGCGCTGGATGCGCAGGGCGATCTCGCCCCGGTTGGCGATGAGGACCTTTTTAAACATGGCCGGCCGCGATATCCACGGTGGCGCGCGCCGGCGCCGCTGCGCCCGGACCACGGATCGAGGTCTTGCCGCTCACGCCTTGCTCCTCACGCCTCAATCGATTGCCACCAGAGGTTCACCGTACTCCACCGGCTGGCCGTTTTCGACGAGTATCGCCTTGACTACGCCGTCCTTGTCGCACTCGATCTCATTCAGCAACTTCATCGCCTCGATAATGCATATGGTGTCGCCCGACTTGACTGTGTCGCCCACCTCGACAAAAGGCTTGGCGCCCGGGGAAGGGCAGCGGTAGAACGTCCCCACCATAGGCGACTTGACCAGGTGGACCGGGACTTCCTCAGGCACGGCCGCGGCAACCGGCGCCGGCGCCAAGAGCGCCGCCTGGGTCTGAACAGGTGCCGGAGCCGCATAGGCGATGCCCACAGCGCCACTCTTGACGATCTTGACCTTCTCCTCGCCTTCGGTGACTTCCAACTCGGAAATACCCGACTCCTGTACCAGATCGATCAGCTTCTTCAGTTTGCGCAAATCCATGACGGTTCCCCTTTGCTGCGCGGCGAGCGCCCTGCGCGCCGGAATACGATGCTAGGTCTGGCGTAGGAAATACTGCAGCGCCAGTTCGTAACCGTGGCTGCCCAAGCCGCAGATTGTTCCGGTAGCCAAGTCCGAAAAACAGGAATGGCTCCGAAATGGCTCACGGGCGTGGATATTGGATAAATGGACTTCGATGAACGGGATTGCCACCGCCGCCAGGGCATCGCGCAACGCGACACTGGTATGGGTGAAACCGGCGGGATTGATGATAATGGAAGCGACCTGCTGTCTTCCTCCCAATTGCACCCGGTCTATGAGTGCACCTTCATGGTTGCTCTGAAAGCAAGCAATAGTCACTCCTGCTGCCCTGCCTTTGGCGATCAAGCGCCGATTGATTTCCAACAGTGTCTCGTGACCGTAGATCTCGGGTTCGCGGCTGCCCAGCAGGTTCAGATTGGGTCCGTGCAGGACCAATATATCCTTAGGGCCATGCTTGATGCGGCGGGCGAATTTCGGCGCGGACACGCTGGGCGTTTTTTTTGCCATATATGCAATTTTGCCGCATTTTGGCTTCCAATGTCCAGATTTTCAAAGAAGTTCGCTCAATGCAGTCTCGCGCAATGCGGGCGCTACTACAGTATCGGCAACAACACTGCTTCCAGTATCGCTGCGGTCAGAGCACCCACATGGGTATATGTCACGGTCCCGGTTCGGTCCAGCACTACCGTGAACGGCAGCACCCCGGCCGGGTTACCCAGATCCTTGCTTATGGCCAGAGTTTCGACAGTGCCAATCAGCAAGCTGTAATCCATGTTCATCTTCGCCGCATAATCTAATACTTTAGAAGTATTATCGAAGGCGATACCGGTAACTTCGACACCTTTCGACGCATACCTCTTGTGTATCTTACTCAGCTCCGGGATCTCCTCCCGGCAGGGAGTGCACCAGGTCGCCCAAAAGTTCACCACCAGGACTTTTCCGGGCGATGGCGACAGGTTCCGGTACCTGCCATTTAGATCGGCGTACGATGCCCGCATCAGCTTCTGCGCGGCAACTTCAATTTGCGGCGGACTCGACCTGGCGCGACTGAAATGGTAGCCGGCAAAGCCGGCGACTGCCGCCACCATCAGGAAAATCCCCGTCTGCAGCCGTCTATTCACCGCTTGCGACCAGGTTCCGCACCGCCTCCAGGTTGGCACGCTCTAGCGGCCGGCCCAGGGGGGAGGTTTTGACGCTGCGGCGCTCATCTCCGGGCCAGTAGACGGCCAATCGTACAGGGGTGCCTTCCCAGTCCATGGACAGCACGCTAACCGCCAGTTCCTGATTTCCGCTGTAATGGCGCAACTCCGAGCTTTGGTAGGGAATGTTGCGGTTCAGGAGAAAGATCTCCAATTCCTTGCCGCTTTCGGCGTACACCTGCAGATCGATGTCGGCGTAACGCCCGGCCGTGCCCTTCAGCACCGGACCGGTGAGGTAAGGATTGAATTCCGCAAGCTGCTCCATGGCGGCCAGCGCCTGACCGCGCAGGTAACGCACGCGCTCGCGCTGCTCCGTGCCCTGGTACAGGGACTGATACACGCGCAATTCGGCCTCGACCTCGTCGTTATTGGGCAAGGACTGGGTATCGCCCGCTCCCAACTGGCGCGCTGCCTTGCGCTTCGCGGTGGCGAAGTCATCGATGCCATCTTCTGCCATGATGCGCGCCGCGACCGCGGCAATGCGCGCGCGCATGTGTTGCTGCTTGAACTTTTGTTCTTTGGGCATTGCGGCACTCCGCGCGTACGCATGCGGGAATAATAGCGCAGCGGGGCGGTGGGCGAAATACGGTAAACTCCAGCCAGCGTCATACCGAGGCCGCAGGCCGGCGAATCTGTTGCGCCGCTAGCGCCGATCGATGAATTCAACTAGCGTTCGGCCCATGCACATCCACATTCTCGGCATCTGCGGTACCTTCATGGGTGGACTCGCTACGATTGCGCGGCAGGCGGGCCATCGGGTAACCGGCTGTGATGCCAACGTTTATCCACCCATGAGCAGCCAGCTCGCCGCCCAGGGAATAGACTTGATCGAGGGCTACGGCGCGGAACAGCTCGGCTTGACGCCCGACCTGTGGGTAGTCGGCAACGTGGTTACCCGCGGTAACCCCTTGATGGAAGAAATTCTCGACCGCGGTGAACCCTATGTCTCCGGTCCGCAGTGGCTGGCGGAGAATATTCTGCATACGAAGTGGGTGCTGGCTGTCGCCGGAACCCATGGCAAGACAAGCACTTCGGCTATGCTCACCTGGATCCTCGAGGCGGCCGGCAAGCGCCCCGGCTTTCTCGTCGGCGGCGTGCTGCAGAACTTCGGCGACTCCGCGCGCTTGACCGATTCCGACTTTTTTGTGATCGAAGCGGACGAGTACGACACCGCCTTCTTCGACAAACGCTCCAAGTTTCTCCATTACCACCCAAAAACGGCAATACTGAATAACTTGGAGTTCGATCATGCCGATATCTTCGTTGATCTTGCAGCTATAGAGCAGCAATTTCACCATTTCGTTCGAACTATCCCCAGATCGGGTCTGCTCCTGGCCAACGGCGACGACAAAGCGCTGGCGCGGGTCTTGGAGCGAGGCTGCTGGACCCCCGTAGAGCACTTTGGCGGCAGCGGCAGATGGCAGGCGGAAGCGCTGGGGGTGGATGCCTTCAGCGTCAGCTACGCGGGACGAGAGCAGGGCCCGGTGCGCTGGAGCTTGTTTGGCGAGCACAACCGTTTCAACGCCCTGGCAGCCATCGCGGCCGCCCGTCACGCCGGCGTAGACCCCGGCGCCGCCTGCGCCGCGCTGGGGCGGTTCGAGAGTGTAAAGCGCCGCATGGAACTGCGCGGTACCGCGGCCGGCGTCGCTGTATACGACGACTTCGCCCACCATCCCACTGCGATCGCCACCACGGTGGCGGGTCTGCGACGCAAGGTCGGCAAGGCGCGCATTCTGGCCGTGCTCGAGCCCCGCTCCAATACCATGAAACTAGGCGTGATGAAGGACGCGCTTCCCGGCAGCCTCGCCGAGGCCGATCTGGTGTACTGCTACAGCGCCAACCTGGGCTGGAATCCCGCCGGCGCGCTTGCGCCGCTGGGCGCCAAGGCGGCCTGCTACGACGATCTGGACGCCTTGGTTAGAGCCATCGCTGGCGCGGCGCGGCCCGGGGACCAGGTGCTGGTGATGTCCAACGGCGGCTTCGGCGGCATACACCAGAAGCTGCTTGAGCGGATAGGCGCCATTGGCTGAACGAGGCCTACGCTGCGTCGGCGCCAGGGTCAGTACCGGCGGAAAGACCGGAAAAACCCTGTTTGATTTCCCGGATCATCGGACTCGACCGCGGGTCAATACGGCTTTGAAATGCTGATCTATCTGCACGGCTTCAACAGCTCACCCGGTTCGCACAAGGCGCAGTTGCTGAAGCGATATATGCAAGAGCGCGGACTGGAGGACCAATACCGCTGTCCGGCGCTGCCGACCTCGGGCAGACGTGCCGTCGCCGTGGTCGAGGCCGAAATAATGCGGCACCCGCAGGAGTCAATCACTTTGGTCGGTAGTTCACTCGGCGGCTTTTACTCAAGTTACCTCGCCGAACGCCACGAGCTGCGCGCGGTCCTGATCAACCCGGCTGTATACCCGCACGAGGATTTGCGCGCCTATCTCGGCGTGCAGCGCAACCTGCATACGCAGCGGCAGTATGAACTCACCGAAGATCATCTGCGGCAATGGCAGCAACTCTATCTGTCCACTGTCCGCGCGCAGCGCTACTTGCTGCTGGTCGAGACCGGAGACGAGGTACTAGACTATCGCCTGGCGGTGAAAAAGTACGCAGGGGCGCGCCAGCTCGTGATCGAAGGCGGTGACCATAGCCTGAAAAGCTTTCCCGAGCACATCGCGCTGATCCTGGATTTCGCGGGCCTGGCGCCGGCCTAATCGCGCCCCGGGGGTAGGGCAGGGCTGTCCTTACCCTGGTCCGGACAGCTTAGGCCGCGCGCGACAGCGGCTGGAATCCCTTGGGTAGCCCGGCCTTTGATATGTGTCCGTAGAACTCGGCCTCGGGAAGCGCAGCGAACACCGTGTTACGCACCGCGATCAGCTGCTCGATGTCGATGCCGGTGCTGACGCCCATGGACTCGAACATGAATACCAGGTCCTCGGTAACGACGTTTCCCGAAGCGCCCGGCGCAAAGGGACAGCCGCCCAGGCCGCCTAGCGTGCTATCGAAATTGCGTATCCCCACCTCGAACGCGGCGAGCGCATTGGCGAGCCCGAGGCCGCGCGTGTTGTGGAAGTGCGCTTCGATAGGAAAGTCCTCACCAATGGCGGCGCGCACTTTGCGGAACAGCCGCTTTACCTGCTCCGGGTTGGCGTAGCCAACGGTATCGGCAAGGCTGATGGCGTCCGCTCCGGCCTCGCGCAACGCGACTGCGACGCGCACCACGTCTGTCTCCGCCACCATGCCCTGCAGCGAACAGCCGAAGGCGGTAGAGCAGGCGCCGACCAGTTGCGCCCGTTCGGCTTGCGCCTGTGATCGCACCAGAGCGGCCATGCGCGCAAAGTCTTCGACCGCCTGTGCCGTGGTCTTGCGCACGTTGCTCATGCTGTGCGCCTCGGATACGGAGATCGGTACGGTCACCCGGCGGGCACCGGCCGCGAGGGCGCGTTCGCAGCCCCTGAAGTTTGGCACCAGCACTACCGGCGTCAGGCCGGGAATGCCATTCGCGTGCGTCAGCACTTCCTCGGCATCGACGAACTGCGGAATGACCTTCGCCGGAACGAAGGAGCAGACCTCGATCTGGCGCACGCCGACGGCGGATTCGGCACTGATCCAGGCATTCTTCGCCGCCGTCGGCATGAAACTCTTGGTGTTCTGCAGCCCGTCGCGCGGGCCCACCTCGGTGATGGTTATGTCGACTGCGCTCATGCGTATCCTTTGAGTTGCGGCTCCGTGGTTTCTGCCTTGTTTGACGCGATTTTACCAAGTATTTCCTGGTCCGCCGCTGCGGCCATGGCAAGGACGCGGCCGCCGATACCATTGTACGGGACGAGCATCCGGCAGGGGTAAGGCAGGGCGGCTGGAGTATAATTTCACCGCTCTGCTGCGCTGATACGGATGCGACGCGGGGGCCGCCCTCCCTGCAAGCTGCCTGTCAGGCGCCGTGGCGGCGCTCAAACAACCTTATTCCTTCGGTTCTGATCCCATGAACGTGCTGTACGAAGAGACCGGCTCATTCAAGGTCGGCGCAGTGCTCGCCGAAAGCGACACGTCGCTGCAAGTGGAGGCCGCGCACGGCAAGCGAAGCAAGATCAAATCGGCGAGCGTGCTGTTGCGCTTCGAGGCGCCGCCGCTGGCCGAAATCATGGGCAAGGCCGAAACGCTGGCCGCCGAAATCGATATCGACTTCCTGTGGCAATGCTGTGGTGCCGAGGAGTTTGGTTTCGCCGACCTGGCGCGCGAATATTGCGGTCACGCACCCAGTGCCCTGGAGTCCGCGGCCATCCTGTTCAGGCTGCAATCGGCGCCAATGTACTTCTACCGCAAGGGGAAAGGCCGCTTTCGCGCCGCGCCCGCCGACACGCTCAAGGCGGCGCTTGCCGGCGTTGAAAGAAGACGGATGCAAGAAGAACAGATCCGGTCCTGGGCGGACGAGTTGCAGCGCGGCACTGTGCCCGAAGCGCTGCAGGCCATATTGCCGCAACTGCTCTACCGGCCTGATCGCAATCGCATCGAGACCAAGGCAATGGAACTGGCCTGTGCGGCCAACGGGTTGTCGGCGGCGAAACTCTTCGAGCGCGCCGGCGCGCTGCCTTCGAGCCACGACTACCATCTGGGAGCGTTCTTGTTCGAGAATTTTCCACGCGATGGCGCAATGTTCGACAGCATCGCCGCAGGCGAACCGCCCGAACTGCCGCTGGCCGCAATCACGGCATTCAGCCTCGACGACGCCAGCACCACCGAAATCGACGATGCCTTTTCGCTCACGCGGCTGGCCAACGGGCGCTATCGCGTAGGCATCCATATCGCCGCCCCCGCGCTGGGTTTTGCTCCCGGATCCGCGCTGGACAAGATCGCGCGCGCGCGCCTTTCCACCGCCTATATTCCTGGGCAGAAGATCACCATGCTGCCCCCGCAGGTAATCGAACGCTATACGCTCGCCGAGGGGCGCGTCTGCCCGGCTGTGTCGCTATACCTGGACATCAATCCCCTGTCGCTCCTGGTGGAGGGGCAGGAGACCCGCATTGAGCGGGTCAGAATTTCCGCCAACCTGCGCCATCATCAGGTGGAGGCGCTGGACGCGGCCTTTCTAGCCGGGGAAGAACGCGGTGAACTGCCGTTTGAGGCCGAACTGTTTTTTCTGTGGCGGCTCGCGCTCGAACTGGAAGCAACGCGCGGCAAGCCGGCGACACAGCAGGACCGCGTCGACTACAACTTCTATGTCGAGAACGAGCGCGTAAGCATCGTCGAGCGCAGGCGCGGGGCCCCGCTGGACAAGCTGGTGGCCGAGCTCATGATCAGCGCCAACAACAATTGGGGCAGACTGCTCGCCGATCGCGGCGTACCCGCGATCTACCGCACACAGTCCAACGGCAAGGTGCGCATGACGACCGTGGCTTCTCCGCATCAGGGCCTGGGCGTGTCGCATTACATATGGGCAAGCTCGCCGCTGCGCCGTTACATCGATCTGCTGAACCAGTGGCAATTGCTCGCCTGCCTCTCGGGCACGGCGCCGCCATTTGCAAAGAATTCAGCGGAATTGCTCGCGGCCATGCGCGAATTCGAGTTGACCTTTGCCGCCTACGACCAGTTCCAGAACAAAATGGAGCACTACTGGTGCCTGCGTTGGCTGCTGCAGGAGCAGGTGACGCTGGCAAAGGCCCAGGTGCTGCGCGACAATCTGGTCAAGTTCGAGGGTATTCCGCTGTATGTACGGGTGCCCTCGCTGCCGGACCTAGAGATGGGCAGCCGGGTGTTGCTCGAAATCGAGGGGATAGATCTGATCGACAACGCGGTCAAAGCCCGGTACAAGGGACCGGCTGAAAGTTGAGATAAATTCTCCGCAAAAGCATAGAATAGCTTGATTTCAAGAGTTTTTGAGGCCCGATTGAATAGCGTATACCCGCTTGATTCCATGCGTCTGCGCTGGCCCGGGTTCATGGCCGACATGGATCCGTCCTCGCGCAGTTTCACTGTCGCGCTGGGCTTGTCCATTTTGATCCACGCAGTGGTACTGTCCATCCAATTCAAGCTTCCAGGCATCATTCTCGACAAATTTGCGTCCCCGTCGCTCGAAGTCGTGCTGGTCAACAGCAAGACCCGTGCGAAGCCGGTGAAGGCCGACGTGCTGGCGCAAGCAAATCTGGACGGCGGCGGCAATACCGATGAAATGAGGCGCGCCAAGACACCGCTGCCGGTGCTCAAGGAAGCGGAACCCGGCGCCGATACGAAGCGCGCCGCGCAGCGAGTGCGGGAACTCGAAGCGCAACAACTAAAAATGATGACGCGGCTGAAGGCGGAAAAAAGCGTGGTAGCGCCCGTACAAGCGGCGCCGGTCCCCGCGACGCAGGCGCCGCAGCCGCCGGTGTCGGGCCAGGAACTGGCCACCAATGCGCTCGCGCTCGCGCGCATGCAGGCGCAAATCGCGCGTCAGATCGAAGAATACAACCAGCGTCCGCGAAAAACCTTCGTAGGCTCGCGCGCGCAGGAATACCGCTTCGCGCAGTATGTGGAGGACTGGCGCCTCAAGGTCGAGCGCATCGGTAACCTGAACTATCCTGACAGCGCGCGCGGCAAGGTCTACGGCAGCCTGGTGCTCACGGTTTCGATCAAGGCCGACGGCAGCCTCGAAAACGTCGAGGTCAACCGTTCCTCCGGACATCAGATTCTCGACCGTGCAGCCGAACGCATTGTAAAAATGGCCTCTCCCTACGCCGATTTCCCTGCCAACATCAAGCGCGACACTGATATTCTGGTCATCACCCGTACCTGGACATTTGCTCCGGGTGACAAATTGTTTGGAGAGTGATTTACGGCCATGCCGGACCAATACGCCGTCATCGGCAACCCGGTCGCGCACAGCAAGTCTCCGCAGATTCATGCGGCGTTTGCACGCCAGACCGGGCAGGACCTGATGTACGGGCAGCTGCTCGCGCCGGCTGGCGCGTTCGCGGCGACCGCCAGCGCATTCCGCGCCGGCGGCGGGCGCGGACTCAACGTCACGCTGCCGTTCAAGCTCGATGCGTTCGGCTACGCAACCCTGTTATCGGAGCGCGCCCACGCGGCGCGGGCGGTGAATACGCTCAAGTTCAACGAGGGCGTGATTTTCGGCGACAACACCGACGGCGCCGGTCTGGTATATGACCTGCTGCACAACCTCGGCTGCGCCCTCACCGGCCGGCGCATTCTGCTATTGGGTGCAGGCGGCGCTGCGCGCGGCGTGATCGAACCCTTGCTGCAACAGCGGCCGGCGCAGTTCGTGCTTGCCAACCGTACTTCGGACAAGGCCCGGCGGCTGGCACAGGACTTTCGCGGCGCGTTCGAGGCCGGGACGTATGCCGCACTCGCCGGCAGGCAGTTCGACCTCGTGATCAACGCCACCTCGGCGAGCCTGGCGGGCGCGCTGCCGCCGCTGCCGCCGGGAGTGTACGCAAGCGGCGCTATGGCCTACGACATGATGTACGGCAAGGGCGAAACACCGTTCCTTGCTTTTTCGCGCCGCAATGGCGCGGCGCTGCTCGCCGACGGCCTGGGCATGCTGGTGGAACAGGCGGCGGAGTCGTTTTTCATCTGGCGCGGCCTGCGCCCCGACACCGCTCCGGTGTTGCAGCGGCTGCGGCAGACGCAAGATACTTAGGGCTCAATTCATAATGAGGCGATACATCCCCTCATGCTCCGCTACTTCGGGGGCCATTTCGGCAATTCCGAAATGGCCTCTTGGAAGGCAGTCCGACAAATACCGGAGCGCCCCTGACTCGGAGAAGCATGAAGCGCGATGGAGGAGGCGGGACCCTTCCTTTCCCGCCTTGATCCCCTCACCGGGCAATGAGCTCTAAGTCGATCGGGCGGTCCTTGGCGTCGCTGTGGAAGGCCTTCTGCTACGCGCTGGGCGCATTGTTCATAGTCCTGCTCCTCTACCAGGGCTGGTTCGCGGCGCATATCTGGTACTGGACTGACCACAATCCGGAGAGCACCAGCTTCATGCGCGCGCGGCTGGAGCACCTGCGCGAGAAAAACCCCAATGCGAAACTGAATCAGCGCTGGGTAAGCTATGCTCGCATCTCCGACGAATTGAAGCGCGCGGTAATCGTGGCCGAAGACGCCAAGTTCTCCGAACACGACGGCTTTGACTGGGAAGGCATACAAAAAGCGATGGAGAAAAACCAGAGGCGGGGACGGGTCGTCGCGGGCGGCTCGACCATCAGCCAGCAACTGGCGAAGAACCTGTTTCTGTCCGGCGAGAAGAACTTATGGCGCAAGGCGCAGGAAGCCGTCATCACCTCCATGCTGGAAATGCTCATGGAGAAAAGTCGCATCCTGGAAATTTATCTCAACGTCGCCGAATGGGGTGGGGGCGTATTCGGCGCCGAAGCCGCGGCGCGGCACTACTACGGCGTCGGCGCGGCCGGCTTGAACGCCGGACAGGCGGCACGCCTGGCGGCGATGCTGCCGCGGCCGCTCTATTACGAACGCAACCGCAACTCCGAATTCCTGCAGCGCTACAGCGAAACCATACGCGCGCGCATGCCCTCGGCCCAGCTGCCGTAACGCAACCTGGAGCGCCCCTCATGCCGCTACCGATCGAAGCCTACGCACTGATCGGAGGTACCCGTACCGCAGCCCTGGTGGGAAATGACGGCTCGATCGACTGGCTGTGCCTGCCACGCTTCGATTCGCCGGCGTGCTTTGCCGCGCTATTGGGTGAACCGCGGCACGGGCGTTGGCTGCTGGCGCCCTCCGAACCGGTGCTGCACACCCGGCGCCGCTATCGCGAGGCGACGCTGATCCTGGAAACCGAGTTCGAAACACATACGGGCACGGCGCGCATAACCGACTGCATGCCCATAGGCAAGGACCAGTACGGCCGATTGCTGCGCATCGTCGAATGTCTCAGCGGAGAGGTTGCGATGCGCATGGAGCTGATCATCCGGTTTGATTACGGGTTCGTGGTTCCTTGGGTGCATCGATCGGAGCGCAAGCTCATCGCAACCGCCGGCCCGGACACGCTGGAGCTGCGCACGCTTGCGCGCATCCATGGCGAAGACCTGACGACGCGCGCGGAATTTGTCGTGCGACAGGGCGAGCGCGTTCCGTTCGTGCTGAGCCATCGCGCCTCGCACCTGCGCGCACGCGCAACCATCGTTGCCGAGACGGCGCTCGAGGCAACGCATAAATGGTGGCGCGGCTGGTCAGCTCGCTGCACTTACACCGGGCCCTGGCGCGAGCCGGTCCTGCGCTCCCTCATCACGCTCAAGGCGCTTACCTACCAACCCACCGGCGGCATCGTCGCAGCGCCCACCACCTCCCTGCCCGAGCAACTCGGCGGAGTACGCAACTGGGACTACCGCTACTGCTGGCTGCGCGACGCCACGTTCACGCTCTACGCGCTGCTGTACGCGGGCTATCGCGACGAGGCGATAGCCTGGCGCCGGTGGCTGTTGCGCGCCGTCGCAGGGCGGCCGCAGGACCTGCAGATCCTCTACGGGATATCCGGGGAGCGGCGGCTGCCCGAGAGCGAAATTTCATGGCTTCCCGGTTACGAAGGCTCGACGCCCGTGCGCATCGGCAACGCTGCCGCCGACCAGTACCAGCTCGATGTATATGGCGAGGTGCTGGATACGTTTCACCTCACACACACCGCGGGCGTGGAGACGCGGGCGCGCGACTGGGAAGTGCACAAAGTCCTGCTGGACTTTCTCGAGTCGAATTGGGAACGGCCGGACGAAGGCATCTGGGAGGTGCGCGGACCGCGACGCCACTTCACCCATTCCAAGGTCATGGCCTGGGTCGCGTTTGACCGCGCAGTCAAGGCGATCGAGCGCTTCGGGATGGACGGCGATATCGGGCGCTGGCGCGCGCTGCGTGCAACCGTGCACGCACAGGTGTGCAGCGAGGGCTACGACGCACAACGCAACTCGTTCGTCCAGTACTACGGCTCGAAAAATCTGGACGCGAGCTTGCTGATGATTCCGCTGGTCGGGTTTCTGCCGGCGGGCGACCCGCGCATGCGCGGAACTGTCGATGCCATCCGCTCGGAGCTTTCGGTAGACGGACTGATACGGCGCTATACGACCGCCGAGACGATCGACGGGCTACCGCCCGGCGAGGGTGCGTTTCTGCCCTGCTCGTTCTGGCTCGCGGACAACCTGGCAATGACCGGCCAGCACGCGGAAGCAAGAACGCTGTTCGAACATCTGCTGTCCCTGCGCAATGACGTCGGCCTGATCGCCGAGGGCTATGACACCGAGCAACGACGCCTGGTAGGCAATTTCCCCCAGGCGATGACCCATGTCGCGCTGATCAATACCGCGCGCAATCTTTCGGTGCCGGGCGTATCGCCCGAAAGCGCGGCGCGGCAGTGGCCCTAGTGCGTTTACGGTTCGACGCGAATCAAGTTGCAGACGCGCGCCGGGTCTCTTGCTCAGCTTCCTCTTAGCGCTGCGCGGCGCCCGCGGCGCTCGTCGACGCCATGCAGAATCATCAGCCCGAGCACAAAGAAGACGCCGGTGATAAGCATGGCGAGACGGTGGTTGCCCTGAGATATCCAGCTCACCGCGCCATAGGTGATCGGACCGAGGATGGAGGACAGGTTCGTCGCCAATCCCCACAGGCCGAAAAATTCGGCTCGGCGAGTCTTGGGGCTTAAGTAACCCACCAGCGCGCGCCCGGCGGACTGGGACGCGCCCAGACATAGCCCGGCGAGGTTGGCCGCGATCCAGAACAGCGGCCTCGTATCGGCCGCCCAGGCGATCAACACCGTCGCGATCCAAGCTGCGAGCGTGAAAGCAATGGTAGGAACGTGGCCGAACCGATCCTGCACATTGCCGAAGAAGAACGCCCCCAGCGCCGCGGTAACGTTGACCACCAGAACCAGAATAAGCGTATCGCGGGTATTGAAGCCCATCGCCTGTTCGGCGTAGATCGCCGCAAGGGTGATTACCGTCTGCACTCCGGCTTGATAAAAAACGATGCACAGCAAAAAGCGGCGCAGATCCCGGTATAGGGCCGCGTGGCGCAAGGTTTCGGCCAGCCGCGCGAACGCCGCTCGCGCCACAGACCTGCCTGGGAGCGGCGCTTGCGGCAAGGCGCGCTCGCGCAATATGGCGAAGGTGGGCAGGCTGGCCAGCGCGAACAGCACTGCGGTAATCAACAGGGTGCCGGGCACGAACTGCGCCGCCGACTGGCCTGCCGCCTGCGCCCAGGACACGTAGGCCAGGCACGTGCCCAGGGTGAACAGCCCGCCGATATAGCCCAAGCTCCAGCCCCAACCCGAAACCTTGCCCAGATTCCTGCCGCGCGCCAGCTCCGGCAGGAAAGCCGCAATAAGGTCGCTGCCGGTGCAAAAGAAGAAATTCGATATGACCACACCGAGCATGGCGATCGCAAGATCGCCCGGGCCAGCCCCCGCCAGGGCCGCGGTGCCGAGCACGCAGCCGACGGTGGTAAAAAACAGCAAGCGCTTCTTGTTGGCGCGCAGATCGGCATAGGCGCCTATTATTGGCGCGGTAACGATAACCAAAGCGTAGGACAGCGACAGGGCGGCGGTCCAGACAAAAGTCGCCCAAGGCGCGTTGGCAGCCACCACCGCGACGAAGTAGGCGTTGAAGATCGCGGTGAGCACCACCGTGGTGTAACCCGAGTTGGCAAAGTCGTACATCGCCCAGGCCCAGATTTCGAGCGGGCGTACGTCCCGTTCGGGTCTGCTGCGCGCGCGTGTTTCGGCCATGCGTGAAAATATCCAGAAACGGGTTCTGCAATCATAACCCGACTGCTAGAATCGGCTGCGGGTGCGCAGCCGCATTCCCACCCGGGCCGAGGCGAACTTGATCGATACCAGCCATAAAAGCGAGCGCGAGGATCCGCAGGCCGTCCTACGCGAGCTGCGCGATCTGCTGCGACTAGGCGAAGATGCGCAGGAAAACGCCGGTCTGGCTCCCGTCGCCGGCATTCCCGAATCGCATTACGCGCAGCTTCGCTCCAGACTCGACGCCCTGCATTCCGCCGACGTCGCTTCTGTGCTCGAAGCGCTGCCGCTCGACGAACGCCTGATCATCTGGGACCTGGTCAAGGCCGAGCGCGACGGCGAGATCCTGCTCGAAGTCTCCGACGCGGTACGCGAAACGCTGATCGAAAGCATGGACAGTGAAGAGCTGGTCGCAGCGACGGAGCAGCTCGATACCGATGAAATCGCCGACCTCGCCCCGGACCTGCCCGAGGATGTGCTCGAAGACGTGTTCCAGTCGCTCTCGGCGGAGGAGCGCGAGCAGCTGCGGGCGGCGATGTCCTACGCGGAGGACACGGTCGGCGCGTTGATGGATTTCGACATGGTCAGCGTACGCGGGGACGTAACGCTCGAGGTGGTCACGCGCTACCTGCGCCGCCTGGACGAGCTGCCGGATCACACCGACCAGGTGTTCGTGGTAGATCGCAAGCGCCGCCTGATCGGCGCACTGCCCATCAACAAGCTGATCGTAACCGACCTTGACGTCACGGTGAGCGCCGCCATGTCGACCGAGGTGATGAAACTGCACCCGGACGACGAGGCCCAGGACGCGGCGCAAAAATTCGAACGCTACGATCTGGTTTCGGCGGCGGTCGTGGACCGGGTTGGGCGTTTGATCGGGCGGGTCACGGTAAACGTGGTGGTGGACTACATCCGCGAAAAGACCGAGGCCGAGCAACTGGCGCAAGCTGGTCTGCGCGAGGAGGAAGACATCTTCTCCTCGGTCTGGGACAGCGTGAAAAACCGCTGGGCCTGGCTGGCGATCAATCTGATTACCGCCATCATCGCCTCGCGGGTGATAGGCTTGTTCGAGGGTTCGATCGAGAAATTGGTGGCGCTGGCCGCGCTCATGCCCATCGTAGCCGGCATCGGCGGCAACTCCGGAAATCAGACTATAACAATGATCGTGCGCTCGATCGCACTGGGCCAGATGCAGAGCGCGCGCAAGCTATTTACCAAGGAGATCGGCGTCGCCTTGCTGAACGGACTGATCTGGGGCGGTATACTCGGCATCGTCGCATTCTGGATTTATGGCAACCTGTCGCTGGGGCTGGTGATGACGGCTGCGATGATGCTCAATATGGTGCTGGCTGCGGTGATGGGGGTATTCATCCCGCTTGCCCTGGAAAAGCTGGGCCGCGACCCGGCGCTGGGATCGAGCGTAATGATCACCGCAGTGACGGACAGCGGCGGATTCTTCATATTTCTGGGCTTGGCCACGCTGTTTCTGGTCTAGCCTGGCATCAACACGCGCGGCACTCGGTGCACGATTTGCAGACTCTTCACTGAAAGGGAAACATGACCATGCTTAAGGAATTCAAGGAATTTGCACTCAAGGGCAATGTAATGGACCTGGCCGTGGGCGTGATTATCGGCGCCGCGTTCGGAAAAATCGTCGATTCCGTGGTGAACGACCTGATCATGCCGGTGGTCGGGCGGGCGCTCGGCGGGCTGGATTTTTCCAACTACTTCTTCGCGCTCAAGGCGATTCCGCCGGGTACTGCGACGACGCTTGACGCAGTTAAGAAAGCAGGCGTGCCGGTGTTCGCTTACGGCAACTTTCTTACCATCGCGATCAATTTCGCCATTCTTGCCTTCATCATATTCATGCTGGTGCGCTGGATCAACAGGCTCAAGCGCACGGATGAGGCAGCCGCTGCTACCGCTCCCGCGGAACCGCCGGAAGAAGTACAGCTGCTGCGCGAAATCCGCGACAACCTGAAAGCTCGTTGAGCCTCGGCGGCAAGAGCCGCCTTGCTACTAACCGGCCCAGGGGAGCCGGCCGGGGAGTTGCGTTTCGCGCTTGAGTCCTACTTGCCCATGGTCGCAAACACAGCTTCAGCCGCGCTGACGGTCGCGGCGATATCCTTGTCCTCGTGTGCCGCCGACACGAATCCCGCTTCAAACGCAGAAGGCGCGAAGTGCACGCCGCGCTCGAGCATGGCGTGAAAGAATCGATTGAACGCTTCCTTGTCGCATTGCATGACTTCGGCGAAGCTTTGCGGCACGCTGTCGCGGAAATAGATGCCGAACATCCCGCCGATCGCCTGCGCCGAGAACACCACACCGTGCTTTTTCGCCGCCGCGGCCAAACCCTCGGTCAGCGCCTGCGTTCTGGTGCCGAGTATTTCGTAGAAGCCGGGGGCTTGCACCAGCTTTAGCGTCGCCAGGCCCGCCGCGACCGCCACCGGATTGCCCGAAAGCGTGCCCGCCTGATAGACCGGCCCGAGCGGGGCGATCTTCTGCATGATTTCGCGCCGCCCGCCGAAAGCGCCCACCGGCATGCCCCCGCCGATGACCTTGCCCAGGGTGGTGAGATCGGGCTGTATGCCATATCGACCCTGGGCGCAGGTCAGACCCACGCGAAAGCCGGTCATCACTTCGTCCAGGATCAGCACCGCGCCGTGTTCGGTGCATAGCTTGCGCATCGCGCGCAGGAATTCGGGCTTGGGTGCGATCAGGTTCATGTTGCCCGCGACCGGCTCCACGATCACCGCGGCGATGTCCTTTCCGCTTTCGGCGAAGCAGCGCTCCAGCTGCCCGGCATCGTTATAGTCCAGCACCAGCGTATGAGCGGCAATTTCAGGCGGCACGCCGGAAGAACTCGGCTGGCCGAAAGTGAGCGCACCCGATCCGGCCTTCACCAGCAGGCTGTCGGCATGACCGTGATAACAGCCCTCGAACTTGATCACGCGGCTGCGGCCGGTAAAACCGCGCGCCAGGCGCAGTGCGGTCATCGTCGCCTCGGTACCTGAACTCACCAGGCGCACCATGTCCATGCCCGGCAGCAATTTGCACAACAGTTCGGCCATTTCGATTTCGGCTTCGGTCGGCGCGCCGAATGACAGTCCGTTCTTTGCCGCTGCACACACCGCAGCCACCACTTCGGGGTGGGCGTGGCCTGCCACCATCGCCCCCCAGGAACCGATGTAATCGACATAACGCCGGCCGTCGGTGTCCCACATGCTGGCGCCTTCGCCGCGCGCGATGAACCGCGGCGCGCCGCCCACGGCGCGAAACGCCCGCACCGGAGAGTTGACGCCGGCGGGAATGAACTGCTGAGCCTTGGCAAACAGGGATTCGTTGCTCATTGCTGCATCCGTAGTTGTTGATAAAGTCGGGTAAAGCCGGCTGCGCGCCCGGCGATGTCCTCAGCGTCGAACAGCGCGCTGATCACGGCCACTGCGTCCGCCCCGGCTGCGAACACCTGAGGCGCATTTTGCAGGGAAATCCCGCCGATCGCCACCAGCGGCAGCGCGATGCTCCGGCGCGCCTCGGCAAAAATCGACAGCGGCGCGCGCACCGCGCCGGGTTTGGTGACGGAACTGAATACGCTGCCGAAAGCCAGATAATCGGCACCCGAGTCTGCCGCAGCCCGGGCCAGCTCGATGCGGCCGTAGCAGGAAGCGCCCAGCAGCTTGTCCGGTCCCAGGCGTCGCCGCGCCTCCACGAGATCGCCGTCGTCTGCGCCCAGATGCGCGCCATCGGCGCCCAGTTCCAGCGCGAGCGCGACGTCGTCGTTGACAATGAAGGCTGCGCTGGCCGCGCGGCACAACGCCGCAAGCGCGCGACCCTGTTCGAGCTGCAACTCCGGGGCTGCGGCCTTGTTTCGGTATTGCACCACCGAGGCGCCGCCGCGCAGCGCCAAGCCGACTTTCCGGACGAGAATATCGGTACCCGGTTCATCCGGCGTGACTGCGTAAAGTCCGGCAAGCCTGTGTCTCATGCCTCAGTTCTCCGGATTGTCTTCGCCGTCCTCGGCGTCGCGCGCCCAGAAGAAGCGGTCGGGAATATGCTGTCCCATACCCGGGCGAAAACCGGCATTCAGCGTCTGCCAGGTATATTCCTGTGCCTCGCGCACGGCTTCCGGAATGTCCAGCCCGTTGGCGAGGGTGGCGGCAATGGCCGAGGCCAGAGTGCAGCCAGAACCATGGTAGCTGTCGGGCAGGCGCTGCCAACTGTCGCTGCGAATCACGCCCTGCTGGCCATAGAGCGTATTGACCACCTGCGGCGTATTCTCGTGCGTGCCGGTGATCAGCACGTACTCGCAGCCCATCTCCAGCAGGCGCTTGGCGCAGTCTTCCAGCGACTTCTCCTCTTCGCCTCCATCATCGGCCAGGCGCCGCGCCTCCAGGCTATTGGGGGTGATGATGGTGGTCTGCGGGATCAACATTTCACGCATGGCTTCGATCATCTCCTCGGTCGCGATCTCGTCACCCCGGCCTGAAGCCAGCACTGGGTCGAATATCAGCGGTACGTCGGGATAGTCCGATACCACCTCGGCGATGGCAGCGCAATTCTCCACGCTGCCCACCAGGCCGATTTTGAACGCTGCCACCGGCATGTCTTCCAGCAGCACACGCGCCTGGTCACTGACCCAGTCGGCTTCGATCGGCAGCACGTCCTCGATCCCGGCGGTGTCTTGCACCGTAATCGCGGTGACAACGGTAATGGCGTGGCAGCCCATGCTCGACAGCGTGAGCAAATCCGCCTGGATGCCGGCGCCGCCGGTTGGATCGGTGGCTGCAAAACTGAGGACTATCGGGGGCAGGGAGGGGGGCATGGTAGGCGCCGTGCTGGAACAAGCCAAGGCAACAGGGTAAGATGCGGCCCTATTTTAACCCAAACCTAGACTCAGGTCATGACAGCAACATCTTCCAGCACCGAATTCAAGACTTGGATGTGCCTCATTTGCGGCTACATCTACGATGAGGCCGCCGGCGTTCCCGACGAAGGCATCGCCCCGGGGACGCGCTGGGAGGACGTGCCGATCAACTGGACTTGCCCGGAATGTGGCGCGCGCAAGGATGACTTCGAGATGGTCGAAATCTGACGGGGCGCAAAAGCGCGCATCCGGACGCTGACAACTGACGACTTACATGGCCGAATGCGCCTTTGGACCATGCACCCGAAGTATCTGGACCCCAAAGGGCTGGTTGCCCTATGGCGCGAAGCACTGCTCGCGCAGGCGGTGCTCGAGGGCAAGACCATCGGCTATGGGAACCATCCCCAGTTGTTTCGGTTTAAAGCCCACCCGGAGCCGCTGGCGGCGATAGCGGCTTACCTGCACGCGGTGTACGAGGAAGCACTGGTGCGGGACTATCAATTCGACCGAACCAAAATAAACCCGCGCCGCAGCAAGATCAGAATCGCCGAGAGTCGCGGCCAGCTGTCTTACGAGTGGCGCCATTTGCAGACGAAACTGCGTGCGCGCAGCCCGGACTGGCTGCGACAGTGGAAAATGCTGGCTGAACCCGAACAGCATCCCCTGTTCCGGCTCGTCCCCGGTCCAGTACGCGACTGGGAAAAGGTCGCATCGGCTGTCGAGGGCAAGTGCAAGCCAAGGCGCCCCGGTGCCTCGGAAACGGGACGCAAACCAAAATTGTGATTGTCCCGCCGGAGGGTTAAAATGCGAATGTGGCGATCGACCTTACCCACCATTTTCTCATCGCTATGCCGAACATGGTGGACCCTTATTTTGCCAAGTCCCTTACCTACATCTGTGAGCACAATGAGCAGGGCGCACTCGGCGTGGTAGTCAACCGCCCCATAGACCTGAGCCTGCAAGCGCTGTTCGAGCGCATCAATCTCAAGCTGGAACGGCGCGAGCTGCACGACATTCCGGTCTATTTCGGCGGCCCGGTTCAGACGGACCGCGGTTTTGTGCTGCATCAGCCGCTAGGCGATTGGCATTCCACATTGAATGTGCGCGACCGCCTTGGCCTCACCACCTCCAAAGACATACTCGAAGCGGTCGGCAAAGGCAGCGGTCCGGCCAAGATGCTGGTCACCCTGGGCTATTCCGGCTGGGCTGCGGGGCAACTGGAGCACGAACTGGGGCAGAACGCCTGGCTGACCGTGGCGGCGGGCGAACAAATCATTTTCGATCTTCCGGCAGAGGAAAAACTGCCCGCGGCGATGGAACTGCTGGGCGTGGATTTTGCCAACCTGTCGGAGGACACGGGACATGCGTAAATGCGGCTGGCGTGCGACGGGTCTGCGCTGATGGGTGGAAACGAAACCGGTTTGGCCACTAGCTACGCGTCGGCGCCCGGCCGCCTTGGCGCCAGCAGTACAGTACTTGCGTTCGATTTCGGCGAAAAGTTCACCGGCGTCGCGGTAGGCGAGTCCAGCGTCGGCTTGGCGCACCCCCTGGGGCTGATAGTCGCAGAAAAAAGCGCAATGCGCATGGACGAAGCTGCCAGCCTGGTCGCCGAATGGAAACCAGGTTTTCTCGTGGTGGGACTGCCGCTTTCGATGGACGGTACGGAGCACGAGCTGACGCGCCGCTGCCGCCGCTTCGCTCGCCAGCTCGAGGCCAGATTCGGGCTGCCGGTCAAGCTGGTGGATGAGCGCCTGAGCTCGGCGGCGGCCGAAGAAGCGCTAAGAGCTGCGGGGAAAGGGGGGCGCAAACACAAACTGCGCACCCATCAAGTGTCGGCGCAGATTATTTTACAGAGCTATTTCGATGACCCTGGTGCTTCCTGATCCTGAAGTCCTGTGCGCGGAACTGGTGCGACAGCTGCGCCCGGATGTTACAGCCGATACCGCGCTGGTAGGCATCCATACCGGCGGCGCCTGGCTGGCCGAGCTGCTGCACGCGGCGCTAGGCATCGCGCTGCCGCTGGGCCTGCTCGATATCTCGTTCTATCGCGACGACTTCGACAAGACCGGGCTGCATCCGCAGATAAAACCAACCCGGATCCCATTCGAGGTCGGCGGCCGCCACATCATACTTGTGGACGATGTTCTTTATACCGGCCGTACCGTGCGCGGCGCAATGAACGAGTTGTTCGATTACGGCCGGCCCGCTTCGATCAGCCTCGCCGTGCTGATCGATCGCGGCGGCCGCGAATTGCCGGTGGCGGCCCGATATATAGGCACCAGACTGGAAGTGCCGTCCGGACATATGCTGGTGCTCGACCGGGACGAAAAGGGCAAACTCAGGCTGAAATTCGATGCGTAACCCACAATTGAACAGCAAGGGCGAGTTGCAGCACCTGCTCACCATAGAAGGGCTGCCGCGGGAGACGCTTACCCATATACTCGATACCGCCACTTCTTTCATCGGCGTCACCGCGCGCGAAGTCAAGAAGGTCCCGTTGCTGCGCGGGAAATCGGTATTCAATCTTTTCTTCGAGAACTCCACCCGCACTCGCACCACGTTCGAGATTGCAGCCAAGCGGCTGTCGGCCGACGTCATCAATCTGAACATCGCCGTGTCTTCGCATACAAAGGGTGAAACGCTGCTCGACACCGTGGACAATCTGTCGGCCATGCATGCCGACATGTTCGTGGTAAGGCACGCGGAAAGCGGCGCGCCGCACCTGATCGCGAGTCACGTCGCCAGCCACCTGCACGTGGTCAACGCCGGCGACGGGCGCCACGCGCACCCGACCCAGGGACTGCTCGATCTCTACACCATCCGCCACTACAAGAAGGATTTCACCAGGTTGTCGGTGGCCATCGTCGGCGATGTGCTGCATTCGCGCGTGGCACGCTCGCTGATCCACGCGCTCACGGTCATGGGCACACCGGACATACGTGTCATCGGACCCATGACCCTGATTCCCGCCGGGGCGGAGAAGTTGGGCGTAAAGGTGTTCTACGACCTGGAGCAGGGCTTGCGCGACGTCGACGTAGAGGTGATGCTGCGGCTGCAAAGCGAGCGCATGCGCGGCGCGTTGTTGCCCTCGGCACAGGAGTTTTTCAAATACTACGGCCTGACGCCGGAAAAACTGGCGCTGGCCAAACCCGACGCCATCGTCATGCACCCCGGGCCGCTAAACCGCGGCGTGGAAATCGATTCCGCTGTGGCAGACGGCGCGCATGCGGTGATCCTGTCGCAGGTGACGTTCGGCATCGCTGTCAGGATGGCGGTGATGAGCATACTGGCAGGAAATTGAACTAGATGAAAATTCACATCAAGAACGGACACCTGATCGACCCGGGCAACAAGGTCGATACCCAGGCGGACCTGTTTGTCGCCGCTGGCAAGATCGCCGCCGTGGGAAACGCGCCAACCGGCTTCGGCGCAAACCGCGTGATCGACGCCAGGGGCCTGGTGGTCTGCCCGGGACTGATAGACCTTTCCGCGCGCTTGCGCGAACCCGGCTTCGAGTACAAGGCGACGCTGGAATCCGAAATGCTGGCCGCTGCCGCGGGGGGCGTAACCAGCCTCGCCTGTCCGCCCGACACGGAACCGGTGCTGGACGAACCCGGCTTGGTGGAAATGCTCAAGCACCGCGCGAAGCAGCTCAACCTGGCTCACGTCTATCCGATCGGGGCACTCACCGTCGGCCTGGCCGGCGAACAGCTGACCGAAATGGCAGAACTGCGCGATGCCGGCTGCGTCGGCTTCTCTCATGCCGATGTACCCCTGCAGGACAATCAGGTGCTGTGGCGGGCGCTGCAGTACGCGGCGACATTCGGATTCTGCGTCTGGCTGCGCCCGCAGGACGGATACCTCGCGAAAGACGGTGTTGCACACGACGGCGAGGTCGCCACGCGCCTGGGACTGGCCGGAATTCCCGCATTTGCCGAGACCGTCGCCATCGCCACCATCGTCGAACTGATGCGCGCCACAGGCACGCGCGTGCACCTTTGCCGGCTGTCCACGCGCGAAGGGGTGGAGATGGTGCGTGCAGCCAAGCGCGACGGCTTGCCGATCACTTGCGACGTAGGTATCCACCACACCCACCTGTCGGAAATGGATCTGGCCTATTTCGACTCGCATTGTCATTTGCAGCCGCCGCTGCGCAGCGCGCGCGACCGCGATGCGCTGCGCCAGGGGCTGCAGGACGGCACCATAGATGCACTCTGCTCCGACCACACGCCGGTAGACGAAGATTCGAAGCTGCTTCCATTCGCCGAATCGGAAGCCGGCGCCACCGGCCTGGAGCTGTTGCTGCCGCTCACGCTGAAATGGGCTATCGAAATGAAGGTGCCGCTGGCGCAGGCGCTCGCGCGCATCACCCGCGACCCAGCGCGCATTCTGGGCGTGGACGCCGGCCACCTGTCGGCCGGCCACACGGCCGATGTTTGCGTATTCGATGCAGAGCAATACGGCAAGGTAAGCGCGACAGCGCTCAGGAGCCAAGGCAAGAACACGCCCTTCCTTGGCATCGAGCTACCCGGCAAGGTGCGCTACACGCTGCTGCAGGGTCAGATCGTCTACGACGCCGGAAGCAGTTAAGCGTCATTTTCAAAATTGCCGAAACGGCCTCTGATTCCAGCGGGCATGGGGGGGATCTGCCCCGGGGGACCTTCTCGGGGCGTATCCCCCTCTTATTGAAGCAAACACCAATGGCGATCGGGCGCCGGCGAACTCCGCGAACCCGCTCGGGTTCAGCCTTTCTTGCCTACCGGTTCAAGCAGCGCAGCGGGCTCCAGCCCCGCCACCGCCACAAATACCGCCTTGCGGCGCGAACTCAAGCCGCGGGTAATCGTTACCTGGCTGCGCTTCACCCGCAGGCAGCGCGCGAGAAATTCAACCAGGCACGCATTGGCGCTACCGTCCACCGGCGGTGACGCGAGCCGCACTTTGAGGCAATCGCCGTGCAACCCGACTACTTCGGTGCGTTTGGCGCCAGGCTGAGCGTGAATGTGGAGGGTAAGGCCGGCGCGGCTGATCTGATACCAGCTCAAAACAGAGCCGCCACCGAGCGCGCGAGGTACTCCAGTGGAATCAGCAATAGTTGTGCGACGACCAGCGCGAACAGCGGCGACAGGTCGACATTGCCGATGGGCGGAATCACGCGCCGGAACGGGCGCAGGAACGGGGCGGTAAGCGCATTGAACAGCGGCGCGAGCGGCGCATACGGATTGATCCAGCTGATCACCGCCTGAATCAGAATGACTCCGATCAGCAGGTACAGACTGAAGCGCGCCAGTTCGAGCAGGCTCAAACTGAATAAAATACCCATCACTGCTCCCGGTCCGGCGTGAAACCCTCCGCCCCTGAGCAAATAGAGCAGCGTCAGCAGCAGGGCTTCTATCAGCCAGGCGAGCACGAAACTCGACAGGTCCCGCCCGAACAATCCGGGAATAAAGCGCCGCGCCGGCAGCACCAGCCAGTTCGTCAACGCGTTGACGAACTGTCCCAGCGGGTTGTGGAACGGCGCGCGCATGAGATGCAGATAAAAACGCGCCAGCAGCACAAACACGAAGAAACCGAATATCGTGTCGAGCAGAAAATGCAGAATTTGGCCGAGCATTTATATTGGGTGCTTCAAGTAGCGCTTGTGCATCGATAGACCCCGATTAGAACACAATCGCCTTGCATTTTGCGCGATGAGCCGCGCTGGCGGGTGGCGCGTCATTCGTCAGCCCCCAGTTGTTCGCCCAGCTCGTGCGCGCGCTGGTTGGCTGCGTGGAGCGCGCGCACGATAAGACTCTTGACCCCGTCGGCATCCATGCTGGCGAGGGCGCGCTCGGTTGTGCCGCCCTTGGAAGTTACGCGCTCGCGCAGGAGCACCACGCTCTCCGGGCTCTGCGCGGCGAGCTTCGCCGTGCCGACGAAAGTCTGCACCGCGAGTTTCCTCGCTTCTTCGGCGGAAAAGCCCATTTCCTGCGCGGCCTGCTGCAGCGCCTCGATGAAATAGAACACGTAGGCGGGCCCGCTGCCGGAAATGGCGGTGACGGGATCTAACTGGTTTTCCTCCGGGACCCACAGCGTCGCTCCGACCGAGCCCAGTATTGAATCAGCCAGGGCGCGCTGCTCCGCGGCAACCGCGGCGCTCGCATACAGACCGCTGATGCCGGCGCCTATGAGCGCCGGCGTATTCGGCATGCAGCGCACCAAGGTGGCATAGCCGCCAAGCCAACGCGACAAATCGGCTGTGCGGATACCGGCGGCTATCGTGATCACGAGTTCGCGCTCCAGCAGCGGCTTCAGGCCCTGAGCGGCGGCACGCATCTGCTGCGGCTTCACCGCCAGCACCACCGCCTCGCCGAACGGCGCCACTGCGACCACCGTGTCCACACAGGTGACGCCGAACTGCGCGGCCAGCCGCGCTCGCGCTTCGGGCTGAAGTTCCACCACGCGGATACCGGCCGGCGCATGGCCTTTGCCGATGAGGCCGCCGATCAGTGCCGCCGCCATGTTGCCGCCGCCTACGAAGGTAATGTTCACGCTTGCTTCCTTTCTCCGAATATGGCGGTTCCTATGCGCACGATGGTAGCGCCTTCGGTCACCGCCGCCTCGAGATCCTGCGACATGCCCATTGACAGCGTGTCCAGCCCGAAACCGGCGGCGTTGAGTTGCCCCAGCAGCTGTCGCAGTCCGGCGCAGCGCCGGCGCTGCAACGCCACGTCGAGCGCAGGCTCCGGAATGGCCATCAGGCCGCGCAGCCTGAGACGCGGCAACGCCCGCACCGCCTCAGCCAGAGGTCTCACTGCTTCGGGCGCCGCGCCGCTCTTGCTGGCTTCGCCGCTCACATTGACCTGCAGACAGACGTCGAGCGGTTGCCGACCTGGCGGGCGCGCATCGGCCAGGCGCTGCGCGATCTTCTCGCGGGCGACGGAATGCACCCAGTCGAAGTTCTCGGCGATGGCGCGCGTCTTGTTGCTCTGGATCGGGCCGATAAAGTGCCAGACCAGAGGCAAATCGGACAACGCGGCGATTTTCTCCAGCGCCTCCTGGACGTAATTCTCGCCGAACTCTCGCTGCCCGGCCGCATACGCGGCGCGCACCGCTTCCGCGCCAAAGGTCTTGCTCACCGCCAGCAAAGCAATATCGCCGGGTTCGCGGCCAGCCACCCGCGCCGCCGCAGCGATGCGCGCCCTTACGACTTGCAAGTTACTCCCGATTGAGGACATAATTTGGCGCGGGCGTGTACGCGGAAAGCCGGCGGCGAATCGCATCCACTCGGTCAGTTGCATTCTCGCCTGGCGCGTCACTCAGCATGGAGCAATTATAAATGGATATCTCTGAACTGCTTGCCTTCGTGGTCAAGAACAAGGCGTCGGATCTGCATCTGTCTGCCGGTCTGCCGCCGATGATCCGCGTGCACGGTGACATCAAGCGTATCAACCTGCCGGCCATGGACCACAAAGACGTGCACGGCATGATTTATGACATCATGAATGACGGCCAGCGCAAGTTCTACGAGGAAAACCTTGAATGCGACTTTTCCTTCGCCATACCGGGCCTCGCGCGTTTTCGCGTAAATGCGTTCGTGCAGAACCGCGGCGCCGGAGCGGTGATGCGGACCATCCCGTCCAAGATCCTGTCCTTGGCCGATTTGAAGGCGCCGAAGATCTTCGAGCAAATCGCGGATCAGCCGCGGGGCGTGGTGCTGGTCACAGGCCCGACCGGTTCGGGCAAGTCGACTACTCTCGCTGCGATGGTCAATCACAAAAACGAAACCGAGGAAGGCCACATCCTCACGATCGAGGATCCGATCGAGTTCGTGCACGAATCCAAGAAATGTCTGATCAACCAGCGCGAAGTGGGTCCGCACACGCTTTCATTCAACAATGCGCTGCGCTCGGCGCTGCGCCAGGACCCCGATGTGATCCTCGTAGGTGAGATGCGCGACCTTGAAACCATCCGCCTGGCGCTATCCGGCGCGGAAACCGGCCACCTGGTATTCGGCACGCTGCACACGAGCTCGGCGGCGAAAACCATCGACCGTATCGTCGACGTATTTCCGGCCGCGGAGAAGGACATGATACGCGCGATGATCTCAACCTCGCTGCGGGCAATCATTTCGCAGACGCTGCTCAAAACCAAGGACGGTTCCGGCCGGGTCGCAGCGCACGAGATCATGATCGGCACGCCGGCAATCAACAATCTGATACGCGAAGCCAAAATCGCGCAGATGTATTCGGCGATCCAGACCGGTCAGCAGTTTGGCATGCAGACGCTGGACCAGAATCTGCAGGATCTGGTAAAGAAAGGCGTAATCACCAACGCCGAGGCACGCAGCAAAGCCGCCAACAAGGATACCTTCCCCGGCGGTTAGCCGGCAGTGTTGGTGTCGAAGGCCGGCTCGGGCGCGATCGCGGCCAAGAGCAGGGAAAACAGGTCCGGCCGGTACAGAGTATCCGGGCGCAATTTTTGGGACGTAACTGTCATCGAGGTGAAATATGGATAGCGGCCAGTCAACCAAGTTCATGTACGACCTGCTGCGGCTTATGCTGAGCAAGAAGGGTTCCGACCTGTTTATCACCGCGGACTTTCCCCCGGCGATGAAGCTCGACGGAAAAATGACGCCAGTAATGGACCAAAAACTCACCGGCCAGCACACAGCCGATCTGGTGCGCGCGATGATGAACGACAAACAGGCTGCCGAGTTCGAAGCCACCAAAGAATGCAACTTCGCCATTTCGCCCGCGGGAATCGGCCGCTTCCGCGTCAATTGCTTCGTGCAGCAGGGCAAGATCGGCATGGTGATGCGCACGATCACCACCACCATACCCAAGTTCGAGGATCTGGGTTTGCCGCCGGTGCTTAAAGACGTGGTGATGAACAAGCGCGGCCTGGTGATCATGGTGGGCGGCACCGGTTCGGGCAAGTCGACCTCGCTGGCAGCGATGATCGGCTACCGCAACAACAACAGCTACGGTCACATCATCACCATCGAGGATCCGGTCGAGTACGTGCACCCCCACATCAACTGCCTCGTCACCCAGCGCGAAGTGGGCGTGGATACGGCTTCGTGGGAAGCGGCGCTGCACAATACCCTGCGCCAGGCTCCGGACGTGATTCTGATAGGCGAAATCCGCTCGAGGGAGACCATGGAGCACGCGGTCTCTTTCGCTGAAACCGGTCACCTGTGCATGGGCACGCTGCACGCGAACAGCGCCAACCAGGCACTGGACCGCATCATCAATTTCTTCCCGGAGGAGCGCCGCCCACAACTACTGATGGACCTGTCGCTCAACCTCAAGGCGCTCATATCACAGCGGCTAATCCCGCTGAAGGAAGGCAAGGGGCGCACCGCGGCGATAGAGATCATGCTCAACTCGCCGTTGATCACCGACCTGATTTTCAAGGGCGAAGTGCACGAGATCAAGGAAATCATGAAGAAGTCACGCGAACTGGGCATGCAGACTTTCGACCAGGCCCTGTTCGACCTGTACGAGGCGGGCAAGATCAGCTACGAGGATGCCCTCAGAAACGCCGACTCCGTCAACGACCTGCGGCTCAACATCAAGCTGCACGGCAAGGAATCGCAGAACCGGGACATCAGCGCGGGTATAGAGCACCTGAATATCGTTTGATCCGCTGCGACGGGAGGTGGGTGAGCCGCCTGCCCGAATCGGAACCGGCCTTCAAATATCGAGCCGGGCGATCAGCGCGTTGCTCTCGATGAAGGCGCGGCGCGGTTCGACGTCGTCACCCATGAGCTTGGAGAAGATTTCGTCTGCGACGATGCCGTCTTCGATCTGCACCCGCAGCAATCGCCGCTTGGTCGGATCCATGGTTGTCTCCCACAGTTGCTCCGGGTTCATCTCTCCCAGGCCCTTGTAGCGCTGCATGGCGGCATTCTTCTCCACCTCCTGCAGCAGCCAAGCCATCACCTCGCCAAAATCCTTCACCGGCTGCCTTTTTTCGCCACGGCTGACAAAGGCGCCGTTGCCGATCAGGCCTTCGAGCAATTGTGCCGTGTTGAGCAATTGCTGATAGTCGCCGGACAACACGAAGTCCTCATCGATGACGCACTTGCGGCTGTTGCCATGAACGCTGCGCTCTACCAGGAGCCGGTGGCGCTCGTTCTTTTCGTCGAATCCCCGGGTTACAACCATCTCCTTGTCGGCGAGTACAAGTTGCAGGCCCTCGGCGCTCGCGCGCGCTGCTTCGGCATCGCGCAGGTCCAGCTTCAGTCCGTTTCTCAGAATTGCAACCAGCACATCCCTGTCGATCAGCCGGGCTATGCGGTCTATCACCGCGCGCGCGAGCAAATACGAGTTAGCAAGTTGCTGCAAGGCCTCGCCCGTGATCGGTTGGCCCTGTTCCTGCGGCATTAGCGCCGCACCGACCAGGGCCTGCTTGAGCATGTACTGGGCCAACTCGTGCTCGTCCTTGAGATAGCGCTCCTCCTTGCCGATCTTGACCTTGAACAGCGGCGGCTGGGCGATATAAATATGGCCGCGCTCGACCAGGTCGGGCATCTGCCTGTAGAAAAACGTCAGCAGCAGCGTGCGGATGTGCGCTCCGTCTACATCGGCGTCAGTCATGATGATGATGCGGTGATAGCGCAGCTTGCCAAGATTGTAGTCGTCCTTGATCCCCGTTCCGAGAGCCGTGATCAGGGTGGCAATCTCGGCAAACGAGATAAGCTTGTCAAAGCGCGCCTTCTCCACATTGAGTATCTTGCCCTTGAGCGGCAGAATCGCCTGGAACTTGCGATCGCGGCCCTGCTTGGCGGAGCCGCCTGCAGAATCTCCCTCCACCAGGTAGATTTCGCACAGCGCCGGGTCCTTCTCCTGGCAGTCGGCGAGTTTGCCTGGCAGGCCCATGCCGTCGAGCACACCCTTGCGACGCGTCATTTCGCGTGCCTTGCGCGCCGCCTCGCGTGCGCGCGCGGCGTCGACGATCTTGGCTGTTATGGTCTTGGCGTCACCGGGGCGCTCAAGCAGGAATTCCGCCAGTTTGGCCGCGACTACTTCCTGCACCACCGGCTGCACTTCAGAACTCACCAGCTTGTCCTTGGTCTGCGACGAGAATTTCGGCTCCGGCACCTTCACCGATAGTACGCAGCTCAGTCCCTCGCGCATATCCTCCCCGGTGGTCTCTACTCTGGCCTTCTTGGCCAGTTCCTGACTCTCGATATACTGGTTGAGTGTGCGCGTCATCGCCGCACGCAGGCCTGTAAGGTGCGTTCCGCCGTCTCTCTGAGGTATATTGTTGGTGAAGCAAAGAACTTGTTCCTGATACGAGTCGTTCCATTGCATCGCGACTTCGACGACGATGCCTTCTTTTTCGCCGATCGCGTGGAATATATTATTGTGGAGCACGGACTTATTGCGGTTGATGAACTCGACAAAACCTTTCACGCCGCCGGAGAACGCGAAGTTCTCCTCCTTGCCCGCGAGTTGGTCCACCAGGCGGATCTTGACGCCGTTGTTGAGAAACGACAGTTCGCGCAAGCGTTTTGCAAGAATGTCATAGTGAAACTCAACCGTGCTGAAAGTACGCAGACTGGCCAGGAAATGCACCTCTGTTCCGCGGCGCTCGGTGGTACCGATCAGCTGCAGCGCTCCGGTGGGGACTCCGTCGCGAAATTCCATGCTGTAGGCCTTTCCTTCGCGGCGTATGGTAAGACGCAGCCACTCCGACAGCGCGTTTACAACCGACACGCCGACGCCGTGCAAACCGCCTGAAATTTTGTACGAATTGTTGTCGAACTTGCCGCCCGCATGCAACTCGGTCATGACGATTTCCGCGGTCGAGCGACCCTCGTCGTCATCTGGATGCTTCCCTGTGGGAATGCCACGGCCGTTGTCGGTGACGCTGATGGAATTATCCGTGTGGATGGTTACAGTGATGTCGTCGCAATAGCCGGCCAGCGCCTCGTCAATGGCGTTGTCCACAACCTCGAATACCATATGATGCAAGCCGGTCCCGTCGGAGGTGTCGCCGATGTACATCCCGGGCCGTTTGCGCACTGCATCCAGGCCCTTGAGGACCTTGATACTGCTTTCTTCATAGTCGCCGTTGCCTACATGCTGCGGATTGGTTTTGTCGGTCATTCCTGTTCTTCTCTTAACCTGCGTTACGAATTTGTCGGTGAGTAGGAATAGTCATCGGGTTTCAGGACTAAGCCATCAGATGCGCATCGGCATGACGACGTATTTGAAATTGTCGTTTCCGGGTACGGTGATCAGGGCGCTGGAGTTCGCATCGCCCAAAGCGCACTCGACCTCATCGCAGTCCAGATTATTGAGCACGTCCTGAAGGTAATTGACGTTGAAACCTATATCCAGGGCCTCGCCGGCATAATCCACGTCTAGCTCTTCCTGCGCTTCTTCCTGTTCGTTGTTGCTGCAGATGATCTTCAGGCTACCATCAACCAGCAACCAGCGTACGCCTTTAAACTTCTCATTGGTAAGGATCGCGGCACGCTGCAGGGCTTGCAGCAGCACGATTCGGTTCAGTAACAGTTTCTTGTTGTGCGTGGTCGGTATGACACGGGTGTAATCCGGAAACTTGCCATCAACCAGTTTGGAGATGAGAACGATACCGCCGAAGGAAAAGCGCGCCTGGGTCGGCGACAATTCCACTTCGACTGGATCGTCGCTGTCTGACATCAGCTTGGACAACTCGAGTATGGTCTTGCGAGGCAAAATCACTTCTTGCATTCCTTCGACCTTGTGCCCCGCGCTTGCCAGCGCCAGCCGGTGACCGTCGGTGGCTACAACGGTGAGTTTGTCGCCTGCGGATACCAGCAGCAAACCGTTAAGATAATAGCGGATATCCTGCTGCGCCATGGCGTATTGCACCGACAGAAACAGGTCCTTGAGCACCTTCTGCGGCAATATCATTTTATTGCTGGCGCTCTCGGCCAGAGACAGCTTTGGAAAGTCCTCCGCCGGCAAAGTCTGCAGGTTGAACCGGCTCTTGGCTGCTTTGACCTGGAGTTTTTTCTCCTGCAGCGCCAGAGTCACCTCTGATTGATCGGGCAGAGCTCGCAGAATATCCAGCAGTTTCCTCGCGCCTACGGTGATGGCCTTGGCCTCTCCTGAATTGTCGCAGACGGCTCTGGCAGAGATTTGAATTTCGATATCGGTGGCGACGATGGTGATGTCCGTACCGTTGCGCTCCAACAAGACGTTTGAAAGTATCGGCAAGGTATGGCGTCGTTCGATAATACCGGCAACGGCATAGAGTGGCGCCAGCAAAGCTTCTCTGTTTATTTTAATAGTATTCATTATATCTTCCTGATAATGATGATAATGCAGCGTCTTTCCTGGGGTATCTCAGTATTGCTATTTGTATTCAGTTAGCTAGCTGGTCTGTTTCACTTGTATAAGCTTGTGGACGGTTTTTTATAGTTTGTGAATAGATTTGGCCGTGGCGAAAAGAGCCGATTAATCCACAGGAAACCACGACGTTGTTAGCAGCACGTTTCATCCTTTTAGTACCTGCTCCAGAACATGGTAGTCGTGGTTGATTTCGCTGTGCTTCTCACGTAGGGACGCGATCGTGCGACACGCGTGCAGAACGGTAGTGTGATCGCGATTGCCAAAGGCATCGCCAATATCGGGCAGGCTGTGCTGTGTGAGTTCCTTTGCCAGCGCCATTGCCATCTGCCTCGGCCGGGCGACATTGCGGCTGCGTTTCTTCGAGTGCATGTCGGAAATCTTTATCTTGTAGAAATCCGCCACTGTCTTTTGGATATTGTCTATGGAGATCTGACGGTTCTGTACTGAAAGCAGATCCTTGAGCGCTTCCTTGGCAAGATCGAGCGAAATGTCCTTGCCGTTGAATCGCGAAAAGGCGACGACGCTTTTCAGCGCGCCCTCCAGCTCGCGCACGTTGGAGCGGATATGTTTGGCGATAAAGAACGCGACTTCCTCGTCCAGTCGCACCGAGATAGCCTCGGCTTTTTTCAGCACGATGGCGACGCGCATCTCCTGTTCCGGAGGTTCGATGCCGACAGAAAGTCCCCAGGAGAAGCGCGACTTCAGCCTTTCCTCGATTCCACTGATATCCTTGGGATAGGTGTCACAGGTGATAATGACCTGCTTGTGCGCTTCTATCAGCGCATTGAAAGCGTAGAAGAATTCCTCCTGCGTGCGGTCCTTGCCGCTGAAGAACTGTATATCGTCGATCAACAGGAGATCCAGCGAATGGTAGTAGCGCTTGAACTCGTCGAAAGACTTCTGATGGTAGGCGCGAACCACGTCTGAGATATATTGCGCCGCGTGCAAATAGCGGACCTTGGCGGTCGGATGCTGCGCGAGTACGTTGTTGCCTACGGCATGAATCAGATGGGTCTTGCCGAGGCCGACGCCGCCGTACACGAAGAGCGGGTTATAGGAAGTGCCTGGGTGCTCGGAGACCTGCAGTCCGGCCGCTCGGGCGAGCTGGTTGGCCTTGCCTATAACGAAATTGTCGAAAGTAAATTCAGGAATCAAGCCAGCTTTTTCGAGGCCGCTGGAACGCCGGCGTGCAGGCTCGGTTATCGAGGCCGTAGGCGGTTTGGCCGCTGGCTCAGATTGCGTCATTGCCAGGCTAACGCGTATGGGTGAGGAAAAGTACTCAGCCGCCATCGCTTCTATGCGCGCAAGGTAACGGTTCTTAATCCAATCGAGGACGAAGCGGTTCGGCGCCAGAAGAGCAATCTGCCCTGAAGGCGTCTTGCTGTCTAGTCGGAGGGGCTTTATCCAGGTATTGAACTGCTGTGCCGGGAGCTCATTTTCTAAGCGGCTCAGGCAGGAAAGCCAGAATCTTTCCATGGCCCTGTTTAGTATGTAGAGATGCTCGGGATTGAAGACGAAAACAAACCCGCATTTTAGCTGTTCGCGGGGAAGTTATCCACAGGCATTTACTGGGTCAGGCACAAAGATGTCGTTGACATAAAACGGCAATTTAAGGTTAAATGCCGGGTTCTGTCGTAAGCAAGAAAGAACTCCAATATGAAGCGCACCTATCAGCCCTCCGTAGTCCGCAGAAAACGTACCCACGGCTTCCTTGTGCGCATGCGCACCCGCGGCGGTCGTGCGGTCATTCGCGCACGCCGGGCCCGCGGCCGGGCCCGCCTTTCGGTTTGAGGTCGGGCTCCCAGTTCTGCTTCACCAGGGAGCAAAGACTGCGCCGCAAGGCGGAAATCACCTCGGTGCTCGCCCGCGGGCGGCCCACAGGCGGCGATACCATGCGTTTGCATTCGATACCTAGCGATAGCGGCCCGCGCTTGGGCGTGATTGCCGGTCGTCACGCCTGGCCACGCGCAGTGGACCGAAATCGATTCCGGCGCCTGGCGCGAGAAACATTCCGGCTATTGCAGCATCGCCTGCAGGCTCGCGACTATATTGTCAGGGCGCGCAACCCGCAGCGAGGCGAGCCTAGCGGCGCCGAAATCAAGAAGCTGTTTGTCGCGTGGTGCAAGCCCGAAGAAGAGGGGAAAGAGTGAGCAAGTTTCTACTCGCCCTGATCAAGACTTACCGCTACTGCATCAGCCCGATGCTCGGGCCTAGTTGCCGCTTTCTTCCAACGTGTTCGGACTACGCGGTACAAGCTATCGATAAATATGGCGCTGGGTTCGGCAGCTGGCTCGCGCTCAAGCGCATCGCCCGCTGCCATCCTTGGCATCCCGGCGGTTACGACCCTGTACCCTGAGCCCAAATGGACACCCAACGACTGATTCTGTTTTTCGTGTTTTCATTCTCTCTGCTGCTTCTTTGGGATGCGTGGCAGAAAGATAATCGTCCGCCCGTTCAGACTGTTGCGCAAAGTGCAAAGCAGGGCGCCGCGCAGGCGACAGTGCCTAGCCCGAGCGTTCCGACGCAGGCAGCCCCGGCGCCGCAGCAAAAGCCTGGCGATGCGATTCCACCGGCGCTGCCAGGGCAGGTGAAACTCGAGAAAATTACCGTCAAGACAGATAATTACCTTGCGGATATTGATTTGCTCGGCGGCGATATCGTGCGACTGGAGCTGCTCAAACAAAGAGACACGCTGGACGAAAACGCGAATTTCGTACTGTTTTCCCCGGCTCACCATTACGCCGCGCAAAGCGGCTTGATCGGCCCCGGTCTACCGACGCACAAGACCATGTATAGTGCTGAGGCGCGAGAGTATGCGCTTACACCCGGAGATGAAAAGCTTGAGGTGCGACTCGAGGCACCCGGTTCCGCGGGAGTGAAGACTGTAAAGACGCTGACTTTTCATCGCGCTAGCTATGTGATCGATATCACCCATGAAATCATCAACACAAGCGCGGTGCCTTTGGCGGCCCATGCCTACTTCCAGTTTTTGCGCGACGAGGCACCGCCCGCGGGCGATCCGAAGATGGTGAATACTTACACAGGACCAGCGATCTATACAGAACAGGAAAAATTTGAAAAGCTTTCCTTCTCGGATCTAGAAAAAAATAAGGCCAAATATCCCAAGTCCGCGGACAACGGCTGGGTGGCGATGCTGCAGCATTATTTCGTCAGCGCCTGGTTACCTAAGGAAGGGACGCCGCGCGAGTACTACGCGAAGCCGCTGGCCGACAAATTGTTTTCGGTAGGCGTGATCCTTCCGGTGCCGGCGATAGCCCCCAAAGCGAGCGGCAGCGTTTCGGTTTCCCTCTATGCCGGACCTCAGGAACAGGCGGCCTTGAGGGACATTGCGCCGGGTCTGGACCTGACCGTCGATTACGGCTGGCTTACCGTGATTGCCGCGCCGATTTTCTGGCTGCTGCAGTTTCTGCACAAGTGGGTGGGCAACTGGGGTGTAGCCATCATCCTGCTCACGGTGATGATCAAGGCGGTGTTTTTCCCACTTTCGGCGGCGAGCTACAAGTCGATGGCCAAAATGAAGCTGGTGACGCCACGCATGACCAAGCTGCGCGAGCAATATGGCAACGACAAGGCACGCCTGAACCAGGCGATGATGGATTTGTACAAGACCGAGAAGATCAATCCCCTGGGCGGCTGCCTGCCCATAGTCGTGCAGATTCCGGTGTTCATCTACCTTTACTGGGTGCTGCTCGCCAGCGTCGCATTGCGCCATGCTTCTTGGTTTTGGATTCACGATCTGGCAGCACCAGACAGGATGTTCACCATCCCGGGAATTGATATGCCAGTCGGTATCCTACCGATCGTAATGATGATCACCATGATCTTCCAGACAAAAATGAACCCGACGCCCCCCGATCCGGTGCAGGCGAAAGTCATGATGATCATGCCCTTTGCGTTCGGCTTCATGTTTTTCTTTTTTCCTGCCGGCCTGGTGCTCTACTGGGTGGTCAACAACGTCTTGTCGATCGCACAGCAATGGCAGATCACCCGCATGATCGGGGGCGATAAAGGCCATGCGCGGCGCTAGCAAGCAGCTTTGCTACGCCGCCGAATCCGTCTGACCCGGACCTCGCTGCAGGAATAGCGTCTCAGGGAGCAGGCCAGTGTCTCAACCCGACGACCCGATTGCAGCCATTGCCACTCCCCCGGGACGCGGCGGCATAGGTGTTGTACGTGCGTCGGGCAATAATCTTACGCTGCTCGCACGCGCGATTCTCGGCAGAGTGCCCGCGCCACGCGTCGCGGCCAGGGTGTCATTTCTAGACGCGCATGGCGCGGCCATCGACGATGGCATCGCGCTATTTTTCCCCGCGCCCCGCTCCTACACAGGCGAGGACGTGCTTGAGCTTCAGGGCCACGGCGGTGTGGTGGTGCTGCAGATGCTGCTCAAACGCTGCCTCGAGCTGGGTGTGCGCCTGGCCGAGCCGGGCGAATTCACGCGCCGAGCGTTTCTCAATGACAAGCTCGATCTTGCCCAGGCCGAGAGCGTGGCAGACTTGATCGAGGCCGCCACCGATAGCGCCGCCCGCTGCGCGCTGCGCTCGCTGCGCGGCGAGTTCTCGGCTGCGATAGAGGAACTGATGCGGCAGCTGATCGAACTGCGCATGTTGGTGGAGGCGACGCTCGATTTTCCCGAAGAGGAGCTCGATCCGCTGGATCGGGCGGATGCCAAGGCACGCCACACTGCGCTGGTATGCGCGATCGAGACCGCACTTGCAAAAAGCCGCCAGGGAAGTCTGCTGCGCACCGGTTTGCAGGTAGTGCTGGCGGGCCAGCCCAACGTGGGCAAGTCCAGCCTGCTGAATCGTCTCGCGGGCGAGGACCTTGCCATTGTCACTGCCATTCCCGGTACCACCCGCGATAGCGTGCGCCAGGTGATACAACTGGATGGCGTGCCGCTCAACATTGTCGACACCGCGGGCCTGCGTGACACCCAGGACGAAGTCGAGCGCCTGGGCATCGCACGCACCTGGAGCGAGATCGGCAAGGCCGACGTGGTATTGCTGCTGGTCGATGCGCGCGCCGGCGTAACCAAGAAGGATCTGGAGATGCTAGATCGCATTCCGCCGGGGGCGAAACGCGTGTTCGTACACAACAAAATCGATCTTGCCGGCAGCGCCCCCGCGGTGCAGCGCGATCAGAACTCGATCAGTATCCATGTCTCGGCCAAGACCGGCCTGGGCATTGACCTGCTGCGCGCCGAATTGCTCACTGTTGCCGGCTGGCAGCAGGGCGCGGAGGACCTGTTTATGGCGCGCGAACGGCATCTGGTGGCGCTGCGGCAAGCTGCTGTTCATACAGCCCGGGCCGGCGAGCATTTCAGCCGGCCGGAGTTGCTTGCTGAAGAGTTGCGGCTGGCGCAGGATCAGCTCAACAGCATTTCCGGTGAGTTCGCCGCGGATGATCTGCTCGGCGAAATCTTCTCGCGTTTCTGCATCGGAAAATAATGTCGCCTGAACGGCTGGCAGCGCGCCCCAGGCGATCTCCCGCAGCGGACTAACGCGCGCGCAGCTTCGGATCCAGGGTATCGCGGACGGAGTCGCCAAACAGGTTGAACGCGAACACCGCCAGCGTGATCGCGAGCCCTGGAAAGATCGCAATCCAGGGCGCGCTCTCGGCGTACTCCTCCGCGCCGCCCTGAAGCATCAGACCCCACGCCGGAATGGGTTCCTGGACGCCGAGGCCAAGGTATGACAATGCAGCCTCCAGCAGGATCGCCTGGCCGAGAAACGTGGTTAGCATGATCAGGTAGGGCGCCATGCAGTTGGGCGCCATGTGCCGCAGTATGATGCGCAGGTGGCCGTACCCAAGCGCGCGGGCTGCGTCCACATAGGGCATCTCGCGTATTGTCAGCGCATTGGATCGCACTACGCGGGCGCAGCGCGGGACAAACGGGATGGTAATCGCAATGATCACGTTTCCGGGCCCGGTGCCGAAAATCGCGACCACGGCGAGCGCCATGATGATGAGCGGGAAGGCAAGAAACACGTCCATCACGCGCTGGAACAAAAGGTCGAACCATCCGCCGAAATAGGCGCTGGTCACGCCGAATACCAGCCCCAATGTTGATCCCAGAATAGCGGATGTAAAACCGATAAACAGCGCGGTGCGCGCACCCCAGATTACGCGCGACATCAGATCGCGTCCGAACTGGTCGGTGCCAAGCCAGTACTCAAAGCTTGGCGCCGCCGCCATGTTGTCGTAATGCGCAGCCACGGGGTCGAAAGGCGCGAGGTGCGGCGCGAGTACAGCGATCAAGATCATGACAATCACGCCGCCGCCGCTCAGGGCGCCTAGCGGTTGGTGGCGCACCCACTTGCCCAAGGCCGTGAAGAAGGGCGCTCGTGCCGCAACAAGTTCGAGTTCGAGATCGGCGTCGGCACCGGCGCCCGGCCGCGTCATAGCATGCGCGTTCGCGTCCATGGGATCTTTCTCAGCCGTAGCGGATACGAGGGTCGAGCCATGCATAGCAGACGTCCACCAGGAAATTCACGAAAATGAACACCATCACCACCAGCATTACCAGGGACTGGGTCATGTTGTAATCGTTGTTGACCACCGACTCCACAAACAGCTTGCCGAGCCCGTTCAGGTTGAACACCTGCTCGGTCACCACCAATCCCCCGATGAGGAATGCGAATTCGATGCCGATTACGGTAATCACGGGCAGCATCGCATTCTTTAAGGCGTGGCGCCGGATGATGAGTTTTTCCCACAGGCCCTTGGCGCGCGCGGTGCGCACGTAATCTTCCCGCAGCACCTCGAGCAGCGCGGAGCGCGTCATACGGGTCGCAACCGCTGAGTAGCGGTAGCCCGTAGCCACCGCCGGCCAGATGAGCATGGAAAGGTTGTATAGCGGATCCTCCCATATCGGCCTGTAGGAAATTGGTGGCATCCATGGAGTGCCGAACATATGTTGCGTCGAGATTAGCAGTCCGAGGATGATCAGGATCCCGAGCCAGAAGGACGGTATGGCTATCCCCGCAATGCTGATGCAGCGCACGACGTAGTCGATCCAGGTGTTTTGCTTGACGGCGGAAATGGTACCCAGGGGAATGGCGACAAGAATCGCGACGATGGTGGCCATGATCGCCACCTGCAGCGAAAGCTCGAAGCGCAGCGCGATTTCCGAGACGATGGGCTGGCCGGTCCACATGGAAACGCCGAAGTCGAGGCGCATCAGTCCCCAGATGAAACTGAAGAACTGCCCCACCACCGGCAAGTTGGTTCCCATCTCCTCGCGGCAGATCTGGATCGCGCTCTCGTCGAAATAGCCGCCGCTTCCGGCCATGCGCAGTTCGCAGATATCGCCGGGGATGAGCCGCAGCAGGGTAAATACGAGCAGCGCCGCTCCGAACAACGTCGGGATCACCAGCAGCAGGCGCTTCAATATATAGCGATACATGGTCCTATCCGCTGAAAACCGCCGCCCGCGACCTGGATTGGCGCGAGCGGCGTGCGATCATGCCTCTTGCGTCGCAGTCTACTTGTCCAGCCACACGTTATCGAGCGACTGGTTGAGATAGTGGCTCGGGCTGATTTTCCATCCCTTCACGTACGAACGGTGGGGAACGATACGGTTCCACCACAGCGTGATGAAGCTGTTGGCGTGCGTATCGAGCGTGAGCTTCTCCATCTGGCGCATCAGCTTGCGCTGTTCCTTCGGATCGCCGGATTGGTTCATCTTGTCGTACAGCGCGTCTACTTCGCGGTCCTGCCACTGGCCGTACTGGCTGCCGGAGCGGTCGTCCGATAGGAATTTCGACACGTCCACCAGCGGATTGACGACCGACTGGCAATTGAAGTCGGCGGAGACGTCATACTCCTTCTTTTGGCGCAGCATGTCGTAGAACGGCCCAGTCGGAAACACGTGCTGCTCGAACTTGAGCCCGACCTGCTTCCACTGGTCGATCAGCCAGGTGCCGACGATCTTGTAGGGTTGATCGACTGCGCGGTTGTTGAAGTAATAGGTTTTCGACAGGTCGACGCCAGCTTCCTTCAGGAGCTTCCTTGCTTCCGCTCGGGATTTCTTGATGTCGGGCCAGTAGCCTGCGATCTGCTCGAGTTCCTTCCTGGTTGCGGCGAGATTGTGGTGAGGGAAGACGATACCCCCTACGGTCTTGACGATGGCGATCTTTGACAGATACTCGGAACCGCCCCAGCGATCCACTGCCAGCGTGAGGGCCCTGCGCACGCGCACATCGTCAAACGGCTTGTGCTTGTGGTTGATAGTCGTCAGCAGCACGCAGTTCCAGTCGCTCTCCTCAACGGTGATGTCCTTGCCCAGGGCCTTGACCAGATCGTCGCGGGACTTCGGCGGGAAGCCGCGAAACTCGATTGCAGCGCGATCACCGCGGATCGCCTGCACCCGCAGCGACTCTTTTTTGGCGAAAATCGCGTCGTAACCGTCGAGGTAGGGTCGGCCCTTGACGAAGTAGTCCGGATTGCGCACGCCACGTATCACCGCGCCTGCCTCGCGCTCCTTGAAGCGGAATGCGCCGCTGCCATTGATGTTCTTCTCGTACCAATGCATGTCCTGGTCGAGCTGGCTCTTCTGGTAGATGAAGTTGAACGGTACGGCCAGCGCCGGGATGAAAGCGCCGCTAGGGTACTTGAGTTTGAACACCACCGTAAAATGGTCCGGCGCGGTCACGCTATCCACCATGACGTAATAGGCCTTGCGCGCACTCACTATACCTTCCGGGGGGAAGATGATTTTCTGGTAGGTGGCCACCACATCCTGCGCGAGCAACTTGTCGCCGTTGTGGAATTTTACGTCCTTGCGGATCTTGAAAGTATAGGTTTTGCCGCCGTCGGTCGGTGCCGGCACCTTGCCTTCGCAAATATCACAGACGAAGTCCGAGGTCGAAGACGGGTTATCCGGATTCACACGAATCAACAGGCTGTAGAACGGCCGTATCGGATGAATCATCGCAAAGGTGGTCTCGCGGTGTCCATCGTAGCTAGGCGGCTCATCGGGAACGACAAACTGGAGAATGCCACCATGTTTCGGGGTCGCCGCCGCCACCGCGCCCACCGAGCCCATGCCGATCGCGATGCTCGCAATTATTGCGTACGCTGCCTTCAATCTAATGTTTTTCATTGGATCTCCTCGTTTAGTTAATCCAGCTTATTGTTGGGCAGCCGCCTTGGGCTGTGGGGAAACCTGCGCTGGAACAGGGTCCCGCAATACCCGCGTCCAATCTACCATCTGTCTCAAGCACTCCTCCAAAAGGCTTCTATACGCGCGGACATGCGACCCTATGCCCGGGTTTCAGTTCGCGCAACTCCGGCACCTCCTGCCGGCAGCTGTCGACCGCCAGCGGGCAGCGGGGGTGAAACACGCAGCCGCTGGGCGGGTTGATGGGACTGGGTATTTCGCCCTTCATGACGCGGTGCGCCCGCTGTTTTTCGACATCCGGATCCGGAATGGGGACCGCCTCCAGCAGAGCCTGGGTATAGGGGTGCAGCGGATTGGAGAACAGCTCGTCGGAGTCGGCGAGTTCCACCAGCCGCCCCAAATACATCACGGCAACCCGGTGGCACAGATGGTGCACTACGCTCAGATCGTGGGCGATGAACAGATAGGAAAGATTGAACTGCTCGCGCAGATTCTCCAGCAGGTTGATAACCTGCGCCTGAATAGAAACGTCCAGCGCGGATACCGCCTCGTCGCAAACGATGAAATCCGGATTGAGTGACAGTGCACGCGCGATGCCCACGCGCTGGCGCTGTCCGCCGCTCATCTCGTGCGGATAGCGATCCATGAACTTGGGGTTGAGTCCGCATACAGATAGCAACTGCGCCACACGCTGGTCGCGTTCCTTCTCATTGGGGTAGATGCCATGGACCTTCATCGGTTCTCCGATGATGCTGCCCACTTTCATCCGCGGGTTGAGCGAACTGTAGGGGTCCTGGAAAATGACCTGCATCCGTTCGCGCTTTTCGTTTAGGGCTTTTCGGCTGAGCTTGGTGAGGTTCTGGCCCTCGAAAATGATATCTCCCGAGGTCGGTTTTTCCAGATGCAGAATGCAGCGCCCGGTGGTGGTCTTGCCGCAGCCGGATTCTCCGACCAGCCCCAGGGTTTCGCCGCGCGCGATGGTAAAGCTCACATCATCGACCGCCTTGATCCTTGCGGCCTTATTGCGCACAAGCAATCCGTCTGCGACGGTAAAGTGCATTTTCAAATTTCGCACCTCGAGCAGCGGTTGCTGCGTCTGGACCCCCGCGGATGCGCCGGGACTCACCGCCGGGCCCGTGGCCGCGCTCATGACGCTTTCTCCAGCAGAGGCTCAAGGCGGGTCTTCTCGAAGCATGCCGATGCGTGGCCCGGCGTCAGTTCCTCGATTCGCGGCACCTCCTTGGCGCAACGCTCGACCGCGAAGCTGCAGCGCGGCCGATAGGCGCAACCATGGATCTCCCGGGTAAGATCGGGCGGGTGGCCGTCGATCGGGATCAAACGCTCACCACGCGGCCGGTCCATGCGCGGAACACTGCGCAGCAGCCCCAAGGTGTAAGGATGACTTGGCCGGTGATAGATGTCCTGGGCGGACCCGCTTTCGACGATCTTGCCTGCGTACATGACATAGACGCGGTCGGCGTATCGGGCTACAACCCCTAGGTTGTGCGTGATGACAACGAGTGCGACCCCCAGCCGATTCGAAAGGTCTTTCATCAGCTCGAGGATTTGCGCCTGGATGGTGACATCGAGCGCGGTGGTCGGTTCGTCCGCAATGATGAGTTTGGGTTTGCACGACAACGCGAGCGCAATCATCACCCGCTGGCGCATGCCGCCGCTCAGGTGGTGGGGATACTGTTGCAGGCGTCGCTCGGGCTCGGAGATTCCGACCATGCCGAGGAGCTCGACGGCCCGGGCTTGCGCCTGCTCGGGGCTGAGCTTGAGGTGGAGTTCCATGGTTTCGCACAGTTGCAGGCCGATGGTGAGTACCGGGTTGAGCGAGGTCATGGGTTCCTGGAAAACCATGCCGATCTGTCCCCCGCGCACCTCGCGGATTTCCGCCTCGCTCATCGCGAGCAGGTTTCTCCCGGCAAAGCGGATGCTGCCGCCGGCGATTCTTCCCGGGGGATCGGGAATCAGACGCAGGATCGACATCGCATTCACGGATTTGCCGCAACCCGATTCGCCCACGATCCCGACGGTCTCGCCTTCTTTGACCGTGTAAGAAACGCCGTCAACCGCGCGAACTATGCCGGCCGAAGTGTCGAACTGGGTGTAAAGATTCTCGACTTCGAGGAGTGCTCGCGTGTCGGTCATGCTCCTCCTTAGTGACCCCTCTATCGGGGGCTGCTGACGTGAAGTTAGACACTTGCGCGATGCCTGTCAACCCCGGTGCTGGCATTTGCGCAGATTGGAACCTTGGCCTGATGCGCGCAAATTGCCAGGCGCAAGCCTATAGTTCCGTAATCGCCGATTTTCCCGACCAGCGTGCGACTAACCCTCGGAATCGAGCGTTGTACTGGGCCGGGATGATTTCAACGCCGGCTAGGACAGGCGCGCTATGCCTTTGGCGATCAGGGCGAGTGCGCCTGCGAGTAGCAGGAACTGCAGCGCAGCGAAGAAACGTGCCGGTGGGCTGGTCCTGAAGACGTGGGAGCCATACCAGGTCGCGGCGACGACCAGCGGGGTCAGCAGCAACCCTTCGGCCAGCAAGGTCAGCGTCATGCGGCCGGCCAGAACCACGACGGCCATGCGCATGCACATGACCAGAACGGAAAGGACGACGTTGGTCCCGCGCAGTGCGGCTGCGCCTGAACAGGCGTGCTTCAGATAGACCACGAGGAAATAGAAGGCCCCGCCGCCGCTAAGTCCGCCCATGGTGCCGCCTACGAAGGAGAAGCTCGAGGCCACCCGCACTGAGCGAAGATTGACGTGGGCCGCAAGGCCTTGCATGACATCGAGCCAATCCATCAGGACTATCATGCTGAGCAGGATGCCGAGCACGAGTACCAGCCACTCGGCCGACAGGATCGTGAACAGCCAGGTTCCGAGCACGGTGCCGATTACCAGGCCCGCCATGAGGGGCCGTGCCACCTGCCAGTCCGCGTCTTTCAGCCCGCCGGGCAACAGGTTAACCTGCGCCACGATCGTGGTAAGCAGCGCCAGCAGGATGGCGTGATGGGGCCCGAGAAGGAAGGTCGTGACAAGCACTATGGGCATATTCGAGCCGAAGCCGAAGGCGCCGCGGATAAAGCATCCGAACGCATGTGCAGCAAAGACGATGCCAACTGCCCACCACGCGATGCCGGCAAATGGTTCCACGCCGGCTGGAAGCCAGTCGATCATGTTCGCTTGATGGTGAATGGACAACGCATTGGGTCAATCTTTCAAGTCGTCCGCAGCGTGTCAGCGCTCCGCGGGCAGCCCCGGCCCGGGGGCGGGATGAGGGCATTGTGCGATCAGGGGCGCGATGGCGCCGGCGTGCAACTCGACCCGGTTGGCAGTAGGCGTGATTCCGCCCCCTACCGCGCCTTAAGCGCCACCCCTGCAACGCTCAGGCCGCGCACCCCGTTGGCTTCGATCACTTTGGCGATCTGGCCGCTTAGTTTCATCTCTTCGATGAACTCGCGCAGGTAACGCGCCCCGGCGCGGCGGCCTTTGGGCGTGCCCGCCGCCTGCTGGACTGCGGTGAAATTGCCCTCGAGAATGCGCGACCCAGGCTGCTTTTCCTGATCGATCAGCAGCCTCGGTCTGAGTCCCGCGAGCGCATCGAGCTTGTCGTCTGCATAGCGCTTGAATGCGTTGTCCGCGCCTTTTTCGTGTACGAGTCTGGCCAGTTTCAGGCTGCGCGTGAGATAGAGCTCATAAGCGCTCTTGGTCGGCACCCCGATGCGCACGCCCTCCCGGTCGACGTCGGCGATGCTCTTGAGCGGCGAACCCGGCGGTACCAGATAGGTAGCCTCGATTTCCACATAGGCCGCGGTGAAATCGATCTCCTTGGCGCGCTCGGGCTCGGCGGCGAGATAGCCTACGTCCCAAGCGCCGTTGTTCGCGGCGTCGGCCAGGGCGCCGGGATTCGGATAGGGAACGATCTCCACCGGGACACCCAGCCGACGCCCCAGTTCCCTGCCCAAGTCCACCGCCACGCCACCGTATTCGCCGCTTGCCGGATCGGTTTTCGTGAGGAGAAAGTTCGACAGATTGATGCCCACACGCAGCCTGCCCGTAGGCGCGAGATCGGACAGGACGGCGGCAGCGGCTTCAGACATGACTTTTCCCTGCTGAGATCGAAGTCAATCGAGTTTCGGCGTGCGCCGCGGCAGACCGGCGCGCTGCGCGCCTGATGCCGGTGCTGTAATCGACATTTGCGCGCTTATCGGTGCTCCATAGCTGGGTGAGCAGTGCCGTAGCAGCAGCCGTGCCCAGCACCGGTTGCGCAAGTTCGGTGAATTTGTCGTTCAGTTCCGCGTCGCTCAGCGGCTGCTCGGGATCGCCCTTGCGATACGCTTGAAAGTGCGCGAGCTTGCGTCCGTCGTTTAGTTCGATTTCCACCTGCGCTGCGCGCCTGCCCGGATAGGCTTTCGACAGTTCCGGATCGGCGACGCAGTCAATTATCCTGATCATCGCGCGTATGTCGGCGTCGTTCAAATGATCGGGCAGGAAGGCGTTGAGCCGTACGCTGCCGTGCACCAGTGCATGCGCCACAGTGTAATGGATGCTGAACTTCGCCTGATATTCGCCTTGCGGCGTGGCGTTATCGATGATGTCCAAACCCGCTTTGTAGGTGGCGAGTTTGATGTATCTGACATCCCTGTGCGTGAACCCGTGCTCGCGTTGCAGGTGCAATACGCCGTCGATGGACGGGAAGGCGTGGCCGCAGCAGCCGTGATTCTTGAAAGTTACGTGGACGATGTGGTAGTCCTTGCCCAGTCCGCGCGTGGCCTTGCTCCAGTCCGGAGTCACGCTCATCGCATTGCCGAAGCCGGCTTCGCCTTCAAGTATGTCGAGCGCGCCGGTGACCCCTTTCATCGCCGCCATCGCCGCCCAGCAACCTGCGTCAGCGGCGTGGCCGGCATGCAGCGGTTTGGTCATCGCCTGCGAACGAAAGGCCTGCTGCAGACCCGAGGCAAAACTGCCAACGGTGGCGAGGGCGTGCATGAACTGTTCGTGCTTGGCGCCGAATATGGTCGCAGCAGCGGCTGCGGCGCCAAAGGCGCCGACCGTGCCGGTGGTGTGCCAGTACTTGTAGTGCGAGGGCATGATGGCCTCACCCAGCCGCGTCGAGATTTCATAGCCGACAACCACGCCGCGCAGAAATCTCTCTCCGCTGGCGCCGCTCGCCTGCGCCGCGGCAAGCGCCGCCGAAATCACCGGACTGCCCGGGTGATAGCCCGCGTCGCGGTAGATGTCGTCGAATTCCACCGAATGTGATGCCGCGCCGTTGATCAGCGCTGCGGCGCGCAGCGTCGCGCGCCGCCCTGTCCCCAGCCGTGCGCGGCCTCGGTCCAGGTCTTCGGCAAATGCGTTTTCCAGGAGAACCGCCGGGGCGACGATACTGCCTGGCAGCAACGAAGCATACCAGTCGATGAGCGCGCGCTTGGCGTGGTGGATGACCTCGGGCGGCAGCGCGGAAGATTGTTCGCGTATCGCATAGTCGGCCAATTGTTGCATCAGCATGAGAACCCTCCTGAATATCCCGTCGCATATTCGTGGCCCGCCCTCGCGGCCGGCGTTCTAGCGTCTCACGATCAGGCCATCTATCGCGACTACACCTTGTTGCTTGACTATCAGCGGATTGATTTCCGCTTCGCCTACGTCTGCAAAGGCAGCCAGACGCGAGAACGCCGCCACGGCTTTTGCCAGCGCAGCGCAATCGCCGGGCGGCGAGCCACGGTAACCGCGGATGAGCGCCAGGCCCTTGACTTCGGCGATCATCTCCAACGCGATTTCCGGCGTTACCGGCGCGAGCCGCATGGCGAAGTCGTGATATATCTGGGCGAGGACGCCGCCTACGCCGATGACCACCAGCGGCCCGATCTGCGGGTCGCGCTTGTAGCCGACGATGACTTCCGCAAGGCCTTGCTCCATGTGTTGCACAAGTATGCCATCCAGTCGCGCTTGCGGATGTTGCTCGCGCACACGTGCCAGAATATTCAGCGCCGCTTGCTTCAGCGCCTCGGCGTCGCCGAGGTTTAGTACAACGCCCCCGGCATCGGTCTTGTGCACAATGTCTGAGGACAGTATTTTGGCGGCTACGGGAAACTCGATGTCCACCTTGCTATCGGCGTCGGCCATTACCGCAGTCTGCGCTTGTGGCACGCCCAGCGCGGCGAACACGGCGCAGGCTTGCTGTTCATTCAGGTGCTCTAGTCCGCCCAGCAACGCCCGCGCGCTTGCGGTGCCCAGGACGTCAGGTGCCAGAATCGGTACTGGCGCCGTCCACTCACACCAGGCGCGAATCGCGTCCGCGCACGATTCCGGTGTGCGGAAGGCGGCGACGCCTGCCTGGGCCAGCAGCCTCAGCGAGGTTTCGGCGTGCGGGGCGAGGAATACCGCCAGCACCTTGTTGCGGCGGTCGGCTTCGATGATGGGCTCGATGGCAATCTGCGGCTGGAATTGCGCCGAACTGCCGACGACGGCAAGCACCAGTTCGCAGTGATCGGACGCGAGCAGCGCGTTCAGCACCACGCCATAGATTTCCTTTCTAGCGCCGGCCAGCGTCAGGTCGGTGACGCGCGACGCGTTGATGGTGATTTTTTGGCGCGCCAGGGCGGCGATCAAGCCGTCTGTGGGGCCGACGACATCGACGCCGTAGGTGCCGATGCGGTCGACGACACAGGCTGCACCGCCGCCGGTCGTGGTCATTGCCGCGACGCGGCAGCGCGTGGCGGGTCTGCGACCCTGAACCAGCGCCGGCAGTTCGAACAGTGTTTCCAGCGTGTCTACGCGCAGCATCCCGTGCGCCTTGAAGAAAGTATCGGCCGCTTCGGCGGTTCCGGCCATGGCGCCGGTGTGCGATGCCGCGAGGTCCTGGCCGGCTTCGGAACGGCCAAGCTTGTATACGATCACCGGCTTGCCGGCGCCGTAGGCGCGGCGGGCTGTGCGTGCGAGTTGGGGCGCATCGCGGATGGTTTCCATGAACAGCAGAATGGCATCGGTGTGAGGATCGTCGACCAGCAGTCCGGCGAGTTCGGCGACGCCGAGGTCGGCTTCGTTCCCGACCGAAATCAGTTTCGAGAAGCCGACGCCGCGCCCGAGTCCGCGCGACATGAGCCCGCCCATCATGCTGCCCGACTGCGACACGATGGCGAGCCCGCCCGGCGTGATGTCGAGCTTTTCGAGCACGGCATTCACCGACAGCGCAAGGTGCGTGTGCGTGCTGAGCAAGCCGATGCAGTTCGGTCCGACGAGCCGCGTGCCGCTGCCGCGGATGATCGCATTCAGTTGCTGCTGCCGGGCGCGGCCGGCGGCGCCGGCTTCGGCGAATCCGTCGCTGTAGACGGTGACCACCGGGATGCTTTTGGCGACGCATTGTTGCAGCGCCGCCGGTACAGCGGCGGTCGCCACCATGATGAATGCGTGGTCGATGGCACCAGGCACAGCAGCAACGTCCGGGTAGGCCTTTTCGCCGAAAATTTCGCTGCGCCCGGGATTCACCGGAACAATTCGGCCGGCGTAGCCGTGTCTGCGCAGGAAGCGCTGCGGCCGCGACGTGTTCTTGCTCTCGTCGCCGGAGGCGCCGATCAGCGCGATGGTGCGGGGATCGAAGATTGCGTTATAAAGTTCTTGGTCAGACATAAGAATCCAAAGCTTAGGCCGCCGCGGGCTAGGAGAACGCGGTGCATGCCCGGCAGGACGGCGCCGGTCATCTGAAAATCTACTCTTTGCGTCCCGGTGGCTGAAGGGGTTTCAGGTTTTCGGAGGCCGCTGCGAAAAGCTACGCTCGAACACGCCTTCGGCAATGCGATTTTTCAGGATCTCGATGGATCCGCCGGCGATCATCCAGCCGCGGCACTTGCGCAAGCAATACTCCACCAGCGTCTCCTCGGTGTAGCCGATGCCGCCCATGACCTGCATGGCTTCGTTGCAGATGTCAAATCCGGCCTGGTTGCAGAACGCCTTGGCGATGGCGGTTTCCTCGGCTGATGGAATGCCCTCGTCGGCGTTGGCCGCGGCGCGGTAGAGCAACAGCTGGCCGGCGTCGAGCTGCATTTTCATGTCGGCGAATTTCCACTGCAGCCCCTGGAATTCGCACAGCAGCCGTCCGAACTGCTTGCGCTGCTGCGCCCATTCACGCGCCACGTTGTAGGCATAGCGGCCCAAGGCGAGCGAACGGGCAGCATTGCCGATGCGCTCGACGTTGAAGCCGGCGATCTGCTTCTTGAAGCCGCCCTCTTTGAGTACGACGTTCTCCGGGCCGACATAGACGTTGTCGAGATAGGTCTGCACCCAGGATTCGCCGTTAAGGAATTTCGATGGCACGCCCTGCGTGAAACCTTCGGCGTCGCGCGGAATCAGCACCGAGCCGATGCCGCCCACTCCCGGCCCGAAGCGCACATAGGTCAACATGACTTCGGCGTAGGAGGCGTGGGTTTGGAAAACCTTGACGCCATTGATGCGGTAGCCGTCACCGTCTGGCGTGGCCGTGGTCTTGAGATCGGTAACGGCCGAGCCTGCTTCCGGCTCGGTCATGCCGACGGTGATCACCGACGCGCCCTTAAGAATCCTGGTGAGATAGCGGGCCTTCTGATCCGGCGTGCCGTATTCGGCGAGCACGCGCACCGGGCCGAAATTGCCGGCCTGGATCACGTCGGCGCTGCGCGGACATACCGACGCGACGGTTTCGATGGCAATAACTGCGTCCATCAGTGTGCCACCCTGACCGCCGTCTTCCTCTTTCATCGCGATGCCCATTAGTCCCTGTTCAGCCATCAGCGTCGCGACGTCCCAGGGGTGTTCTTCCTGGTGCGCGCGCTTCAGTGAGCCTGCGCGCAAGTGACGCTCGGCGAAGCCGCGCACCGCATCGCGAAACTGTTTCTGTTCGGGGCTCAGCTGGAAATTCATGATATTAAACAAGGTGTGGCATAGGCGGTCATGTTACCGCTTGCGGCATCGCAAACGGCGGAAACTTCATCCCCGCCTGTCTCGGCATGCCCGTCCAATGGGAACGGCTTTGCGCTGATAGGCGCTATCAAGCAATATACCCGGGGCATATTGCACCTGCGCCCTGCCGATTTCAATGCCGGGTGCTTAGCGCGGCATGGCGCTTTGGGCGTCAGCACTCGATGAGCATGACGCGCTCGCACCGCCCCCGGCGGGTGTCCTGCCGACATCGCTTTTGGGTTAAAGTCCGGAATCACCGGTATGGCCCGTGCCAAATCTGTTATGCGTCCTGGCGACATGAATAAGAAGCGAGAATTCAATAACTGGGCGGATACCCGCCGGCTTTCCCGTTTCTGCATCAAGTGACAGGGATTTCATTGCCGTCCAGATGGATGAGGCGGGAAGTTTTTGTGCCGCTGCAGGCGCTGATGGTCTGCGTCCTCGGCGGCGCAATGTTGCAATACCTCAGGACGCCGCTGCCCTGGATGATAGGCCCGCTGCTAGTGATGGCTACCTTGAAAATGTCGGGCCTGCAGCTGCGCGCGCCCAAGGGCGGACGGCAGCTTGGCCAACTGATCATAGGCACGGCGCTGGGCCTGTATTTCACGCCGCAGGTCGCACACCAGGTGCTGGGAACCTGGCCGGTGCTGTTCGCGGCCGCCCTGCTGGCAATGGCGCTGGGAGCGATTTGTGGGCTGTTCCTTGCGCGTTTTACCGACACCGACAGGACCACGGCTTTCTTCGCCAGTGTGCCCGGCGGTGCCGTCGAAATGGCGATCCTGGCCGAGCGCTTTGGCGCCAAAGTCGACCGCATTGCGTTGGCGCAGTCGCTGCGCATCATGATGGTAGTCGTGATCATTCCGTTTGCGCTGACTTTCCTGGGCGCGCACGGGGCCGATGCCTACGATCAGGTTTCTGCGTCGGCGAATGCAATGGGTTTGATGCAACTCCTGGTTTTGGGGCTGGTCGGGGGTTCGTTGCTCGCATGGCTCGGCGTGCCTAACGCGTATATGCTCGGGCCTCTGGCGCTCACCATCGCCTTGACCACAGCCGAAGTGCAGCTATCGTCGATGCCCAGGCTGGTATCGAATGCGGGCCAGCTCTTGATCGGCTGCACCCTGGGCGCGCGCTTCGAGCAGGAGTTCGTCAGAAAAGCGCCGCGCTTCATGCTGGTGGTGGCCACGTCTGTCCTGATTGCAATAGTGCTGGCGGCCTTGTCGGCGTGGCTGCTGGCGCGCCTGGGCGGGCTGGCGATACCGACCATGGTGCTCGCCACCGCGCCAGGCGGCATCGCCGAGATGTGCATCACCGCCAAAGCCTTGCGCTTGGGCGTGCCCCTGGTCACCGCGGCCCACGTCACCAGGGTGCTGCTGCTGGTGACTGCTACTGCACCTTTGTACCGGCTGTTCCTGCGTTTGAACGCGAGACACGCATGACTTGGGACCCGCAGCAATACGCACGCTTTTCCGGGCAGCGTCTGCGTCCGGCGCTGGATCTCATTGCGCGCATCCCTGCCGAATATCCCCGCACCGTGGTCGATCTGGGCTGCGGCACCGGCAACGTTACCCGGATACTGCGTGAGCGCTGGCCTCGCGCCGGCATTACCGGCGTAGACGGCTCGCCGCAGATGCTGACAGAGGCGAGAAAGCTGGAGTCGAACATAGCCTGGGAACAAATCGATGTTGCCGCATGGAGTCCGCCGGAGAAATTCGACCTGGTCTTTTCCAATGCGGCTCTGCACTGGCTGGACGACCATCCGGCATTGTTCGTGCGTCTGTGCGCAAAGGTCGCCGCAGGTGGCGTGCTGGCGGTACAGATGCCGCGCAATTTCGGCGCACCCTCGCACACCCTCATACACGAACTCGCGGCTAGCCCGGCATGGCGCGACGCGCTTGCGGGGTTGCTGCGGGCGCAGCCGGTACTTGCGCCCGAGGCCTACTACCGCTTGCTTGCCCCGGTGGCGCGTACTCTCGACATATGGGAAACCGAATACCTGCAGGTCCTCGAAGGTAATAACCCGGTCGCCGAGTGGACCAAGGGCACCTGGCTCGCGCCTTTGCTCAACGCGCTCGCGCCACCGGCGCGTGCTGCTTTTGAAGCGGAATATCGACGCCGGGTCGCGCAGGCCTACCCGCGACAGCCCGACGGCAAAACCCTGTTTCCCTTCCGGCGCCTGTTCATCGTCGCCGGCCTCTAGGCAGTGCAGCTAGCTGCGGCCGGTACAAAAAGCCGAGGGGTTCGTTGTAGAATACAAAAAACAATATCGCCAGCCAATGGCGCGCCGGAACGCCAAGATCATTCTTTTGCACAAATAATTTTTGAGCTAACCGACTATGAACCAATCCAATACCAGCAACACCGCCGCTGCAAGCGTTCCCGAATACGTCAGAAACGGCGGTGTCAAGGAATGGGTTGCCCGCATGGCGCAGCTGGCGAAGCCCGAGCGTGTTGTCTGGTGCGACGGCTCGCAGGAGGAGTACGAGCGCCTGTGCCAGGAAATGGTTGTCTCCGGAATGATGAAGGGGCTCAATCCCAAGCTGCGCCCCAACAGCTACCTGGCGCTGTCGGATCCGTCCGATGTCGCGCGGGTAGAGGAACGCACCTTCATTTGCAGCGATAAGCAGGATGATGCCGGCCCGACGAACAACTGGATCGTGCCGGCCGAAATGCGCGCCACGCTGAATCGCCTGTTCGAAGGCTGCATGCGCGGCCGCACCATGTACGTAGTGCCTTTCTCGATGGGGCCGCTGGGTTCTCCCATCGCCCACATCGGCGTTGAACTCTCGGATTCGCCCTACGTGGTCGTGAGCATGAGGATCATGACCCGCATGGGGCGCGCGGTGTTTGACGTGCTCGGCGAGGACGGAAACTTTGTTCCCTGCCTGCACTCGGTGGGTGCTCCGCTGGCGGCAGGCGAGAAATCAGCACGTTGGCCCTGCAACGCGGAGAAATGGATAGTGCATTTTCCGGAAACGCGGGAAATCTGGTCTTACGGCTCGGGCTATGGCGGCAATGCGCTGCTGGGGAAGAAATGCCTGGCGCTGCGCATCGCCTCGGTGATGGCGCGTGACCAGGGTTGGCTGGCCGAGCACATGCTGATTCTTGGCATTACCAATCCGCGAGGGCAGAAGAATTATGTCGCGGCCGCGTTTCCCAGCGCCTGCGGCAAGACCAATCTCGCGATGCTGGTCCCCCCTGCAGGATTCGACGGTTGGAAAGTGGAAACCGTGGGCGAGGATATTGCCTGGATCAAACCTCACGAGGACGGTAAGTTTTACGCGATCAATCCGGAGGCGGGTTATTTCGGCGTGGCTCCCGGTACCAACGTCCACAGCAACCCCAATTGCATGAAATCGATAGCTAGCGACACCATATTTACCAACGTTGGCGAGACGCCGGAGGGCGACATCTGGTGGGAAGGGATGACCGATACGCCGCCGGCCAAGCTCACCGACTGGACCGGACAGGCGTGGACCCCGGGATGTGGTCGCAACGCGGCGCACCCGAATGCGCGTTTCACCGTTCCGGCGACGCAGTGTCCCTCGCTCGATCCCGCCTGGGACGACCCCAACGGATTGCCGATTTCCGCCTTCCTGTTCGGCGGACGGCGCTCGGATACCACGCCGCTGGTAGTCGAAGCCTTCAACTGGGAGGATGGCGTGTACAAGGCCGCGACCATGGGTTCCGAAACCACTGCCGCCATAGTCGGCCAGGTAGGCGTAGTGCGACGCGATCCTTTCGCGATGATCGCTTTTTGCGGTTACCACATGGGCGATTACTTCAAGCATTGGCTCGCAGTGGGCAAGAAGGTGAAGCGGCCTCCGCACATCTTCCAGGTCAACTGGTTCCGCAAGGACGCCAAGGGCAAGTTCGTCTGGCCCGGATTCGGCGAGAATATGCGCGTGCTCAGCTGGGTCGTAGGACGCTGCCAGGGCGATGCGCACGCCATAGAGACGCCGCTGGGCTGGATGCCGGAGTTCGACGATTTGCATTGGCAGGGGCTGGAATTCAGCGCCGAAAAATTTGCCAGCGTGACCAACATTGACAGTGCTGCCTGGGAGCGCGAACTGCAGTTGCATGACGAACTGTTCGCCAAGCTCAAGGACAAGCTGCCGCAAGCGCTGGTGCTGGAGCGCCAACTGCTGGAGACGCGCCTCGCACCCTGAGGATGCGTTGCAACTTAGGACATCCATTTCCGCAAACTCACCTCATTCGGCGCTAGCTTGAGTCGTGCCGGAACAAGTACCGAGAAAGAGTCTTTCATGGGCCAGGTTTTCCATCGCAATCCAAAGCACGAATATCCGCTTGCAGTCGGCGGCGACGGGCCTTATGTCATAGACAGGGACGGCAAACGCTATCTCGATGCCTGTTGCGGCGCAGCGGTGTCCTGCCTGGGTCACAGCGATCGCGAAGTGATCGACGCGATCAAGGCGCAGCTGGATCAGCTGCCGTTTGCGCATACTTCATTTTTCACCAACCAGCCCATGGAAGCGCTGGCGGGCGAGTTGGTCGAAAATGCGCCGGCAGGCATAGAGCGGGTGTATTTCTGCTCCGGCGGCTCGGAGGCGGTGGAGGCCGCGCTCAAGCTCGCGCGCCAGTATTACGTCGAAATCGGCCAGGCACAGCGCACTCATGTGATCGCACGCGGGCAGAGTTATCACGGCAATACTCTGGGTGCGCTGGCCGCCGGCGGCAACCTTTGGCGGCGCAAGCAGTTTCAGCCTCTGCTGGTCGAGGTTTCGCATGTCTCGCCCTGTTACGCCTATCGCGGCAAACAGCCGGGGGAGAGTGACGTCGCCTACGGCAAGCGCCTGGTAAGCGAGCTCGAGGAAGAGGTGCTGCGGCTGGGGCCGGATCGGGTCATCGCCTTTATAGCGGAAACCGTGGGTGGGGCGACACTGGGCTGCGTGACACCGGTTCCGGGCTATTTCGCCGGCGTGCGCGCGGTGTGCGACAAGTATGGCGTACTGTTGATCCTGGACGAGGTCATGTGCGGCATGGGTCGTTGTGGCACGCTCTACGCCTGCGAACATGAGAACGTGGTGCCCGATCTCATTTGCATAGGCAAAGGCCTGGGCGCAGGGTATCAACCCATAGGCGCGCTGCTGGCAAGCGCAAAAATCTATGATGCCGTGGTAAGCGGCTCGGGCTTTTTCCAGCACGGCCATACCTATACGGGTCATGCTAGCGCGTGCGCAGGCGCTCTTGCGGTGCAGCGTGCAGTGAAAAGCCGCGGGCTGCTGGCCAAGGTGCGCGAGCACGGGGCCGGACTTGAAGCGCGGTTGCGCGCCCGCTTCGGTGGGCACCCTCATGTAGGCGAAATTCGCGGCCGCGGCCTGTTCTGGGCGCTTGAACTGGTGCAGGAGCGTGAGGGCAAGAAGCCATTCGATCCAAACCGAAGGATCAACGCCCGGCTCAAGCTTGGCGCGCTGAAGAATGGACTGATGTGCTATCCCATGGGGGGTACGCTCGATGGAGTGGCCGGCGATCATGTAATGCTCGCCCCGCCTTACATCATCAGCGATGCGCAGCTCGACGAAGCCGTGGATAAGCTCGCGCGTTCGATCGACGAAGTAATTGGGGCAAATTAGGCCGGATCTGCGCCCTTATGATAGGGTCCGGGTAAATCCACTTGTGACTACGCCGTGCAATTCAACGCCGCGATAGCGTTATGAAGTGCGGCAGCAGCTTCAAACACTACTCGACCAGTCTGGACTAAGCCGCAAACTTGAACTCCGAGATCGCCCTTTTTCTGATTCAGGACGGCCTGACGAATGGGGCGATCTACGCGCTGCTGGCCCTGGCCCTGGTGCTGGTTTTTGCGGTTACGCGGGTTATATTCATCCCGCAAGGCGAGTTCGTCGCCTATGGTGCACTTACCCTCGCCAGCCTTCAACTGGGCAAATTGCCAGGCACGGCGTGGCTGCTGTTGGCCGCGGGCATGGCCGTTGCGATCGTGGAGTCGGTGCAAGCGCTGCGCTTCGGTGCGGTGCGGCGCATCCCAGCCGTCATTTTCACCTATATCATCATCCCAGGTTCCCTATTTTGCCTTGCCTGGTGGGCGGCTCCACAGAAGCCAGCACTCACTCTCCAGGTATTGCTGGCACTGCTCCTAGTGGTGCCGCTGGGACCCATGGTGTACCGCCTGGCTTACCAACCGCTGGCCAATGCCTCGGTACTGGTGCTGCTAATAATTTCGGTGGCGGTGCACTTCGCCATGACTGGGCTGGGTTTGGTATTCTTTGGCGCCGAGGGTTCGCGCACCCCGGCTTTCTCTGATGCGCATTGGAAACTCGGTGTGCTTACGATCTCCGGACAGAGCCTGTGGGTGATAGGCACGAGTCTGGCGCTGATTGTGGCCCTGTTGCTTTTCTTCGAGCACACCATCTACGGCAAGGCGCTGCGCGCCACGGCTATCAACCGCGTCGGCGCACGGCTGGTGGGCGTCTCGCCAGCGATGGCGGGCAAGCTGAGCTTCACACTCGCCGCGCTGATCGGCGCCCTATCCGGGGTCTTGATTGCGCCGATTACCACTATCTATTACGACTCCGGTTTCCTGGTGGGATTGAAGGGCTTCGTCGGTGCCATCGTGGGCGGTCTGGTAAGTTATCCCATTGCGGCTGCAGGCGCGTTGCTGGTGGGCCTGCTCGAGGCCTACGCCTCGTTTTGGGCCAGCGCCTACAAGGAAGTCATAGTCTTTACCTTGATTATTCCGGTGCTGGTTTGGCGTTCGCTCACCACCCATCATATCGAGGAAGACGAGGAATGAGCCGCAAAGGAATACCGCGCTCGCGCCTAGTGCTCGGCGTCTTCCTCGCTTTCATCCTGGCCGCACCCGTGGTGTTGCCGGAGTTCCAGGTCACGTTGTTGAATTACATAGGCCTGTACAGCATCGTTGCGCTTGGACTGGTACTGCTCACCGGGGTGGGCGGGTTGACTTCGTTTGGTCAGGCGGCTTTTGTCGGCCTGGGCGCCTACACTACGGCGTACCTAAGCACCGTCTATGGCTGGTCGCCGTGGTTGACCTTGCTGACCGGGTTAGCGCTTACTTTCGTTGTTTCCGTCTTCCTTGGCTTTATCAGCCTGCGTCTTTCCGGCCACTACCTGCCGCTCGGAACCATAGCCTGGGGTATCAGCCTGTTTTATCTATTCGGAAACATGGAATTTCTCGGCGGGCACAATGGAATCTCCAGCCTCCCCGCAATTAGTTTTTTCGGGCTTGCGCTCGACACCGGCCGCGAATTTAGTTATCTGATCTGGTTGCTGGTGTTGTTGTCGCTTTTGTCGATGCAGAATCTGCTCGATTCGCGTTCCGGTCGGGCGATCCGTGCCTTGAAAGGAGGGGGCTTGATGGCCGAGAGCTTCGGCGTCGACACCGCACGCATGAAGATAGTCATCTTTGTGCACGCCGCACTGCTCGCCAGCGTGTCAGGCTGGCTCTACGCGCACTTGCTTCGCTTTGTAAATCCAACGCCTTTTTCGATCAACGCTGGCATTGAGTACCTGTTCATGGCGGTGGTCGGAGGAGCCGCCTCGGTGTGGGGTGCAGTGGTCGGCGCGGGAATACTCACCATCCTCAAACAGTGGCTGCAGGAGTTGCTGCCCAAACTCCTCGGGCAAAGCGGCAACTTCGAAATGATCGTCTTCGGTGTGCTGCTGGTGCTGCTGTTGCAGCGCGCACGCGAGGGTATCATGCCGCTGGCCGTGCGTTTTTTTCCCGCTTCGAGGACGCCGATTCCGGCGTCGTCGCAGGCGCTGCCGCAGCGTGTGCGTCCGGTTGTGGGCGAGCTCTTGCTGGAGGTCAAGAGTGTGCGCAAGGTGTTCGGCGGCCTGGTGGCGGTGAACGACCTGTCCTTTACCATGAACAGCGGCGAGATTCTTGGTCTGATTGGTCCCAACGGCGCCGGCAAGAGCACGGTATTCAACTTGGTTACAGGCGTGCTGCCGCGGACTGGCGGCGAGGTGCATTTTCGCGGCGAGCGCATCGACACCCTGTCGGCACGCGCCATCATTCCGCGCGGCTTGGCTCGCACGTTTCAGCAAGTGCACCTGTTACCTACGATGAGCGTACTGGAGAACGTCGCCATCGGTGCTCACTTGCGCGGAAGCAAGGGGGCGATCAGTGCCGCGCTGCGCCTGGAGCGTGCTGAGGAAGCGATGCTGCTCGCGGAGGCCGCGCGCCAGCTGGAGCGCGTGGGCTTGGGAGCGAGCATGCACGAGCAGGCAGGAAATTTGGCGCTGGGCCAGCAGCGTATCTTGGAAATTGCGCGAGCGCTGAGTGCCGATCCGGTATTGCTGCTGCTCGATGAGCCCGCGGCCGGCCTGCGCTATCAGGAAAAACGCGCGCTCGCCGAGCTTCTGCGCAAACTAAAGTCGGAAGGCATGAGCATACTGCTGGTCGAGCACGACATGGATTTTGTCATGAGACTGGTGGACCGACTGGTAGTGATGGATTTCGGCGAAAAACTGGCCGAAGGGCTGCCCCAGGAAATTCAGTCCAACCCGCTGGTGCTTGAAGCTTATCTCGGGGGAATCGAATGAGCGCGCTGCTGGAAGTGCGCGGATTGTGTGTGGCCTACGGCAAGGTCGAAGCCGTGCATCAGGCCGCGCTGCGTGTGGAGGAGGGAAGGATAGTTACGGTCATCGGACCCAATGGCGCGGGCAAGACCACCTTATTGGCGGCTCTAATGGGTATGCTGCCCGCGCGCGGCAGCGTGAGTTATGCCGGGAAGGATATTGCGCGCATCGAACCGGAACAACGCGTCAGCCGCGGCTTGTGCCTGGTGCCCGAGCGGCGTGAATTGTTTGCCGCGATGACGGTGGAGGACAACCTGGTACTAGGCGCCTTTCACCGCTATCGCAAAAGTGATCCAACCATAGGCGCTGATTTCAAACAGGTTTACCAGTTGTTTCCGCGCCTCCAGGAACGCCGCCGGCAGCTTGCCGGGACGTTGTCCGGCGGTGAGCGTCAGATGCTTGCGCTGGGCCGCGCGCTTATGAGCCGACCACGCCTGTTGATGCTGGACGAGCCCAGCTTGGGCCTGGCGCCGTTGATCGTGCGAGACATCTTCCGGGTCATCGGTGGCCTGCGCGAGAGCGGGGTCTCCATCCTGTTGGTCGAGCAGAACGCCCGCGCTGCGCTGCAGGTAGCCGATTACGGATATGTGCTCGAAACAGGCGAGATTGCCGTAGAGGGTCCCAGCGCGGATCTCGTCTCCGATCCGCGCGTGATCGAAAGCTATCTCGGATTGGTTTCCGGCGGCGCCGGGTAGTCCGGGGTGCCACAAGGCGGGCCACGCCAGCTGCATGCCTGGCTGCGCGCGGCAACCTTGTGTTTCACGTGGAACACCAAACAGCACGTCCAGCCTTGCCGGTCCGCCGTCATTGCGAACCTGTTGGTTCGCAGTGATTGCCGTATTTCTCTTTGTTCCACGTGGAACAACAGCTTACGGTTCGAGGGAAATGGGCGTAAAATCGCGCCTCTTTGACACCGCAGCGGGCGCATGCATTTTTCAACCAAATTCGACGTGATCGTAGTCGGCGGCGGGCACGCAGGAACCGAGGCCGCGCTGGCCGCAGCCCGGGCCGGCAGCAATACCCTGCTGCTCACGCATAACATCGAGACCTTGGGCCAGATGTCCTGCAACCCGTCGATCGGCGGCATCGGCAAGGGGCATTTGGTGAAGGAAGTCGACGCGCTGGGCGGTGCCATGGCGATAGCCACAGATGAGGCCGGAATCCAGTTCCGCACGCTCAATTCGAGCAAGGGTGCGGCAGTGAGGGCCACCAGAGCGCAGGCCGACAGGATACTGTACAAGCAGGCGATCCGTTCGCGCCTTGAAAACCAGCCGAATCTGACCCTTTTCCAGCAAGCGGTGGAGGATCTTACGCTGGAGGGAGATCGGGTCAGCGGCGTGGTAACTCAGCTGGGAGTCCGATTCAGCGGACGCGCCGTGGTCCTGACTACGGGCACCTTTCTTTCCGGGCTGATCCACGTCGGCATGGTTAATTATCAGGCGGGTAGGGCGGGTGACCCACCCTCGATCAGCCTCGCGGCAAGGCTGCGCGAACTGAAGCTCCCGGTAGGCCGCCTGAAAACCGGGACGCCACCACGCATCGATGGACGCACTATCGATTTTTCGGCCATGCAGGAGCAGCCGGGTGACGATCCTGCGCCGGTGTTTTCCTATATGGGCAGTGGCGAAATGCATCCTGCGCAACTGCCCTGCTGGATTACCCACACGAATGCGCGCACGCACGAAATCATTCGTGCCGGCCTCGACCGCTCGCCCATGTATACCGGCGTGATCGAAGGCGTGGGTCCGCGCTATTGTCCTTCGATTGAGGACAAGATACACCGCTTCGCAGGCAAGGCGAGCCATCAGATTTTCCTCGAGCCCGAGGGCCTCACAACCAACGAGTTCTACCCCAATGGCATCTCGACCAGCCTGCCCTTCGATGTACAACTCGAACTGGTGCGTTCGATCAAGGGCCTGGAACAGGCGCATATTCTGCGCCCTGGCTATGCCATCGAGTACGATTTCTTCGATCCGCGCGGTCTCAGGTCATCGCTGGAGACAAAAGCGATATCCGGGCTGTTTTTTGCCGGCCAGATCAATGGCACCACCGGCTATGAAGAGGCCGCTGCCCAGGGTTTGCTCGCCGGCATCAATGCCGCCTTGCAGGTACAGGACCGGGACGCGTGGTGCCCCCGCCGTGACCAGGCCTATATCGGCGTGCTGGTGGACGACCTCATTACTCGCGGTGTGTCCGAGCCCTACCGCATGTTCACCAGCCGAGCGGAGTATCGGCTGATGCTGCGCGAAGATAACGCGGATATGCGGCTGACCGAAATGGGGCGCCAACTGGGCTTGGTCGACGATGTGCGCTGGCTAGCCTTCGAGCGCAAGCGCGAGGCCGTTGCGAAGGAACTCGAGCGCCTTAACACGACCTGGATCAACCCCAGGGTACTGCCGCAAGCAGATGCGGAGAGGGTTTTAGGTAAAGGCATAGAACGAGAGTATGCACTTACTGATCTATTGCGCAGACCGGACGTGAGCTACGCCAGCCTGATGTCCCTGCCAGGCTCTGGGGAGGCTGCCGTCGACCCGATCGTGGCGCAGCAGGTCGAGACCCAAATCAAGTACGACGGCTATATTGCGCGCCAACACGACGAAGTATTGCGGCGGGAGCAATATGAGGCGACTGTGTTGCCGCGCGAACTCGATTACCGTGCGGTGCGCGGTTTGTCCAGGGAAGCCCAGCAAAAGCTAAACCAGTACCGACCTGAAACCATAGGCCAGGCTTCGCGCATCTCGGGCCTGACGCCGGCCGCAATTTCCTTGCTTTTGGTGCACCTGAAGCGCGGTTTCGAGAGTATGAAAAAGCGCGAGCAGCCGGCTTCGAATCCGCCCGCGCCAGGTGAAGGTCAGCGGAACGCCGACGAAGACCAGGCAGACGATATACGCGCCGAACGGCCCGCGGCATGAGCGCGGCCGACCAACTGAAGCGCGGGCTCATCGCACTCGGATTGACACTGGAGAGCGACATCCAGCAGCGTCTGCTCGACTATATTGCGCTGATCGACAAATGGAACCGCGTGCACAACCTGACCGCGATACGCGAACCGGAAAAAATGGTGAGCCATCACCTGCTCGACAGCTTGGCGGTGGCACCGCACCTGCACGCCAGGCGCCTGCTGGATGTGGGCAGCGGCGCCGGACTGCCGGGCATTCCCCTGGCTCTCACCAACCCGGAAATGCATGTGACCCTGCTCGACTGCAACCACAAGAAAGCCGCCTTTCTGAACCAGGCGGTGATGGAATTGACGATGAAAAATGCCGAGGTTTGCAGTGAACGTGTCGAAGCGTGGAAGACGCAGAACGGGTTCGATGTGATCATTTCGCGCGCTTTTTCCGACATGGGCGAGTTCGTGCGCATCACCCGTCACTTGCTCATCCCGGGCGGGATGTTTGCCGCAATGAAGGGCCTGCATCCCTATGAGGAAATCGAAAAGCTGCCACGGGACTGCAAGGTGCTGCAGGTGCTGCCACTCGCAGTCCCCGGCCTGGAGGGCGCACGGCATCTGGTGCTGATCGGGCTGGACCACCAGGCAAGATGATGCCGCGTATCCTTGCCGTGGCCAACCAGAAGGGCGGGGTGGGCAAAACTACGACCAGCGTCAATCTTGCCGCCGGGCTCGCCGGCGCGGGCAAGCGCGTGCTCCTGATCGACCTCGATCCCCAGGGCAATGCGACCATGGGAAGCGGTATTGACAAACGCAATTTGGCGGCCTCCGTATACCAAGTGCTGCTCGGATTGACGACGGTGCAATCAGTGCGGCAAAAATCCGAAAGCGGCGGCTACGACCTGGTACCGGCGAATCGCGAACTCGCAGGTGCCGAAGTCGAAATGGTGGAACTGGAGAATCGCGAAACGCGGCTCAAGTCGGCGTTGGGTACGATCGCGATCGAATACGATTACATTCTGCTGGACTGCCCGCCTGCGCTCAACCTTCTCACCCTCAATGGCCTGGTGGCTGCCGACGCAGTGATGATTCCGATGCAATGCGAGTACTACGCCCTGGAAGGTCTGAGCGACCTGGTAGAGACCATACGCAAAGTGCGCAAGCATCTGAACCCTGTGCTGGAGATCGAAGGCTTGCTGCGTACCATGTACGATCCGCGCAATTCGCTCGCCCAGCAGGTCTCGGCGCAATTGCAACAGCACTTTGGCGACAAGCTGTATGCGACCATCATTCCGCGCAATGTACGCTTGGCCGAAGCACCGAGTTACGGCGCACCCGCAGTGAGCCTGGACAGAGCATGCAAGGGGTCGCAGGCGTACATGGCGCTGGCCGACGAGCTGCTATCGCGCGCGGCCAGCGCGCCCGCGTGAGTTATTAGCCGTAGCAAAGGTCATTTTGCTATGGTCCGATTTAGGGGAGCACGCGGGGCGATATCCCCTCGTATTGTTACGGACTAAGGAATCAGGAAATGAAAGGATTGGGACGCGGACTGGACGCGCTGCTGGGGAAGGACGAAGAAACTGCCGGCAGCGAAAGCCTGAGATCGGTGAAGCTCGAAGAGCTTCAGCCGGGCAAATATCAGCCGCGCACGCGCATGGATCAGGCGTCCCTGGAGGAACTGGCGCGCTCGCTCAAGTCTCAAGGCGTGATGCAGCCTATCCTGGCGCGCAGTCTGGCCAAGGGTCGATACGAAATCATCGCCGGCGAGCGGCGTTGGCGCGCGGCGAAACTGGCCGGCCTGCGCGAAGTGCCGGTGCTGATCCGGGAGGTGCCCGATTCTGCCGCGCTCGCCATGGCCCTGATCGAGAATATCCAACGCGAGAACCTGAATCCGCTGGAAGAGGCCAGCGGCATTCACCGCCTGATCAACGAATTCAAAATGACACATCAGGAGGCGGCCGAGGCCGTTGGCCGTTCGCGCGCCGCGACCTCGAACCTGCTGCGTTTGCTCAACCTGCCGCAATCGGTACAGGCATTGCTCTACGAAGGCAGGATCGACATGGGCCACGCACGCGCATTGCTTGCGCTCGAAGGCCGGCGCCAAGAGGACACGGCGAAGCGGGTAGCCGAGCAAGGCCTGTCGGTGCGCGAAACGGAGAAAGCGGTTCAGGACATACTCAAGCCGAAACAAAAGAAACCAAGCAAGCTCAGGACCAGCGGCGACATCCTGCGCTTTGAAGAAGAACTCGCGGAAAGATTTGGCACCAAGGTCGAGATCAAGCCCGGTAAGCAGGGTGCCGGCAAACTGGTGATCAGCTACGCCAGCCACGAGCACCTGGACGATCTGCTGTCGAAGTTCAAGGGTTGAAGTTCGCGGCGGGAGCACCAATACCGGTAATACCCGGTTTCAGGCCTACCGAACGAGCCGCCGATTCTGGGAACCGCTCTTATGGCCAGGCGGACTCAGTCGCTGCGAGTAAGCGGCACGAAGCGTACCGGCAAGCTGCGCTGGGTAGAAATCGTACCGTCAGGCTGTTTCACCATCACATGCAGGAACTGTACCTCGCCCTCTGCGCCGACCGGAATTACCATGCGTCCACCGGGCTTCAGTTGCGCGACCAGCGCCGGCGGAACCTGCGGGGCGGCGGCGGTGACGATGATCGCATCGAAGGGGGCGTATTCTGGCCAACCGTTGTAGCCGTCGCCTATCCTGGTGCTTATATTCTTGTAGCCCAACTGCGACAGCAAAACCGCGGCACGCTTGCCCACGGGCTCGATAATCTCGATTGAATACACCTGGCGCGTGAGTTCGGCCAGCACTGCGGCTTGATAGCCCGAGCCGGTGCCGATTTCCAGCACCGCGTCGCCTGCGTCGATGTCCAGCAGCTCGGTCATCAGTGCGACGATGTAGGGCTGGGATATGGTCTGGCCGTGCCCTATTGGCAAAGGTCGGTTGGCATAGGCGAGCGCACTGTAGCTCATGGGCACGAAGCGGTGGCGTGGAACTCTTGCCATGGCTGCCATTACGCCTGCACTGAATGCCGCGCGGCCTGTCTCCTCGCCAGTATCGCGGGCCATTGCCTCGATCTCTTTCAGCATGGCATCGCGCGCGCGCGCGTACGGATCCTCTGCCTCGGCGCTGCCGCTAGCCAGAGCGGCGACCAGGCCCAGCGCGCCCAGGATCAAACGCCGTTTTGGTTCGGAAGCCACAATTTCAAGTTTAGTTCGCGCATCCGCCTTTGTCATCTTGCTCCCCGCTGGTGTTAGCCACGGGCGGGCGCAGCAACCCGAAAAAGGGAGGGCGGGCGCGGCTGATTTTTGACGCTCGCAGCCTGGTTTAAAGATACGCCTGAGTACCTCCAAGCTCCCCCGTCGATATTGATGTGGATCAACGCATTGCGCTCGCAATTGACGAATTCTGAATTGACCGTGTGCGGCCAAAACCGCTATAATCCGCGCGTTTAGCAGCGAGGATAGCGGCGAGTGTGGCGAAAGTTCCGCCCGGTGTTCGGGTCGCAAGCGCTGGCCGCAATAATAATCGCATCGATTGCGGCTTGGTTTGCGGGTGTTCACGGCGCGATCTCGGCGCTCCTGGGTGGCCTGATCAGCATTGCGGCCGGACTGGTATTTGTATTTCTGGCTGCAAAAAGCGCAGGGGAAAAAGGCAAATCCGCTGGGGAGGTCATTTTCGCCGCACTTAAGGCTGAAGTGGCCAAGCTTTTCCTCTCAGGATTGCTGCTTTGGCTCGTATTGGCGTTATATCAAGATGTCGTCGTGGTCGGGCTGTTGGGATCCTTTGTCGTTTCGATCTTGATTTTTAGTGTGGCGTTGTTTGCCGGCGACAAGACTTAGCGCGCCTTTGTATATGGACAAATCAGGCTAGACAGAATGGCTGCCGAGAAAGAACTCAACGCAACAAGCTATATTCAACACCACCTGAGCTTTAGCGCCCAGTCGGTCGGGGACCATCCGTTCTGGACCTTGTATGTCGATTCGCTGGTAACGGGCGCGGTACTCGGTATCGTTGCCACGGCTCTGATGTGGTGGGTGGCGCGCGGCGCGACCTCGGGCGTGCCCGGCAAGCGCCAGGCCTTCGTCGAGCTATTGTTCGGCTTCGTCGACGACCAGGTGAAGGGCATATTCCACGGCAAACGCGACTTCATTGCCCCGACCGCGCTCACGGTGTTTGTCTGGGTGCTGCTGATGAACGCGATGGACTTCCTGCCGGCCGACATCATGGCTTGGATTCTGACGAACGTGTTCCACCAGCACGAATTCAGAATCGTGCCGACAGCCGACGTAAACACTACCTTCGCCCTGTCGTTGTCGGTTTTGTTGCTGATGATATATTTCTCCATCGCAGTCAAAGGTCTGGGCGGCTGGATCCACGAGCTGTTCTGTGCGCCTTTCGGTTCGCATCCGGCTCTGTGGCTGTTCAATTTCCTGTTCAATCTGGTCGAATACATATCCAAGCCGCTGTCGCACTCGCTGCGGCTGTACGGAAACATGTATGCGGGAGAGATCATTTTCCTGCTGTTGTGGGTGTGGGCTGCGACCAGCCTCAGCGGCGCATTCTTCGCGATCATACTCGGCGTCGGCTGGTCGATATTCCATATCCTGATCGTGGTACTGCAGGCCTACATCTTCATGATGCTCACCATCGTGTATATATCGATGGCGCACGAGAGCCACTGAATTTCCCATTAACCCCCGCTAACACTCAATTTCGTTCAAGAAAGGACACTACGATGGATAAAATTCAAGCCTTGGCCATGATTCAGGCCTACACCGGCATCGGCATCGGCCTGATGGTCGGACTGGGTGCCATGGGCGCATGCATCGGCGTGGCCTTGATGTGCAGCCGCTTCCTCGAAGGCGCCGCGCGTCAGCCCGAACTGATCCCGCAACTGCAGGCCAAAGTGTTCCTGTTGCTTGGCCTGATCGACGCCTCGTTCATCATCGGCGTCGGCATTGCGATGTTGTTCGCTTTCGGCAACCCGCTGCTCGCCGTCATCCCTAAGTAAATCGACCGCATCGCTGGTCCACCCGTATTGGACCGGGCTCGCTGGGGAACTCGAACATGAACATCAATCTAACACTGATCGCGCAGGCGATTTCGTTCGCGCTTTTCATTCTGTTTACGGTCAAATTCGTTTGGCCGCCGCTGATGAAAGCGATCGAAGAGCGGCAAAAGCAGATTGCAGACGGCCTGGCCGCAGGGGAACAAGGCAAGCAGCAATTGGAGACCTCCGGAAAGCTCGCCGCCGACGAGGTCGCAAAGGCGCGGGCGCGCGCCGCCGAGATCATCGCCCAGGCGGAAAAGCGCGGGCTGCAGATGATAGACGAGGCCAAGAACTCGGCCAAGGCCGAGGGCGAGCGGCTGGTCGCCGGCGCCAAGTCCGAAATCCAGCAGGAAGTATCGAGCGCCAAGGAAGCCTTGCGCGAGCAGGTGGCGGCCCTGGTGGTCAGCGGCGCTGAAAGGATCCTGAAGCGTGAAGTCAACGCCCAGGCCCACGCCGAACTGCTCAACCAATTGAAGCGGGAGCTGTAGGTTGTGAACCCGGTGCTGCATTCATTCAATGCTTCCCTGATTCGCGGTGCCGCAGGCAGCACCCGCCAATTCGGGGGCTCATTAGGGGGCGCGTCCCCCAAATTGGCGTGAGCTAGGTCATGGCCGAGAACGCTACTCTCGCGCGGCCCTACGCCGAAGCGGTATTCCGCCTCGCCGACGCCAGCGATGCGCTCGGCCCCTGGTCGGTCACGATGCGTGTTATGGCGCAGGTGGTTGCGCATCCGGACATGCAGGAATGCCTGGCCAAGTATGACCTGACCGGCCCGCAGTTGCAGGAATTGTTCCTGTCGCTGTGCCCGGGCGAGTTGTCTGCGGAAGCAAGAAATTTCGTCGGCCTCTTGATTGAATACGACCGCTTGCCGCTGCTGCCCGAAATTTTCGGCCAATTCGAAACACTCAAGAACGAGCGCGAAGGCGTGGTCGATGCCCAGATCACCACTGCGTTTGCTCTGGATGCTGGACAGCTTTCGAGCCTGGTGGCCGATCTGGAAAAACGCTTCAAACGCAAAATCAATCCGCAGGTGAGCATAGACAGCGATCTCATCGGCGGAGTGCGAGTGGTGATCGGCGATGAAGTCATCGACGGCTCGGTGCGCGGCAAGCTGAACGCGATGGCCACCGGCTTGCTCGCGAGCTAGTCCGCAGCGGGAAAAACTTATGGTTCAGGAGATAGCATGCAACAGTTGAATCCTTCCGAGATCAGCGAGCTGATCAAGAGCAAGATCCAGAATCTTGCCCTGTCCGCGGACGTTCGCACCCAGGGTACGGTAGTGTCGGTGACCGACGGCATCTGCCGAATCCACGGCCTCTCGGACGTGATGGCGGGCGAGATGCTGGAATTCCCGAAGAACACTTTCGGCCTCGCACTCAACCTCGAGCGCGACTCGGTCGGAGCGGTGGTGCTGGGGCCCTACGAGCACATCTCCGAGGGTAACACTGTCAAATGTACCGGCCGCATTCTGGACGTGCCGGTCGGTCCCGAACTGATCGGCCGCGTGGTCAACTCCCTCGGCCAGCCTATCGACGGCAAGGGCCCGATCAATGCCAAGATGACCGATGTGATCGAGAAGGTGGCCCCGGGCGTGATCGAGCGCCAATCGGTGTCGGAGCCGGTTCAGACCGGCCTGAAAGCGATCGACTCCATGGTGCCCATCGGCCGCGGCCAGCGCGAGCTGATCATCGGCGACCGCCAGACGGGGAAGACCGCGGTGGCGATCGACACCATAATTAACCAGAAGGGCAAGGATCTGATCTGCGTCTACGTCGCGATCGGGCAGAAAGCCTCCTCGGTGGTCAACGTGGTGCGCAGGCTCGAAGAGCACGGTGCCATGGCCTACACCATCGTGGTCGCTGCCACGGCGTCTGAATCCGCCGCGATGCAATACATCGCGCCCTATTCCGGCTGCACTATGGGGGAATACTTCCGCGACCGCGGCCAGGACGCACTGATCATTTACGATGACCTGACCAAGCAGGCCTGGGCCTACCGCCAGGTGTCGCTGCTGCTGCGCCGCCCGCCGGGCCGCGAAGCCTATCCGGGCGACGTGTTCTATCTGCACTCGCGCCTGCTTGAGCGCGCCGCGCGCGTGAACGCGGAGTACGTGGAAAAATTCACCAAGGGCGAGATCAAGGGCAAGACCGGCTCGCTCACGGCGCTGCCGGTGATCGAGACCCAGGCAGGGGACGTCACCGCCTTCGTGCCGACCAACGTAATTTCGATCACAGACGGGCAGATATTCCTGGAGACCGACCTGTTCAATGCGGGAATCCGCCCCGCCATCAACGCCGGAATCTCGGTATCTCGCGTTGGCGGTGCGGCGCAGACCAAGGTGATCAAGAAACTGGGTGGTGGCGTGCGCCTGTCTCTGGCGCAGTATCGCGAGCTCGCGGCGTTCGCCCAATTCGCCTCGGACCTGGACGAAGCCACGCGCAAGCAGCTCGAGCGCGGCCGGATGGTCACGGAGCTGATGAAGCAGCCGCAATACGAGCCGTTGCAGGTGTGGGAAATGGCGGTGACCTTGTTCGCAGTCAACAACAGCTACTTCGACGACATCAGTGTCAACAAGGCGCTCGCGGCCGAGCGTGCGCTGCGCGCCTACGTCAAGGACAAGTACGCTGCGGCGGTCGAGCGTATCGAGAGCACCAAAGACCTTTCCAAGGAAGACGAAGCCACTTTGCACGAGGCGGTCAAGGACTTCAAGAAGAACGGTACGTACTAACCGATCAGTATCGCGGGGCGGCAAACCTTTGCCGCCAGCGGATTGACGAACCGAGAGACAGGCAATGGCAGGTTCAAGGGAAATCAAGAACAAGATCAGGAGCGTGCAAAGCACGCGCAAGATCACCAAGGCAATGGAAATGGTGGCGGCCTCCAAAATGCGCAAGGCGCAGGAACGCACGCGCGCTGCCCGGCCCTACTCCGAAAAGATCCGCAACGTCGCGGCGCACCTCTCGCATGCCAATCCCGAGTACCGGCACCCCTATATGGTGACGCGCGATACGGTGAAGCGTGTCGGCATCATCGTCGTCACCGCCGACAAGGGTTTGTGCGGAGGCCTGAACACCAACGTTCTGCGGATGGCGCTCGCGAGGATGCGCGAGTGGGAGTCGCAGGGCGAGAACTTCGAAGTGTGCTGTATCGGCAACAGGGGCCTGGGCTTCATGCAGCGTCTGGGCGCCAACGTGGTGTCACACGTAGTTGGCCTGGGCGACAAGCCGCACATGGAAAAACTGATAGGCGCACTGAAAATCATGCTCGACGGCTATACCCAGGACCGCTTCGACCGGCTGGTAATTTTCTACACCAGATTCATCAATACGATGAAGCAGGAGCCGGTGATGGAGCAACTGCTGCCGCTCTCGGGCGACAAACTCGGAGCGCCGGAAGGCTCCTGGGACTATATCTACGAGCCCGATGCCAAGGCCGTGCTCGACCAGACCCTGACCCGTTACATCGAAGCCCTGATCTACCAGTCAGTGACCGAGAACATGGCGTCCGAGCAGAGCGCGCGTATGGTGGCGATGAAGGCTGCGAGCGACAACGCCGGCAACGTCATCGACGAGCTGACCTTGATCTACAACAAGACGCGCCAGGCAGCGATCACCAAGGAATTGTCGGAGATAGTCGCCGGCGCCGCGGCGGTGTAGCGGCCCAATCGACCAACCGAATTCGAATTGAACCCCTAGCTTAGGAAAAGACGATGAGCCAAGAAGGAACAATCGTACAGTGCATAGGCGCCGTGGTGGACGTCGAGTTTCCGCGCGACCAGATGCCGAACATCTACGATGCGCTGAAAATGGACGAAATCGGGCTCACGCTCGAGGTCGAGCAGCAACTCGGCGACGGCATCGTGCGCACCATCGCGTTGGGGTCCTCTGACGGCTTGCGCCGCGGCATGAAAGTGCTCAACACCAAGGCACCGATCTCGGTGCCGGTCGGCCCCAAGACGGTGGGCCGTATCATGGACGTCCTCGGTCGGCCGATCGACGAAATGGGACCGATAGGCGCCGAGAAAGTCGCCTCTATCCACCGCATGGCGCCCAAGTACGAAGAACTTTCCCCAAGTCAGGAGTTGCTCGAGACCGGCATCAAGGTGATCGACCTGGTATGCCCCTTCGCCAAGGGCGGCAAGGTGGGCCTGTTCGGCGGCGCCGGCGTGGGCAAGACCGTGACCATGATGGAATTGATCAACAACATCGCGAAAAAGCACTCGGGCTTGTCGGTGTTCGCCGGAGTGGGGGAGCGCACGCGCGAGGGCAACGACTTCTATCATGAAATGAAGGACGGCGGCGTTCTCGATAAAGTGGCACTGGTCTACGGCCAGATGAACGAGCCGCCCGGCAATCGCCTGCGCGTGGCGCTGACCGGCCTCACGATGGCCGAATACTTCCGCGACGAGGGCCGTGACGTGCTGCTCTTCATCGACAACATCTACCGCTTCACCCTCGCCGGTACCGAAGTGTCGGCGCTGCTCGGGCGCATGCCTTCCGCAGTGGGCTACCAGCCGACGCTGGCCGAGGAGATGGGCCGCCTGCAGGAGCGCATCACCTCCACCAAGACCGGTTCGATCACCTCGATCCAGGCCGTATACGTGCCCGCCGACGATCTTACCGATCCTTCGCCCGCGACCACTTTCGGCCACCTCGATTCGACCGTGGTGCTCTCGCGCGACATCGCATCGCTCGGCATCTACCCGTCGGTGGACCCGCTGGATTCCACATCGCGTCAGATGGACCCGCACGTAGTGGGAGAGGAACACTACACCACTGCGCGCGCGGTGCAACAAACGCTGCAGCGCTACAAGGAACTGCGCGACATTATCGCCATTCTGGGTATGGACGAGCTTTCGCCCGAAGACAAGCTGGCGGTGGCGCGCGCGCGCAAGATCCAGCGCTTCCTGTCGCAGCCGTTCGATGTGGCCAAGAATTTTACCGGCCAGGACGGCAAGTACGTTCCGTTAAAAGAAACCATCAAGGGCTTCAAGGGCATAGTCAACGGCGACTACGACAGCCTCCCCGAGCAGGCCTTCTACATGGTGGGCGCCATCGAGGAAGCGGTCGAGAAAGCGAAGACTCTGCAATAGGCAAAGACGACCCCCGGCAGACCGGGGGTCGGGGAAAAAAGGTTCTAAGCCCAATGGCACACACAATACACGTAGATGTCGTCAGCGCCGAAGAAGCCATCTACTCCGGCGAAGCGGAGTTCGTGGTGCTGCCGGGCGAAGAAGGCGAGCTCGGCATCTATCCCAAGCACACCCCGCTGATCACGCGCATCAAACCCGGCACGGTGCGCATCAAGCCTGCGAGCGGTGGTGAGGAAGAGCTGATTTTTGTCGCCGGCGGCATCCTGGAAGTGCAGCCCAACCTGATCACGGTACTCGCCGACACCGCCATCCGCGGCCACGACCTGGACGAAGCCAAGGCGCAGGAAGCACATAAGCGCGCGCAGGAAAATTTGCAGGACAGGACCGGAAAAATGGAATACGCCAAGGCGATGTCCGAACTCGCCGAAGCTGCAGCCCAGATCGCGGCGATCCGCAAAATACGTCAGCGAAAATAGCGCGCATCGAGAGCGGCAACACGGGCGGCCCCGGCTGCCTTTTCTTTCTGGCAAGCCGCGCCGCAGTACCTGCATTCATACGCGTCGCCGCGCGATCGCGCCCCCTAGCCGGATGAATTTACCACGGTGACCTGGTCGTTCAGCGTCCAGAAGTCGTACAGATACCCGATTCCGAACAGGCCTGCGGTGCACAGGTAAAGAATCCCCGTGAGCCACTTGCCGATATACATGCGGTGCACGCCGAACAGGCCCAGAAACGTAAGCAGCACCCACGCAACTGAATAATTCACACGGCCGGCGCGGAAACGCAGGTCGGCTTCGCGGTCCATCCCCGGGATGAGAAAAAGGTCGATCAGCCAGCCTATGCCGAGCAGGCCTAGGGTGAAAAACCAGATGGTTCCGGTGACCGGTCTGCCGTAGTAGAAGCGGTGCGAGCCAGTGAAGCCGAATATCCAGAGGATGTAGCCAATAGCCTTGGAGTGCGTGTCGTTGGCGGTGTTCATGTCGTGCGTTCCCCGGGTGTGCGCATTCTCGTATGGTAGCGTGCATCGCGACTGCGCGCAGCAAGCATCACGAACTGGAAGCACCCGGCTTCGGTCAAGCTGTGGATCGGGGTATCATTGGCATCAATCAGGATTCCAATCAGGATGCATAAGGGGGGAACAGCGATGGACAATACCCAGCTTGCGGAACTCCTCATGGGCATCGCCAAGGCCCAGGCGGCGGTTATCGACGCCGTCGAGCGCGCCGAGCCCGGTTTCAGGAGCAACCACGCCGTACCCATGCTCACCACTGCAGCCAATGTGCGCGCCGCCGTGCCGCGCATCCAGGACTTGCCCGCGCGCATATTGCTGCGCATGCAGGGCCGGGCTGCATTCGATGTGGCGCAGATCCAGCAGGATCTGGAGGCCGCGCTTGCCTCGGACGGCGTTTCCCCCGGCGCATCTGCGGAGCCCGGGGCCAACCTTTCACCGGCAGCGATGCGGGCCGCTGCAGCGCGACCCGCATCGGCACCGACGCCTGCTGCATCGGCTGCTGGAAAAGACGATTTCGATTTCACCCCCAAGACCTGAAGATGATGGTACCGAAAGTCGGCACGCTGGATGCACCGGGCGACATGAGGCTGGTGATGAATATCCGGACCAAAAGTGCGCGGCCCTGGATGCATATGGATCCGGCCACGGAGCGTCACCCGGAAAACAGGCCCGTCACAGTTTAGGGCCAAATCCCGCCGCGTTCGGAGGCTCGCAATTCGGCTATCCAGGCGCGCATATCACCGAATACGCGCTCGGCTTCGACCTCGTTGAATAACTCGTGGTAGAACCCCGGATACGTGTGCATCGAGCCGACACCCGGCGCCAGTCGGCCGAAGAACTCGCTGCTGCCGGCTGCATCGACCAGGCGATCCTCGCCCGCCACGAGCAGCAGGGTCTTTACGCCCAGCGCGGGCGCATGGGCTTGGGCAAGTTCAATTGCGTGCAACATGGCGCGCAACAGGCGTGCGCTGATCTTGGTATGGACCAGGGGATCGCTGTCATAAGCATCGACCACCGCCTGCCGGTGCGACAGGTATTTGGAATCGAGACCGTTCGGGATGCCGAATCCAGGCGCGAACGCGCCGAGAACCTGCAGCAGCAGTTTCTGCGCCCCCGACAGCCTGATCCGAAGCGCCGGCGACGATAGGATCAGGCCACGCAGCGGCGACAAGTCGCGTGTTGCAAAATAGGCTGCGAACAGGCCTCCCATGCTGTGACCGAGCAGCAGCGGTGGTGATGACAGGTTGCGCGCAAAGTCATCGAGCGCAATTTTTGCGTCCCGCGCCAGCGTTTCGATATCGGGTGCGTCACCGCGCGGCCCGCCCGAGCGACCATGGCCGCGATGATCGTAGGCACGCACCGAGAAACCGTAATCGTTGAAAAACCGCGCCACATGTGCGTAGCGGCCGCGATGTTCCCCTAGTCCATGCATTAGCACGATGCCATCGCCAGCGGCAGAATCGATCAGCCAGTCGGAAACCGAAAGCGGCGTGCCATCGGCACCGGACAAAGACAATTCGCGCGGGTGGGGCATGGGTATGGCCACTCCTTGATATTCGTTTGAAAATTGGAGGGCACTTCCCCTCACGCTCCCCTATATAGGCTGCCGCAACTCTCGTCTTGCAACGGATTGCGCCACGTACCGCGGATTTGTCTGCACCGTCTAACCCCGGCCTCGCCGCCCGCGGGAGGTGGTGACGGCGTAATGGTCGCGCTTGCGCGCAGCCTCGATAAATTCGCCCAGCGTCGCAAGTTCCGCCTGCCGCGCACTCGAGCGCCGCGCGAGCAGCGCTATGGTGCGCCGGGGCGCGGGCGGTGTCAGCGGACGCGCCACGAGCCGCGTTCCGTTGAGCAAGCCGCTGTTCAGCGCGATTTCCGGCACCAGCGCGAGGCCTATACCCGAGTCGGCCATCTGCACCAGCGTCAGCAGGCTGGTCGCCTCTACACCGGATGAATTCTTCGACTCGGTGCGGGTGCACGCCGCCAGCGTGTGCTCCCGCAGGCAATGGCCCTCTTCCAGCAACACCAGATTCTCTGCGGCAGGCGCGTCGACCGTCGCGCGCTTCGATTTCAGCGCCGGGTCGTTCCCGAGTCCGACCAGCCAGAACTCGTCGTCAAACAGCGGCCGCACCTGCATATCCCCGGTATCGTAGGGTAGCGCGAGCAGCGCAAAATCGAGCTGTCCGCTCGCTAGCCGCTGCAGCAGGTTGGCACTTACGTCTTCGCGCAGCAGCAGTTTCAGTGCCGGGTATTTGTCACGCAGACCGGGGAGTACGCGCGGCAGCAGGAAGGGCGCGATTGTCGGAATGGCTCCAAGACGCAGCGCGCCGCTCATCGGTTCGGCCGAAGCCGCCGCGAGCGCCGCCAGGTCCTCGGCCGCGGCGAGCAGGCGCCGCGCGCGCTCGACCACTTCCGTACCCAGCGGGGTCATGAGCACGGTCTGCCGGTCGCGCTCTACCAGCGACGCACCCAGCGTAGTTTCCAATTCTTTCAAGCCGGCGCTGAGCGTGGACTGGGTGACGAAACAGGCGGCGGCTGCGCGCGTGAAATTGAGATGCTGGGCCAGCGCGACCAGGTAGCCGAGTTGGCGCAGGGAAGGCAGGTTGGCCATATCGAGGTAATCGATTACAAATACAAATATTAGTCGTTAGACTCGATTATGTCCAGCATGCAAAATCCGCCCCGTAGCACCAATAACCCTGAAGCACGAGGCCGTTATAAATTGCCGCAGCGGCCGCTGGTTCAGGGGGCATGGAGGGAACGTCCTTTAGGGGGATAGCCCTCTGTTCTGCAACCAACTCAAAGGAGTCAACCATGAAATCGGAATCCGTGACCATTCAGAACCTGGAGGCGGCATTTGCCGGCGAGAGCATGGCGCACATCAAGTACCGCTACTTCGCCAAGCTCGCCCGCGAATCAGGCGACGAAGCCACTGCGCGCGTGTTCGAGGAAACCGCCGACCAGGAAGTGCAGCACGCCTTCGGCCATCTGGATCTGCTCTACCCCAAGGCCAGACTCAGCCCAGCACGGGCGCTGGAAATCGCAATCGAGGGCGAAACCTACGAATACACCGAGATGTACCCGAAATTCCATCACCTCGCACTCGAGGAGGGCAATGGCGCGGCAGCGAAGGAATTCGACGAACAGATCGCCGAATCCAAGGAGCACGCGCAGAACTTCCGCCGGACGCTGGAAATAGCGGCCAAGCGCTTCGCCGCGCTGGCCAAGGTCGAGGAACGCCACGCCAATCAGTACAGGGCGGCGCTGGCCCAGGCGCAGCACTGATCCATCAATCCAACAGGAGCACTCGAATGAAAACATGGGAATGTGTGGTGTGCGGTTTCATCTATGATGAAGCCAAGGGGATACCCGAAGACGGCATTCCTGCCGGAACCCGCTGGGAGGACATCCCCGCGGACTGGTCCTGTCCCGATTGCGGTGTGGCGAAGGCCGATTTCGACATGGCCGAGACGGTCGCCTGAGGTGGCACCGGTCGTAATCGTCGGTAGCGGGCTTGCGGGCTACACCGTGGCTCGCGAGCTGCGCAAGCTCGATCCGTCCGTGCCGCTGACGATGGTGAGCCGCGATGAGGGGAGCTTCTATTCCAAGCCCATGCTATCGAACGCGCTGGCGTCGGCAAAATCCGCGGCGCAGATCCCGACTGCGAGTGCCGAGCAGATGGCGGCCCAGCTCAAGGCGCGGATCGTCGCCGGCATCGAAGTACAGACCATAGACACCGCGGCCCGCATGCTGCACGCGGGCGGCGAGGATATCCGCTACTCGAAGCTGGTGCTTGCGCTTGGGGCGGATCCGATCGCGGTGCCGCTGCGAGGAGATGCTGCGCACGAGCTCATGCAGGTCAACGACCTTGCCGCTTATGCGCGCTTTCGCGCGGCCATCCAAGGAAAGAAAGCCGTGGCGTTGCTGGGCGCAGGGCTGATCGGTTGCGAGTTCGCTAATGATCTGGTCGGCGCCGGTTACGAGGTTCAGGTGATCGACCCGGGGCAGCAGCCTCTGGGTCGGCTGCTGCCCGAGGCTGCGGCCGAGCAAGTGCGGCTGGCGCTTCAGGCGAGCGGCGTCCAATGGCATCTGGGAACTACAGCGCGCGCCGTGTCGCGCGTCGCCTCGGGATTGCGGGTCGATCTGGCGGACGGAACAGCGCTGTATGCCGATGCGGTGCTCTCTGCGATCGGCCTGAGGCCGCGCCTGCAGCTGGCGCGGAACGCGGGTCTGAAAACCAACCGCGGCATCGTCACCGATCGGCTGCTGCATACCAGTGCTGCGGACGTCTATGCCTTGGGAGATTGCGCCGAAGTCGACGGACAGACGCTACCCTATGTGCTGCCGATCATGCGGGCGGCCCGTGCGCTGGCGAAAACGCTCAGCGGAACCCGGACTGCCGTCGTCTATCCGGCGATGCCCGTGGTGGTGAAGACCCCGGCCGTGCCCGTGGTCGTGTGTCCACCTCCCGACCTTCCGGGCGCATGGACTTTGCAGCGGGAAGCAGGCGGGATCGAGGCCAGGTTCGAAGACGAGTCCGGAAAGCTACTGGGCTACGCGCTGGTGGGTGAGGCGACCGCGCGTAAGCAAGCGCTCACAAAGCTGGTGCCTCCAGTGCTGGGCTGAGCGCGCGCCTAGGGGTTTTCCAAGGCCGCGCCTGCATCGCGGGGCGCGGCCACTCCAGTCACGCTTACCGCCGCACGCCTGAACTGGCGCGTGATCGAAAAAGAGGTCGTACACAAGGGCGCGCCGGCGCGAGAGCGCCACATCGTCCGCGCTTGATTTAAGGACTAGAATATCCTTGCCCATGGACGACCTCGATTTTTCGGCCAAACCTGTGTCCCGCCCCGAAGTCGTTGCGCAACTGGCCGCGCACAGCCCGCTTTATCAGCCGGCCTTGGCTTTGGAGTTCTTCCGCTGCGCAGGTATGGTCGAAGACAAACCGGCCGGCAAGCCCATCTTCTCGGAAAACGAGAAGTCGGGAGGATTGTTCTCCAAAGGCGCGAAGATGTACCTGCTGCTGGAGGGCGAAATCGGCCTGATGATCCGGAACAAGTTTTTCGGTGTGGTAAGACCCGGCCAGGTGTTCGGCGAACTGGCGGTCATCGCAGGCCTGCCGCGCAGTGCGACGGCGATGGCCAAGATCAACTGCCGCGTATTGTCATTGGACGAGAAGCAGTTTCACGCCGCACTGGAAAAGAAACCAGAATTCGCGCTGATGTTGATGAGCACCATGGTTCAGCGGCTGCGAGAGAGTATCGCCAGACTGGGCGCCGTCGGCGCGGCGCGGGGCGCCGCTGCCGAGCGCAGCGACATCCTCGACCGCAAGACTCTGGTCAGCCTGCAAGCTGCGCTTGCGGCGCCGGAACCCGCCGAGTTTGCGGCGGGCAAGGTCATCATGAGCGCAGGCGCGGTCGGTGCATTCATGTACGTGGTGTTGGCAGGCCGCGCTGCCATCTCGGTGGGCGACAGCGTGGTCGAGCGCGTGGGACCGGGCGGGATGTTCGGCGAGATGGCTTTGGTCGACAATTGCGTGCGCGCGGCCTCGGCTAGCGCGGAGACAGACTGCAAGCTGCTGGCAATAAACCGGACCGACTTTCTCGACCTGGTCAAGGCCAAGCCCGCGTTCGGGGCGTCGCTGCTGAAATCCATCGCCTTGCGCATGCAGCAATTGGCACAACAGGTCGCCTAGACGCAGTCCTGACGCCGGTGGCCCGGAACTGACTCGCCGAGCTGCACACCTCTGGATCTAGGCTACCGTGTTCTCGGCGATGTCGACGCGTACGGCCTCGCGGTCAAGGGTGGCGAGCACGGCGCGGGCGTAGGCCTCGGCCCAGGCAATGTCGCCGGCAAAGCGCTTCTCGCCCGCTTCGCGCGCAACTTCCAGGACCTTGTCCAGAGCGAGCACCTTTCCGACCAGACTCCTGGGGGTGCAGCCCAATTCCTCGAATTGCTGCGACAGCCATGCGTCGCCCTCCTGCGCCGTCGGCAGCGGCTTGTCTCCCGCGGTGATCCTCAACTCGTATTCACGATCTCGCGCGAATATTACGAAGACGGTGCCTCGCATGCGGTGTTCTCCTCTTCATTGCTCTCCGGTCCATTCTACTGCACGCACGGCCATGCCGTAACGGCGGCGCGCGGGCGCTTCGATCCGGTCACCTGAATCCGGCATGCGCGGCCGGCCCGGCAGGGACGCAAAAGCTCGAACTTCATCGCCCCTGGCGCTCAGGCGGAAGGGCCACTACCCTTGTTGCTGGTGAATTGCGCAACGCACCGGGCACACACAAAACCTGGCCCCGCCGAAATCCAGGTGGTAGGCACACTGGGGCCAGTTCCCGGCGAGTACGCACAGTACGTTTTCGGCATGAACCGTCTCGACTTCGCACATCGAACTTTCGCCGCACCGACCGGTAGCCAGGCAGGAATAGTCGTGCTGACACTTGCTGGCCTGTTTGAGTACGGCTGCAGGAACCTCGAACACTATCAGAATCCCTTCGCGAACTGGTCGGAACTTTGACATTTCCATTTTGCGGGCGTGTTGACAAATATCAGATTTGTTTCAATGCTCCAGCGCCGACGGGACTGCCGCGGCCCGCCATGGCGGATGCGCGCCGGCAGAATGCGCGGAGCGCCGGTCAAGACCGCATGAAATGCCGTTCAGGCAGCCTGCGGACCAGGCACCTCAGAAGCTTTGCGGATACTTTGCTCGTCGGGCAATTGCCAGGTGATCAGGAGCGAGCAAATGGCCACTGCTCCCAGCACCAGCAGCGCAAAACTGAAGCCAGCCGCCTTGACCGCCGGTCCCAGCGCCCAGACGGCCATCGAGCTCACGCTGAAGGATACCGCCAGGCGCATGCCGCTCACGCGCGAGCGTATGCTGTCATCGACGAAACGCGCAATGATCGCGTCGGTGAATGGAATCGATCCGAAGACCAGCACCATGAAAATGACCATGGCCGCGTAGAGCATCCAGCCCTGGCTGAACGCCGAGAGCAGAAATACTGGGCCCTGCAGGGCGATGATACCGAGCATCACGTTGCGTATCGGAAAGCGGTCTATCAGGCGTCCTACCGCCAGCTGTGACACTGAAGACAGCGCGTACACCACCGCGAGCAGCATGCCGAGCAAAGCCGGTTGTTGCACCAGAATCGGCAACCGGGCCTTGAGCAACTCGCCGTTGCCGTTGGTAGTAAAGTTGAACAGGATGCTGGTGGTGATGGCCAGCATGGTCATTACCAGGAAAACCCTGTTTCTGGTGGCAGTCGGAAGTTCTATCTGCCTGACGGATTGCTTTCCGGGCGCGCCCTCCTCCACCGGAGCGATGTTCATGAACAGCAGGCCGCAGGCGATCGATATGAGGCCGGGCACGATGAACGCCGTCCTCCAGTCTGTGTATTGAATCAGGAACCCGGTCAGGATGGCAGCGGCGGCTATGCCCAGATTTCCGGCCATGCCGTTGATGCCTATGGTGATGCCTGGCTTGCGCGCGTGCCGCAGCAACATCGGGATTCCCACCGGATGGTAGATCGACGCAAAGGCGCCCATCAAACCCAGCGCCAAGGCCAGCTGCCAGGGGTTGCGGGTGAGCGCAATCAGTACGGCCGAAGCACCCATGCCGAAGAAAAATACCAGCATCATCGCGCGCCGGCCCCAGAGGTCTCCCAGCCGGCCCGAAGGGAAGGAACCGAGGCCGAACATCAGGAACGCCCCGGTGGTGTAGGGCATCAGATCCTCCCAGCGCCCGACGCCGAAGTCGTGCGCGATGGCCGATACGGCGGTCGCGAACACGAGCAGCATCAGATGATCGATCGCATGGGCGAGATTGAGCAGCAGGGAAGTCATACGCCAGCGCATCGGTGTTTCCGGTGACTCGGTGGCGCAAGTTTAACCCGGATTGGCCATGGTCTTACGCTGCGTCCGGGCCGGCAGCGACGGTCGGCGCGCGGCTACCAGCGCAGCAGACGCGGACCCAGCAGGGCGCCGAGCGTGGTCGGGATCAGCATACCGAGCAGATACCAGAAGCCGATAAAAGGCGCATCCATTTCCGGGCAGTGCAGGCTATACAACAGCGTGCCCACGGCTCCCGAAAGCAGCCCTGCGGCAGCGCCGGCTAGGCGCAAGCGCGTCGGGGCTAGCCCCTGCATCGCCCACACCACCGCGAAAAAAGCCGGCGCGGACAAGGTCGTTATCAGGAATGGACACGAGTTCCAGGTATCGCCGAAGAAGAGGGCGGCACGTTGTGCCGGCTCGGCCCGCGCCAGCACGATTGCTGCCAGCAGCCAGATCGCCAACACCGGCGCGCTCAGCACGCCCGGCACCCAGGCAAGACGCTGGCCCGGCCGTGACAGCCGCAAAGCGGCGAACAGACTGGCCGTGGCAAAGGACGCGACAAACGCGAGCTTGACCCAGAACATCGGTTGCAGGAACGCCGCGGCCAGATCGGGACGCGGGCCGAGCAGAGTCGCCATCAGCAGTGCGGCACCCAGGGCGCCGCAGCCGAGGGCAGTCGCATAGCGGCGCGCCGCCTGGTTTGGCTGCACCGCGCCGGCACCGGTCGCCAGCATGGTCACGAGATCGTCGGTCCTCATTTGTCGCCTCTGATTATTGCCGCCAGTGCCTTCAGGCCGCGGTGCACCCCTACTTTAACCGCCGACTCAGACATGCCCGTGAGCCGGGCAGTTTCCGCCACCGACAGGCCTTCCAGTTTCATATGCACGATGGGCAAACGCTGCCGCTCAGGCAACTGCAGCAGCAGCTTGCCTAGATCGCGGCGCGCGTCTGCGGCCTCGGTTTCAGCGGCGCAGGCCAGGTCGAGTTCGTCGTCCAAGGGGTCGGTGAGCACATCCTGCCTTGAGCGCCGGCGCAGCAAATCGACGAGCTTGTACTTTGCGATCGCGTGAATCCAGGCCGTGAGCGGCTGTCCGACGTCATAGGTATGGCGTTGGTTGTGTACAGCCAGCAACGATTCCTGCACCAGGTCCTCCACCTCGTCCGGCAAGCGTACGAGACGCCGTCTCAGAAAAGCGCGCAAATGCGCGCTCAGTTCCTGCAAGAAAGCGCGGTAGGCCGGCTCGTCGCCGGCGAGCCCGCGCAGCAGCAGATCTCTGAGCCTCTGCTCGCCTGCGTTTAGCCGGCTTGCTACTAGCATTCGTTGCATCCTGGCCTTTGGTTACAAGCGCGTCGGGCAAACTGGATCTTTTCGGTGGCTCACGAATTGTGCACCAGCGTGTAACCGTTCGCCAGTTCCAGGCGAATCACCTGTAACAGAGCGCAAAAGCACGGCGTCGCCGCGCACGCTGGCCGGTATCCGGTATCCGGATGCTGTGTTAAGGTCACGCGCACTGACTCACGGAGAACTATATGGATCGTCGTAGATCACTGAAATGGCTATTGGGTTTGTCCGCCTTGCCGATTATCGGCACTGGCCAGGTCCGGGCGAAAGACGGGGGCGGCCCGGCGTTGCGCAAATCCAAGGCCGAATGGGCTACCCAGTTGTCGCCCCCCGCCTATCGCGTACTGTTCGAGGAGGATACTGAGCGCGCCGGCACGAGTCCTCTGAACCACGAGAAGCGGGACGGAACGTTCGTATGCGCAGCATGCTATCTGCCATTGTTCGACAGCAGTAAAAAATATGAGAGCGGCACCGGCTGGCCGAGCTTCTGGCAAGCCTTGCCGGGCGCGGTGGCGAGCAAGACCGATTTCAAGATTATCTATCCGCGCGAGGAGTATCACTGCGTGCGTTGCGGCGGGCATCAGGGTCATGTCTTCGATGACGGTCCGCAGCCGACCGGCAAACGCTATTGCAACAATGGTGTCGCCTTGAATTTTGTCCCGCGCGCCGAAAAGCTGCCGGACTTGCGCACATGAAGACCTGTGCGTGGTGGATCAGCATTGCCGCGGTTGCCACGCTGCTGCTGGGCGGGATAGTACTTGCCGCTGGTACGCAGCCGGCGAAACCCGCGGACAAGGCGACGGGTACCGTGACGGCCATATTCGCAGGCGGCTGCTTCTGGTGCCTGGAAGCGGACTTCGACAAGTTGCCGGGCGTGACTGCGACCGAATCCGGGTACACCGGCGGCAAGACGCCGAATCCCAGCTACCTGCAGGTCAGCGCCGGCGCTACCGGCCATACCGAGGCGGTACGCGTAAGCTACGACCCGGCCAAGGTGAGCTATCAACAGCTGGTCGAGTACTTCTGGCGCCATATCGATCCGACCGTCAAAGACCGCCAGTTCTGCGACGTCGGTACGCAATACCGCAGCGCCATATACTGGCAGAACGAGGAGGAGCGAAAGATGGCCGAGGCGAGCCGCGACGCTTTGCTGAAAAGCGGCAGGTTCCAGCAAGTGTATACCGAGATCGCCCCCGCCTCTGCTTTCTACCCGGCCGAAGAGTACCACCAGGACTACTACAACAAGAACCCGATACGTTATGCCTACTATCGCCGCGGCTGCGGCCGGGATGCCAGAGTGCAGGAAGTCTGGGGCCACAAGTAGGCTGCGCCGAAGCCGGATTGCCGCGACTGCGTGTCAATTTGCGCGCGCCGCTGTAACCCGCCGCCGCTAGCCGGCGAACTAACACTCAGAACGCTAACCATGCGCTGCCGCCGGCGCGCAATGCGTTGCCGTTCCATCTATCTGAAAGGCGTCTGACTCATGAGTTCGCGTGGATACACCCTCTGCATGCTCGCCGCCGTGTTCATCGCAGCCCTGCCGCTGACCGCTTTCGCGGCCTGCGACGCGCGCAGCGGGCAGAACACGGCTGCGCTGGTTGAGCTCTACACCTCAGAGGGCTGCTCCAGCTGTCCGCCGGCCGACCAGCAACTCAGCCGTCTGCGCCAGACGCTGGATCGGGCGGCCGAGGCAGTGCCGCTGGCCCTGCACGTGGGCTATTGGGACTACATAGGCTGGAAAGACCCGTATGCCCAGGATGGATTCGGCGAGCGCCAAAGCTGGCTGGTGCGCACCAGGCAGCAGAAGACGGTCTATACGCCCCAGTTTTTCGTCGGTGGTGCCGAACTGCGCGCATGGCGGGGCGAACTGCGGGACCGCGTACGGCAGCTGAACGCCCGACCGGCGGCGGCGACTATCCGCGTGCGCGGCAGCATTGTGCCTGGCGGTGTGCTCGCGCTCGAAGCCGAGGCGACGGCGCGTGCCGGGTCGGAGCCCGCGGCGCTGTATCTGGCTCTGGCTGAAAGCGGCCTCGTGTCGAAAGTGACACGCGGCGAAAACGGCGGGGTGACGCTGGCGCACGACCATGTCGTGCGTGTATGGATCGGACCGGTCCGCTTGAGCGATGGCGCAGCACGGGTGCAGCGCGAGATCACCCTGCCGGCGGCCTGGCGCTGCGCGCGGCTGGAGGTGGTCGCCTTTGTGCAGGACGAGACTACCGGCGGCGTGCTTCAGGCGCTGAGCGCGCAGCAGTGCGCGCTTTCCTGAACCGCGGCGGACATGTCCATGACAGATGCCATCCTGCCCATCCACCCCGTCTGGCTGCGCGTGACGCACTGGCTCAATGCGCTCGCGGTCGTGCTCATGACGATGAGCGGCTGGCGCATTTACAACGCCTCGCCGCTGTTCGACTTCAAATTCGGAAAGGCCATCACGCTCGGCGGCTGGCTCGGCGGCGCGATCCAGTGGCACTTCGCGGCGATGTGGCTGCTTGCCGCCAACGGCCTGGTCTACCTGCTGTGCAACGCCGGCACCGGCCGCATCGTGCGCAAGTTCTTTCCGCTGTCGCCGCGCGCCATCGTCGCCGACCTGCGCGCCGCCTTTCGCGGCCGGCTGACGCATGCGGACCTGCGCCAGTACAACGCGGTGCAGCGCGCGGCCTATCTGTTCGTGATGGTCGACGCGGTACTGCTGGTGTTGTCCGGGCTGGTGCTGTGGAAATCGGTGCAGTTCCCCCTGTTGCGCGAACTGCTGGGTGGCTATGAGACCGCGCGCCGGGTGCATTTCTTCGCCATGGCGGCGATGGTCGCATTCGTCATGGTGCATCTGGCGATGGTCGCGCTGGTGCCACGTACCCTGCTGACCATGATCCGCGGCCGTTAAAGAGCGATACCGATGATCAGAAAATCACCTGCTCTGCTTGCGATCGACGGCGACGCCGTGGTGAAGGAAGCGCTGCGCCGCATCGAACAGCCGTCGCGCCGCATGTTTCTGCAACGCTCGCTCACGCTGGGCGGGCTGTCGCTCCTGACCGGATGCGCAATCGTGGACGATGAAAGCGTGGAACATGCGCTGATGAAGGTGTCGCGCTTCAACGACAAAGTGCAGGCTTGGTTGTTCGATCCCAGGCGGCTTGCGCCGACCTATCCCGAATCGATGATTACGCGGCCGTTTCCGTTCAACGCCTATTACGGCGAGGACGAGATACGCGAGATCGATGCGGACAGCTACCGGCTCGAAGTCACCGGCATGGTGGCCGACAGGCACGCCTGGTCGCTCGCCGAACTTCGGGCGCTGCCGCAGGTAGATCAGGTCACCCGCCACATCTGCGTCGAGGGTTGGAGCGCCATCGGCAAGTGGGGCGGCGTCGCTTTTTCAGGGTTTCTCGCGCGCGTCGGTGCTGATACCGGCGCAAAGTACGTCGGCTTCAAGTGCGCTGACGACTACTACACCAGCATCGACATGGCCACCGCGCTGCATCCGCAGACGCTGCTGACCCTGAGCTATAACGGCCGGCCACTGCCGCCGAAATACGGTTTCCCGATGAAGCTGCGCATGCCGACCAAGCTCGGCTACAAGAACCCGAAACACATTCAGGCGATTTTCGTCACCAACACCTACCCCGGGGGCTATTGGGAAGACCAGGGGTACAACTGGTTCGGCGGCAGCTGAGTGCAAGTCAGCCGCCCTGAAACGCCGGCGTTACCGACGCCGGTTCTTCAATTCACATAACCGGGAGTTCACCATGATCAAGATCAGCTCAGCCATCGTTTCCATCGGACTTATGCTGGCCGGCGGCAGCGCGCTCGCCGATGACATGAAGAAGGATGCGATGTCCAAGGACAGTATGGCCAAGGAAGAGATGAAAAAAGACTCGATGAAGCAAGACACGACGAAGAAAGACACGATGAAGCAGGATACGATGAACAAGGACGCCATGAAGAAAGACGCCATGGCCAAGGACGAAATGAAGAAATAACCCGTGTCTTTCGCGCTGCCGCCGGGCACGCGGCGGCAGCCGTCCCCGCAGCACGCTTTTCCCGGCTCGGCTATCATGTGCGCAAGCCATTTCCTGCGCGAGGCCATCTGCGATGAGCCACAAGCACGAGCATCTGATCCATTCCATCTTTCGCGACCCCATCAGCGCCAACATTCACTGGCGCGAAGTCGAGTCCCTGCTGCACCATCTCGGGGCCGAGGTCGAATCGCTATCCGGTGCGCGCCTTCGAGTCAAACTCAACGGCTACGAGGACGTCCTGCACCGCCCGCATCACGGCAATACGCTGGATCGTTCGGGGGTCAAGAATCTGCGCGAATATCTGGCCCGCGCCCGGGTCACGCCTACGCTGTTTGCAGCGGACAAGCCGCGGTTGAAAGATGCCTAATTTATATGACGAATTGCTTCCGGATGCCGGCCCGGAGCAGTTCGTCGAGCTGTTGTCGCGCCCTGGATTGAGGATAGAGCGCATCGTGTCCAGCGGGCAGGCGAGCCCGCCTGGTTTCTGGTACGACCAGCCGCAGGGCGAGTGGGTGTTGCTGCTGCAGGGTGAGGCGAGCCTGGCTTTCGAAGACGAGCCGGCGTCACGGCGGTTGAAACCGGGAGATTTCGTCGATATCGCGCCTCATCGCCGGCATCGGGTCGAATCGACCGCGGCGCCCACATTTTGGCTCGCCGTTCATTACGACCGAAGGGAGTCCTAGCGACGACCGAAGGGAGTCCTAGCGACGACTGACAGCAGCCCCTATGTGGCGGCTGGAAGGAGTTCCAGAGTCGGTTGATAGGGGTGGCGACCGGGCGCGGCGGCTCAGCCGATTGCGAGCAGTTCCACTTCGAACACCAGCGTCGCATTTGGCGGGATCACCCCGCCGGCACCGCGCGCCCCGTAGCCCAGCTCGGGCGGAATGGTCAGTTTCCTTTTACCCCCCACCAGCATGCCCTGCACGCCCTCGTCCCAGCCACGGATGACCTGGCCCGCGCCCAGGTGGAATACAAAGGGATCATTGCGGTCCTTGCTCGAGTCGAACTTGCTGCCGCTGGTGAGCCAACCGGTGTAATGCACGGTAACGCTGTTGCCCGCAGCGGCCGCTGCGCCTTCGCCAAGGACAAGCTCTTCGATAGTCAGACCGCTGGGGCTCTGGGTGGTCGTCATGGCAATCTCAATTGGAATAAGGACCGCCATTGTAGTGCCCGGCACGCGGCTTGTCCTGCCGGCCGCTCGCCCTGATGCGGCGGGGGAGCGTGCGCCGCGCTGCTATAATTCGGTACGCTGCCGCTGTCGCCGCCCGCGGGGGCTGTACGGCATTGGAACCCCTCGCTCAATGGAACTCCACGACATTGCGATTATCGGCGGCGGCACCAACGGCGCTGACCTTGCACGCGATGCCGCCGGCCGCGGACTTTGCTACGCAGGCGAGCGATGAAGCCGCTCGCAGCGATGCCCGCCGATGTCCTCAAGGAGGTCCGCGGCGTTTTCTGCGACATCGACGACACGCTCACCAGCGAGGGCAAACTCGGCGCGCGCGCCTACACCGCGCTGGAGCGGCTGCGTTCGGCCGGAAAGCTGGTGATACCGATCACCGGCCGGCCAGCCGGCTGGTGCGACCATATCGCGCGCATGTGGCCGGCCGACGCGGTGGTGGGCGAGAACGGAGCCTTCTATTTCTATTACGACACCGAGCAAAAGAAACTGGTGCGGCGGTTTTTGTTCGACGCAGGAGCGCGCGCCGCAAACCGCGAAAAAATGGTCGCCGTGCGCGAGCGCATCCTGCGCGAAGTGCCCGGCTGCGCGCTGGCCTCCGACCAGCTCTACCGCGAGGCCGATCTAGCCATCGACTTTTGCGAGGACGTGCCGCGCCTGCCGATGGCCGAAGTGGACCGGATCGTAGAATTGATGCGCGCGGCCGGCATGACAGCGAAGATCAGTTCCATCCACGTCAACGGCTGGTTCGGCGATTATGACAAGCTGGGCATGACGCGCACCCTGATGCAGGAGCGTTATGGCGTCGATCTCGCGCGCGATCAGAGCATGTATCTCTTTGTCGGCGACTCTCCCAATGATGCGCCCATGTTCAGGTTCTTTTCGAATTCGGTAGGCGTGGCCAATGTGGCCGACTTCGGCGCACGCCTGAGCGACGCGCCGGCCTATGTATGCAGCCGCCGCAGCGGCGCGGGCTTCGTCGAACTAGTGCAGCGGCTGCTGGGCGCACGGGGATAGCAGATAAATGGAATGGTGGCTGGGCTATCTCGCAATCGGCGCGGCAGTGGGCTTTTTCGCCGGTCTGCTCGGCATCGGCGGCGGCGCCATCATGGTGCCGCTGCTGGTGATGCTGCTCGAGGCGCAGGGCCTGCCCAAATCGCAGATCATGCACCTTGCCGTCGGCAGCGGCATGGCCAGCATTCTGTTCACCTCGGTGTCGAGCATGCGCGCCCATGCGATGCGCGGCGCGGTGCGCTGGGATCTGGCACTGGCGTTGACGCCTGGCATCCTGATCGGCGGACTGCTGGGTTCCAATCTTACCGTCTGGATATCGACGCAGGTGTTCGCCGCGCTGTTCACCGTCGTGGTATTCATTGCCGCGAGCAATATCCTGATCGATCGCAAGCCCAAGCCTACGCGCGAACTGCCGGGTGCCCTGGGCTCGGCGCTGGTGGGCTTCGGCATCAGCTTCGTTTCCTCGCTTGCCGCCCTGGGCGGTGCGTTCCTCACTATCCCGTTCGCGCTTTACTGCAATGTGCCCATGCTGCAGGCGATAGGCACGTCGGCGATCGTGGGCTTTCCGATCGCGCTTGCCGGCAGCGTCGGTTTCGTCCTGGCGGGTTGGGGACACGGCGAGCTGCCGCCGTACAGCGTCGGTTACGTGTACCTGCCTGCGGTATTGGGGATCGCGTTCGCGAGCGTCCTGACCGCGCCTTTGGGTGCCGCCGCCGCGCACCGCCTGCCGACAAAGCGCCTGAAGCAGGTATTCGCGCTGCTGCTATATGGGCTTGCGGGAAAGATGCTGTTCAGTCTCTGGTAGCGCGTGCTGGGTCACGCCATGGGCGCGGGCGCGGCAGCCGCCTCGGGGACTACAAAAACAGGGGGGAGATCGCCCCTTGCCTCTCAAACATCAGGCCGCAACGAAATGATATTTGCCGCGGGTTCTTAGACCGTGCCGTCTGCACGCAGCCTGGCGATCGCGGCGTCGTCCAGCTGCAACAGGCCGCGCAGGATTTCCTCGGTATGCTGGCCGAGCACCGGCGGGGCGAGCTTGTGCTCCACCGGCGTGGCGGAAAAGCGCATCGGACTTGCAACCGTCGGCAGCTTGCCTGCGACCGGGTGGTCGAGCTCGACCTTGATGCCGCGCGCCCGCACCTGCGGCTCCTCGAATACCTGCGCCACATCGTTGATCGGGCCGTTGGGCACGCCTGCTGCTTCAAGCAGCTCGACCCATTCCTTGGTGCTGCGCTTGGAGAACACCGCCTGCAGCAGGCGCGTCAACTCGGTGCGGTTCTCCACGCGCTTGCCGTTGCCGGCGAAGCGCGGATCGTCGGCGAGTTCGGCGCAACCGGCAGCTGCGCAGAACTTACGGAACAGGTTGTCGTTGCCGCAAGCCAGAATCACGCTGCCATCGGCGGTCTTGAACGGCTGGTAGGGCACGATGTTCGGGTGCAGGTTGCCGATGCGCTTGGGCGGTTTGCCGGTGGCGAAGTAGTTGGTGTTCTGATAGGCGAGCAGCGCGATCTGCGAGTCGAGCAGCGCCAGATCGAGGTGCTGGCCTATGCCGGTTTCGGCGCGGTGGGCGATCGCGGCGCAAATGGCAATGCTGGCGTACATGCCGGTGATGATGTCGGCCACCGGGACGCCTGCGCGCTGCGGTCCTCCACCGGGAGCGCCGTCGGGTTCGCCGGTGACGCTCATCATCCCCCCCATGCCCTGGATCATGAAATCATAGCCGGGATGCTCGCGGTACGGGCCGGTCTGGCCGAAACCCGTGACCGAACAATAGATCAGGCGCGGGTTGACTAGTTTCAGGTCGTCGTAGGAGAGGCCGTAGCGCGCCAGGTCGCCGAACTTGTAATTCTCGATCAGGACGTCGCAAATGCGTGCAAGTTCGCGCACCAGGTTCTGGCCCTCGGGCTTCGAGATGTTGAGGGTGATCGATTTCTTGCCGCGGTTTGCCGAGGTGAAATAAGCCGAGTCCTTGGTATCGCGCCCTTCCCTGTCCTTTACCCAGGGCGGGCCGTAGGTGCGCGAGTCGTCGCCGAACTTGGGCCGTTCGACCTTGATGACTTCGGCGCCGAGGTCGGCCAGGTTCTGGCCGGCCCAGGGGCCGGCCAGCACGCGGGAAAGATCGAGTACGCGAATGTGGGACAGTGGACCGGACATGGGCTTGGGCTTTCTGCAAAAAAGGTCGGTGGATTTGCGTGGGTACGGCGCTAGAAAACAGGGCTGCCGCGCCGGGTCAGGTTCATTTGATGCCACCCATCATGCGGTCGGGCAGCCAGGTCGCGATCTCGGGGAACGCGCTCAGGATCACGATCGCCAGTATCATGCACAGCACATAAGGGTAGGCACCTCGCATGATGGTCATCAGCTTCACGTCCGGCGCGATCGCGTTGATGACGTAAATATTGAGGCCGACCGGCGGGCTGATCAGCCCGATTTCCATGTTGATGGTCAGGATCACGCCGAACCACACCGGGTCAAAGCCGGCCGCGGTGATGATGGGCAGCAGGATCGGGCTGGTCATCAGGATGATTGCCGCGGGGGGAATAAAGCAGCCGGCGACCAACAGAAACAGGTTGATCAGCGCCATCAGCACCCAGCGATTGACCTCGAGCGCCGCGATCGCGGTCGCCAGCGTCTGCGTCAGATAGAGCGAGGTAAGCATGTAGCCGAACACCACCGAGGCCGCGATGATCATCAGGATCATCACCGATTCCCTGGTGGTGTCGCGCAGGATGGCCCACCACTGTTTTGCGCTCCACATGCGATAGATCACCACCGCCATCACCACGCACAGCGCCGCGCCTACGCCGGCCGCTTCCGAGGGCGTTGCGATGCCGCCGTAGAGCACGTACATGACGCCCACGACAATCGCGAGGAAAGGAGCCACCTTGGGTACGGACTGGAATTTCTGCTTCCAGGTGTAGCGAAACGCCGCCGCGTGCGCGCGAAACCCCCGCTTCCACATGAGGAACAGCGTCCACAGCACGAACAGCCCGGTGAGCATCAGGCCCGGCAACACGCCGGCAAGGAACAGGCGCCCGATCGAAGTCTCGGTGGCGATGCCATAGAGTATCAAGGTGATCGAGGGCGGAATCAGGATGCCGAGCGTGCCGCCGGCGCAGATCGAGCCGGTCGCAATGTCGTCGGGGTAGCCGCGCTTGCGCATCTCGGGAATGCCCATCTTGCCGATCGCTGCACAGGTGGCGGGGGAGGAGCCGGTGAGCGCGGCAAACAGCGCGCAGGCACCGAGGTTGGAAATCACCAGCCCGCCGGGCAGCCGGTAGAGCCAGCGGTCCAGCGCCTCATAAAGATCCTTGCCCGCGGGCGAGGAGCCGATCGCCGCTCCCATCATGACGAACATCGGAATCGATACCAGGGTGAAGTCGTTCAGTCCCGCGTAGAAGGTCTCGGCCACCACCTGCAGCGCATCGAAGCCCTGGAACACCGCGATGAATACGATTGCGACTGTACCCAGACTGAACGCGACCGGCGCGCCCGATAGCAGAGTCGCCAGCGTGATCAGCAGGACCAGCGCCCCCTGGGTGCCGGGACTCATAGGATTACCTTGTCGCTGCGCGCCAAGGACATATCGAAAATGCGGCCCTTGGGACGGCCGGTCGGGCTCACGCGCGATGCGCCTTGGCGATGCCGAAAGGCGGTTCGCGGCCGCTGATGAGGCCGATCAGATCGGCCAGGCACTGTAGGGTCAGCAGGCCGAGGCCTATGGGCAAGGCGGAATAAGGAATCCACAGGCGCACCCGCCACATGGTGTCGGACGCCCAGTTGTTGACCCAGGACTCGCGCCAAAGATGGAAGGAGAGCGCGCTCATCGCGATGCAGAAGAATAGCGTCACTGCGCCAGCGAACAGCGCCAGCCACCAGCGCAGCCGCGGTCCCGAGAACAGCGGCAGGATGTCGACGTTGACGTGGCCGCGCCCCATCAGCACGTAGGGGCTGCCGATGAAGGTCGCCGCAACCAGGCTGTAGGTGACGAAATCGGTTTGCCAGATAGTGTTCTGATTGAGGGCATAACGCACGAACACCATATGGCAGACGACGACGACGCTGATCGCGGTCAGTGCAGCGGCGAAGTAGCCGAACAACCGGGATAGGAGCTTGACGCTGCGCACAAACAGGTCCATGAACGTTCCATTGCTCCCGGCCCGCAGGCCGGTCAGGTCAAAGAAAACCAAGCGGCGGGCGGCGAGCGCCGCACGCCGCCAGGTTTGGGGTTACTTGACGCTCAGCGCCTCGTCGATCAGTTGCTTGCCGTCCGGCACTTCCTTGGCGAAAGTGGCGTAGGAGCTTTCCTTGGCGACCTTGATCCAGGCGTCATATTCAGCCGGCGTCAGCGTGACCACCTCGACGTTATTGTCCTTGAACGCCTTGACCATCTTGTCGTCCAGGCCCTTGGCTTCCTTACTGAAGTAGTCCTGCGCCTTTTTTCCGGCTTTGAGCAGGGTTTCCTGCTGTTTCTTGTTCAGTTTGTCGAAGGCTTTTTTCGACATCAGCACCGGCTCGTACATGAACCACAGGGCATTCTCGCCGGGTGCGGTGATGCATTTCACTTGCTCGTAGATTCTAAAGGACACGAAGCTGCCGGTGCTGGTATCGGTTGCTTCGGCGACGCCCGTCTGCAGGGCGTTATAGACTTCATTGCTCGGGATCGAGACGATGGAAGCACCTGCCTGCTGCCACATGGCGGCGAAAGTGGGGCCGGCGGAGCGGATTTTCAGGCCCTTGATGTCGGCCGGCGTGCGGATGCAGGCCTTCTTCGAGGCAACCGCGCCGGCAAGCCAGGCGTCCGACAACACGATCACGCCGGCCTTTTCGATCTTGGCCTTGATGTCCTTCATGAACTTGGAGTCATTCAGGCGCGCGGCGCGCTCGTGGCTGCGCACCAAACCGGGCATCAGCGTCGCGCCGAAGGCGCGCACCTTGCCGCTGGCGTAGTCGAGCGGGAAAGAGGAAATATCGAGCTGGCCGTTGACCAGCGCATTCCATTGCTCGTTCGGCTTGAACAGCGAGGCGCCTGGATAGACTTGGATTTCGAGATCGACGTTCGCAGCCTTGGCCTCGCGCGCGATGATCTGCACCATCTCGTCGCGCGCATCGCCCTTGCCGCCGGGGAACTGGTGTGCGGCGCGCAGCGTGACGTTTGCAGCGAGCGCGGAACCGCCCACCGCTGCCGTGGCCAGCGCCGCCATGATGCCGATGTGTTTTAGCTTGATCATTGATACTTCCTCCAGGTTTGTCGAAACGGTCTATGTTCTTGGTGCATCCCAGGTGGGTCGGCGTACGGTTATCGCTGTGAGCCCAATGGACGGCGACATTTTAGGCCGCCACGGGCGGGGACACAAAACTATCGGCATTGCGCCGCAGCATTTTCATGCCGCATCCGACACCCGTTTGCTTTTGAGCTGCAGCGTCCGCTATGCCAGAAACGCCTTGTTGCCCCCACGCCGCAGCGCGAGGCAGTATCAGTCGTCGCCGGATTCGAGTTCGCCCTTGGCCTATATTACCCGTAGAAGAGATGCACCAGCCCGAGGCCGACGATCGGTACGTAAGTGACCAACATCAGCAGGGCGAACAGTACGCCGATGAAATAGATATTGACCTTGCTGACATCCCACACGCTCGCCTTGGCGATGGAGCAGGCCACCATCAGCACGCTGGCTACCGGCGGGGTCTGCTGGCCGATGGCGAGGTTGAGCGTGACCACCAGCCCGAAATGTATCGGGTCGATCCCCGCCGCGTGCACCAGCGGCATGACCACCGGCACCACCAGGATGATCGCCGCGGCCGAGTGCAGGAACATGCCTAGCAGAAGGAATACCACGTTCAACAGTGCGAGGACGAAATATTGGTTGGTGGTGAGATCGGAGACGGCTTTTGCAAGGTTCTGCGGTGCCTGGATCTCGGTCAGATACGAGCCCAGCAAGGCCGAGGCCGCCACCAGCAGCATTACCACCGCGGTCTGCACGCCGCCGTCGACCATGGTGTCCTTGAGCTGTTTCAGGTCGAGCTCGCGATAAACCACCATCCCGAGGAAGAGCGCCGCCACCACCGCCAGGGCGGCGCCCTCGGTGGCCGTCACGAATCCGCCGAATATGCCGCCGAGGATGATGATAGGCAGCACGAACGACCAGGAAGCCTCGCGAAAAGAGCTGCGCAGGCGCTTCCAATTGAATCTTTCCTCAATCGGCAGGTTGTAGCGGCGCGCGAACCCGTACGCCGCGCCCATGAGGCCCAGGCCGCCGAGGATGCCGGGAATGATGCCCGCGACAAACATTTTCACTACCGAAGTTTCGGCCATGACCGCATATAGAATCATCGGGATCGAGGGCGGAATGATGATCGCAAGCGTGGCCGCCGAGGACATCACCGCGGCCGCGAGCGGTGCCGGGTAGCCTTTGGATTTCATCGCCGGAATGAGTATGGGTCCGAGGGCCGCGATCCCCGCCACCGCGGAACCCGAGAGCTCGGCGAAGAACATCGACGAACCGATGCCCACCATGGCCAAGCCGCCGCGGATAAACCCCAACAGCGCAGAAGCGAAGTTGATCAGCCGCCTGGAGATGCCGGATGAATTCATGATTGCGCCGGCGAGGATGAACAGCGGGATCGCGATCAGCGGAAAGTTGGTGGCGCCGCTGAACAGGACGATAGGAAAATTCGGCAGGCCCGCGGTGCCCTGGGTGTACACCGTGGCGGCAATTGCGACGATGCCCAGCGACACGGCGATCGGAACATCGATGACCACCAGAGCCAGTACGCATGCGAACAAGAGCAGTATTTCCATCAGTGCGACGCCCCCGCGGAGGTTCCGGGCACTGCCAGCGCATTGGCCAGCACCTTGGGCAGCGTGATGAGTTCCGCGGCGACGATGAGCACCGCGCTGATCGGCACCACCGACTGCACCCAGCTCACCGGGATCGACGGCATGGTGATCAGATAGTCGGTGTCGAGCACGCCCAGCACCTGGTATCCCATCCAGCCCATCAGCAGGAAGAAGCCGATGGTGAGCAACTCGGCGGTCAGGCGGAAGGCGAACTTGAGCCCGCGCGGCAGCAGCATCATTACTTCAGGACAACCGATGTGCGCCCGTTTCACCGAAGCCAGCGCCGAACCGTAGAAGGTGAGCCAGGCGAGCAGGATGGCTGCGAATTCGTCGTACCAGACCAGAGAGTAACCGGCGGTACGGAATATCACACCTACCGTTACCTCCGCGGCAAGAACTGCCATGAGGACCACGGTCAGCCACTCCAGCGCGCGTTCGTAGCGCCTGCGGATTACATCGATACTCATGCCGCTGCCTCCGATCTTGTTTGATATGGGTCCCTGCTCGCCTCAGCGCAGGCGGGGGCTCCCGCCCCCGGCTCCGGCGGCTATTTGCCCAGCGCGATCGCGCGCTCGATGACCTCCTTGGCGAGCGGCACTTCCTTGGAAAACTCCTCGTAGATCGGTTTCGACCCGGCGATGAACGCATCCTTGTCGGCGACGTTAACCTTGATCCCCGTCGTCTTCATTTTCGCCAGCAATGCCTCGTCGTCCTTCTCGGCTTTTGCATAGACGAAGGCCTGCGTTTCCTTGGCGGTCTGCTCCAGAACCTTGCGCACGTCGGCCGGCAGCTTGGCCCAGTGGGGGGTGCTGACCACGAGATACGCGGGGGAATAGACATGGCCGGTGAGGGACAGGAACTTCTGCACCTCGTAGAACTTGCCGCTCGCTATCTGCGCCAGCGGATTTTCCTGTCCGTCCATGACGCCGGTCTGCAGCGCGGTGAACACTTCGGAGAATTTCATCGGGCTGGGATTGGCACCGTAGGCCTTGAACATGTTCACCCGCCACTTGCTGTTGGGTACGCGCAGCTTGATCCCGGCCAGGTCGGATGGTTTGTCGATCGGGTGCTTGTTGTTGGTGATATGGCGGTAGCCGTTTTCCCACAGCGCCAGCGTCTTGTAGCCTTTCTTCGCCAGCTCGGGTTCGATCTTCGACCAGTACAGCTCCTTTTCGATGCGCTGCATGTGCTTGCGGTCCTTGACCAGATAGGGCATCTCGAATACGCCGTAGATGTCGGTCACCGAGCCCATCACGGTCGAAGGCTCGACCATGTCGACCGTCCCCAGTTTCAGTTTTTGCAGCATTTCCTTGTCGCCGCCTAGCTGGCTCGATCCGTATACGGTGATCTTGACCTTGCCGGCAAGTTTGGCATTGGCGTTCTTGGCAAATTCATCCGCCGCAGCACCAATGAGGGAGCCCGGCTCGCCCACGTGCCCGAGCTTGAGTTCTATGCCTTGCGCAGCGGCAATGAGGGGTGCCGCGCACAGCGCTACGATGCTTCCCAGTTTCAGTAGTTTCATTTGTTCCTCCTTCGAAATTGCTGCCCTGCGGATGCGGGCAGCCTCAACACATTACCGTCCCGGCGCGCGGGGCGGGTACTGCAATCAAGCTGCGGCGCTTTGCGCGGACTCGGCGCGGGCGTCACCGGTCAGATAGCTCAGGGCGGATTGCGCCCCGCCCTGCTGGTGCGGGACCCCGGACAATGCCAAGCCCATTTCGACCCCGGCGAGGGTCCCCATCAGGGCAAGATCGTTGAAGTCGCCGAGGTGGCCGATGCGGAACACCTTGCCCGCAAGCCTGCCCAGTCCGGTGCCCAGCGACATGTCGTAGGCTAGTAGAATTTTCCTTCTGAGCGCATCGGCGTCGTGTCCGGCGGGCATCATCACCGCAGTCAGGGTGTTGCTGTATTCCTCGGCATTGGCGCAGAGGATTTCCAGGCCCCAGGCGCGCACCGCGCGCCGCGTCGCTTCGGCATGGCGCGCATGACGCGCGAACACCTGCGGCAGACCCTCTTCGCGCAGCATCTTGATCGCCTCGTGCAGGCCGTAGAGCAGGTTGGTCGCCGGCGTATAGGGAAAATAGCCCGTCTTGTTGGCGGCTATCATGTCCTCCCAGGCCCAATACGATCTGGGCAGCTTCGCAGACTGCGCGGCTTTGCGTGCCTTCTCGCTGACCGCGTTGAACGACAGGCCCGGCGGCAGCATCAGCCCCTTCTGTGAGCCGGCTACGGTCACGTCCACCCCCCATTCGTCGTGGCGGTAGTCGATCGACGCGAGTGAGGAAATCGTGTCCACCATGAACAGCGCGGGATGACCGGCGGCGTCGATCGCTTTGCGTATGGGGCCGATGCGGCTGGTGGCGCCGGTGGAGGTTTCGTTGTGCACCACGCACACGGCCTTGATCGCGTGCGCCTTGTCCTCTTTCAGTCTTGCTTCTAGCGCCGAGGGGTCCGCACCCCGGCGCCAGTCGGTGGCGATCAGCTCAACCTGCAGGCCGAACTTGGCTGCCATCTTCTGCCACAGGCTGGCGAAATGCCCGGTTTCGACCATCAGCACCTTGTCGCCGGGCGAGAGCGAGTTGACCAGCGCCGCCTCCCAGGCGCCCGTGCCGGAAGCCGGGTAAATCACCACGGGCTGCTGCGTCTGAAATATGTGTTTCAGGCCGTCGATGATCTCCAGGCCCATGGGCCCGAATTCCGGTCCACGGTGGTCCATGGTGGGATGGTCGATTGCGCGCAGGATGCGGTCAGGTACATTGGTGGGCCCGGGAATTTGCAGAAAATGACGACCACTCTTATAGGCCATGGCAGAGACTCCTCGTATGCCGGGCCGGACAGCCTGATCGCTGGGCCCTATTTTGTATGCAATTTAATCATGCCTCATCTGGATCAGTCAACAATTTCGTAATATGCTGTCTTTAAAGCGTTATACTCGGATTGCCAAGCTAGCTCGCCTAGCGTATTATGCATACAAAATGACTTACGCCATGGATCAAGATTCCGGAAATCGTGCAACGGACAGCGGCTCTGCGTCTGCCGCCGAGCCACGCCTGCTGGCCGCGGAAGTGCTCGAGCGACTGCGCGACCTGATCATTCAGGGCGAACTGGCGCCGGGGGTGAAACTGAACGAGCGCGTGCTGTGCGAACGCCTGCGCACTTCGCGCACACCGGTGCGCGAGGCGATCAAATTTCTCGCCTCCGAGGGCCTGGTCGAACTCTTGCCCAACCGCGGCGCTATCGTTACCCGCATCACTGCCACGACCGTGCGGGAAATGTTTGTGCTCCTGGGCGCGCTCGAAGCGCTCGCCGGGGAACTTGCCTGTGCCAATGCGAGCGAAGCCGACGTCGCCGAGATCCGGGCGCTGCATTACCAGATGCTGGCGCACCATACGCGCGGCGAACTCACGCTGTACTTCCGCTGCAACCAGCAGATTCACCTGCGCCTGGTCGAATGCGCCGGCAATGCGACGCTCACCAACACTTACCGCGCGCTAAACGGCCATGTGCGCCGCGCGCGCTACATGGCCAATCTCTCACGCGATCGCTGGGACCATGCGGTGGAGGAGCATCAGAAAATCCTCGACGCGCTGACGCGTCGCGATAGCGTGTTGCTGCCGGCGCTGCTGCGCAGCCACCTCGGCAACAAAATGGCAGTGGTGCTGGACGCGCTGGCAAGCAAGCCGGTCGAGTAATGTAGTAAGGTAGCATGGCGTGCTGGGATGGCGCATTCAGCATTGCGGAACCCGCCCCTCGTTTTGCTGCAGGACCAGCGGCGGAAGAAGTGCCGGCGAAGCCCGTTTCACCCCTGAATCCCCATGGCAGCGCCAAAGCAGAGCAAGGAGGGCATCTTGAACATCGACATCATTTCCGACGTGGTCTGTCCCTGGTGCTACATCGGCAAACGCCAGATCGAGGCTGCGCTCGCGCTGTATGCGCAGCAAAACCCCGATGCGGACAAACCCAGCGTCACCTGGCGGCCGTTTCAGCTCAATCCGCAGCTGCCCGCCGAAGGCATGAGCCGGCAGGAATATGTGCTGCAGAAATTCGGCGCCGCGCGGGCCAAGGACGTCTATGCGCGCGTGGCCGGAGTCGGTAAGGAGTACGGCATTGCGTTCGCGTTTGACCGCATCGTGCGCCAGCCCAATACGGTCGCGGCGCACAGCCTGATCGCGCTGGCCGGCGCCGCGGGGCCGCTGGCCGGCGGTTTGCAGGACCGGGTCAAGGAAGCCCTGTTGCAAGCTTACTTTCTCGAAGGCGTCGATTTGACCAGGACGGAAAACCTGCTTGCCATCGCCACTTCCGCCGGCCTGGATCGGGCCAAGGTGGAGCAATGCCTGGCCGACCCGCAGTCGCGCCAGGCGGTGGAGCAGGAAGATCAGCGCGCGCGCGCGATCGGTGTGCAAGGCGTGCCTTTTTTCATTTTCAATGGCAAGCTCGCGGTCTCCGGCGCGCAAGGGCCGCAGGCCCTGCTCGAGGCCATGCGCCAGGCCGAAACCGCAGCCGCGTAGCCAGCAGAATTCATCCGGGTTCGAGCTTTTATGGACCGAGCACCAAAGCAAGTGTCGACCGCTACCCAGCGCGCGCGCGCAGGCGACAGTGCGCTCGCCGCGCGGCTGCGGCGCGAGATCCGGGGCGAGGTCCTGTTCGATGCCGCGAGCCGCGGCCGCTATTCCACTGACGCGTCGATTTATCAGATCGAACCGGTGGGCGTGGTGGTGCCGCAGACCGAGGAGGACGCGCGCCTAGCCATCCAGATCGCTGCCGACCAGGGCGTGCCCATACTGGCGCGCGGCGGCGGCACCTCGCAGTGCGGCCAGACCGTAGGCGCAGCCCTGGTCATAGACAATTCCAAATACCTGAATCGCGTCCTTGAGTTCGACAAGACTGCGCGCACGGCCGTGGTGCAGCCAGGCATGGTGCTGGACCAGTTGAACGCCTATCTCAAGCCGCATGGCCTTTGGTTTCCGGTGGACGTTTCCACCAGTGCGCAGGCAACCCTGGGCGGCATGGCCGGAAACAACTCCTGCGGCTCGCGTTCGATACGCTATGGCAATATGGTGCACAACGTGCGCGGTATCGACGCGCTGCTCGCCGACGGCGCCGAATTCCACTTTGGCACTAGCGATGCGATCTCAGGCGCGCCGCCGGCCTATCAGGCGCTGGTCGCGCGCGTGCACGCGGTCGTACGGCGCGAGGCGGCGGAGATCGAGGCGCGCTGGCCCAAGGTGTTGCGCCGGGTGCAGGGCTACAACATCGACATGGTGCAGCCGGGTGCAGAGGGCGAGCTGCGTCCGCATAACCTCGCGCACCTCCTGGTAGGCTCGGAGGGCACGCTCGCCTATACGCGGCGCATCCACCTGGATCTCGCGCCGCTGCCGCAACACAAGGCTCTGGGCGTGTGCCATTTCCCGACTTTCCAGCTATCGATGCAAGCACCGCAGCACATCGTCAAGCTAGCGCCGACGGCGGTGGAACTGGTGGACCGCACGATGATAGAACTCGCGCGCGGAAATGCGGCGTTCAAGCCCATCGTCAACCGCTTTCTCAGGGGCGACCCGGACGCGATACTGCTGGTCGAATTCGCCGGCGACGATCGCGGCGAGCAGCTCGCAAAGCTCAGGCAGCTGGTGGAACTCATGGCCGAGCTCGGGTATCCCGGCGGCGTGGTCGAGATCACCGACGCGGCGCTGCAAAAGGATGTGTGGGAGGTGAGGAAAGCCGGTCTCAATATCATGATGTCGATGAAAGGCGAAGGCAAGCCGGTGTCCTTCATCGAGGACTGCGCCGTACCGCTCGAACATCTCGCCGAATATACCGAGAAGCTGACCCAGGTATTCGCCAGGCACGGAACGCGCGGCACCTGGTACGCACATGCCTCGGTCGGCACCCTGCACGTGCGTCCGGTGCTCAATATGAAGGAAGGCGGCGCCAGGCAAATGCGCGCAATCGCCGAAGAGGCCTGCGAGCTGGTAAGGCGCTACAAGGGCGCGGCCTATTCGGGCGAGCACGGCGACGGCCTGGTGCGCACGCAGTGGATCGAACCCATCATCGGGGCGCGGCTGATGCGGGCGCTGGAGGAAATCAAGGACCTGTTCGACCCGCGCGGCCTGATGAATCCGGGCAAGATCGTGCGCGGCACCAGGCAGGACGACCGCAGCCTGTTTCGCTTCAAACCGGGGTATGCCGCACAGCAACTCGATACCGCCCTGGATTGGAGCGAATGGAACGCAACCGATGCCGAGGCCTCCCCTGCCGCCGCCGCTTCCAGCCGGGGATTCATTGCGGCCGTGGAAATGTGCAACAACAACGGCCATTGCCGCAAATTCGACGCCGGTACCATGTGTCCGTCCTACCGCGCCACGGGCAACGAGCGCGATCTCACCCGCGGCCGCGCCAATACCCTGCGCCTTGCCCTGTCCGGACAATTGGGTGCCGACGCCTTCACTTCGGAGGCGCTGCGCGAGGCCATGGATTTGTGCGTGAGCTGCAAGGGCTGCAAGCGCGAATGTCCCACCGGCGTGGACATGGCGAAAATGAAAATCGAGTTTCTGCACCACTATCACAAGCGCCACGGCCGCTCATTCAAGGAGCGCTTGATCGCCCATCTGCCGCGCTACGCGCCCTGGGCGGCGCGCCTGCATGGGCTCGCCAACCTGCGCGACGCCGTTCCGGGGCTGGCCCACCTGAGCGAATCGCTGCTAGGCCTCGCGGCCCGGCGTTCCCTGCCCAGGTGGCGCGGAGATGCTTTCCATCTGGACGCGACAAGGACGCAGCGCGGCGATACTGCGGCGCGCGAAGTAGTGCTACTGACCGACACTTTCAACAATTACTTCGAGCCGGACAACGCGCGCGCTGCGCGCGCGGTGCTGGAGGCGGCGGGCTATCGAGTACTAACCGCGCGCGCAGCCGATGATAAAGATGCGCGCCCGCTGTGTTGCGGCCGCACCTTCCTCGCCAGCGGCATGGTGGACGAAGCCCGGGCGGAGGCGCGGCGCACCATCGCCGCCCTGCAGCCTTTTGTCGAGCGCGGCCTTCCCATCATCGGGCTGGAACCCTCGTGCCTATATACCCTGCGCGACGAATTCAAGTCCATGCTCCCCGGTGCCGCTGCCGATGCATTGGCGGAACGGGCCGTGCTGTTCGAGGAATTTCTCGCCACGGAGCATCAGGCCGGCCGGCTTAAGCTCGAGCTTCGCGCGCTGCCGCAGAAAAAGGCATTGCTGCACGGTCATTGCCACCAGAAAGCCTTCGGCGCGATGTCCTCGGTGGAGCAAGTGCTGCGACTGGTTCCGGAATTGAAAGTAGAAACTGTGGAGTCCGGCTGTTGCGGCATGGCTGGCGCCTTCGGTTACGACGCGGAGCACTACGAAGTCTCGCTGAAAATGGCCGAGGCGTCGTTGCTGCCGGCACTGCGCAAGGCCGGTGCCGATACGCTTATTGTCGCCGACGGCACCAGTTGCCGCCATCAGATACACGACGGTCTGAAAACTCGGGAAGCTGGCGGCGCAGAACGCGAGGCAGTGCACGTCGCGCAGGTGTTGGCCCGGGCGCTGGCAGCGCCTGCGGGCCGCTAGGCACCGGCGCGCCGATGCCGGATGACCCCGGGCTGCTGCTGCTGTTCGCCGGGATCGCTTTTCTAGGCTCCCTGGTCTACGGCATCACTGGCTTCGGCTCCTCGCTGGTGACCATACCGCTTGCGACGCATTTCGTGCCTCTGCCGTTTGCGCTTGCGGTGTTCGCCCTGATGGATCTCGCCAACGCGCTGCGCATCGGATTTCAACATCCGGCCGACGCAATCAAGAGCGAACTCGTGCGCATGGTGCCGCTGGTACTGCTGGGCACCGTAGTCGGCGTAACCGTGCTGGTCAATCTGCCGCGAGCCGGCGCGATGCTCGCACTCGGCGTGTTCGTGCTGCTCTACGCCAGCTACAGCCTGCTGCGCCGACCAGGGGGCGCAATCGTCGGCGTCGGCTGGGCCTATATCGCAGGATTCTTCGGTGGCATCACCAGCACCCTGTTCGGTGCGGGCGGGCCACCCTATGCCATCTATCTTTCCCACAGGCCCCTGGCAAAGGCGCAGTTTCGCGCGACGCTCACGCTTACCACCGTGTTCAGCATAGGCATGCGCGTCATGGCCTTTGCACTTACCGGCCTGCTGCTGAAGCGCGAAGTGCTGCTCGCCGCGGTCGCGGTGTTGCCCGCGGCATTTGTCGGCGTCAGCCTCGCATCGCGCCTGTTCCGGAGCATTTCACACGAGTTGCTACTGCGTCTGGTGGCGCTGATGCTGTTTGCAGCGGGCGGCTCCCTCATAGCCCGGGCGCTGGGCTGAACGGGCGCGCTGCGCTAGACTGTAGCCCCATGCAGAGCATATCTTTTCGCGACCTGTTCGATCACATCGGCACTCCGCGCATGACTTTCAGCAAGCGCGCCGAGGCTTTGTCCGGACGGGAGGTGGAGTTGCGCGGATACCTGGTCGCCATGCATGCCGATCCAAGGCAGATAACCCTGGCAGGAGAGTCGGGCGTATGCCCGGATTGCGCCGAGAACCCGGTGGCTTACGTGCACCTGCCCGGCTTCAATGCCGGCGCGAACCTGTTCAGCCCGCAGGCGGTGCGCCTGAACGGCAGTCTGTCTTACGGCTTCGCCATCGCGCCGGAAGGCTACGCAACATTTCTGCGGCTGGAGAACGCGAGCGTGGCGACCGGACTCAAGCCCGGGCTGCTATCGGGCAAACGCGGCTGAGGCTGCGCTTGCCCGATCACCGCTTAGGCCATGACATCCGGATCGAGCTGGCGTTCCAGAAAAGTAAGCTGGTCTTTGAGCAATAGCTTGCGCTTTTTCAAGCGCTGCAGGCGCAGCTGGTCGGGTAAAGGATTTTCCGACAGTCGCGCAATGGCGTCGTCCAGGTCGTCGTGTTCCATCTGTAGCTCGCGGACGCGCTGCTGCAGCGCCGAGTGTAGCGTTTCGCTCTCTTCCATGGCTGCCTCCTTCCTGCGGATAGATTACAGATTACATTACTCCTTTCTCGTGGCCCAGGCGAGCATGGCGATGCCGATCATGATCATGGGCAGCGAAAGCCATTGACCCATGGACAGGTTGAACGCCAAAAGGCCCAGAAAATCGTCTGGTTCGCGAAAGAATTCGACACCAAAGCGTAGCACGCCGTAGCCGATCAGGAACACCGCCGAGACCGCGCCCCTGGGGCGCGGCCGCGAGGAATAAAGCCAAAGGACGAAAAACAGCAGCACGCCTTCGAGGGCAAACTGATACAGCTGCGAGGGATGGCGCGGCAGGGGACCGGCGCCGCGAAACACCATGCCCCATGGCAGATCGGTAACCCGTCCCCACAGCTCGCCGTTGATGAAGTTGCCGATGCGCCCGGCGGCCAGCGCCGGCGGTACCAGCGGCGCGATGAAATCGGTGATCGCAAGCCAGCCGATGCGCTGTTTGCGCGCGACGTACAGCATCGCGAGAAGTACGCCCAGAAACCCGCCGTGAAAAGACATGCCTCCCTGCCACACCGCCAGAATTTCCAGCGGGTGCGAGAAATAGTAGGCCGGCTTGTAGAACAACACGTAGCCCAGGCGACCGCCCAGCACCACACCGAGCACGCTGAAAAAAAACAGATCGTCGAATACGGCGTACGAGATGTCCCCGCTCATCCCCCGCTTGATGCGGCTGCGCGCGAGCAGAAACGCGGCGCCGAAGCCGGCCAGGTACATGAGCCCGTACCAGCGCACCGCCAGCGGACCTATCGCAATCGCGACCGGATCAATCTGGGGATGGATCAACATGGAGCCTGTTCGATGCCCACGGGGGATTAGAATGCACACCTCATTGTAAAGCGTATTCGCAACCGATTCACCATCGCGAGATCATGCCTTCGCGTAATACCATGGCTTCCATTTTCACTTCTCCGCGTACCCCCGCCTATTTGGCTTTGATTTGCACCACCGCGCTTTGGGGCAGCATCGGTGTGGTATCTCGCGCGCTCATGGAAACGATACCGCCGCTGGTCATGGCGGCGGCACGCTGGGGCGTGGCATTTGCCGTATTGCTGCCCTTGGTGTGGCCGGAACGGGTCAAGATCGTGCAGGCCATACGCCGCGACTGGAAGCGCTTTCTGTTCCTGAGCGTCGTCGGCGGTGCGCCTCAAAGCGCCTTAATCTTTACCGGACTTGCGCAGAGTACGGCTATCAATCTGGGCCTGCTCAATTCGACCATTCCAGTGCTGATCATTCTGATCAGCTGGGGCTGGCGCGGCCGCCGCCCGCGCCGGTCGGAGAGCATCGGACTGGCGACCTCACTCGTGGGAGTGCTCCTGATTCTGGCACATGGCGACCTGCGCGCGCTGCTGCAATTGCAGTTCAATCACGGCGACCTGCTGATGCTGGGTGGCATGGTGCTATGGGCAATATATACCCTGGGCCTGCCGCACCGGCCGCAGTCCCTGTCCCTGTTCGCTTTTGTGTTCGTCATGGCACTGATGGGTGAATTGCTGACGCTGCCTTTCGCCGCGCTCCAATGGGCGGGCGCCGGAGGCGTGCATCTGGGAACGCGCGAAATGCTCGGCCTGCTCTATATCGGCGCGCTTGCCACCCTGGTCTCGACCGCCCTGTTCAGCTACGGCGTGGAGCGCGTGGGCGCGGTGCGCGCCGGCATTCTAATCCACCTGATGCCGGTGTTCTCCAGTATATTTGCCACCCTGTTCATCGGCGAGCGGCTGCTTGTTTATCATGCCGCAGGCTTCGTGCTGGTCGCCGGCGGCGCCGTACTCGGTTGTCTCAAGCGGGAGCCGGTGCTATCGTCTCGGACTCCAACGCGAATCTAGACCGTGGTCGAAAAGCTAGGGGTGTTTCCCCTCATCCCCCCTAAGCCAACCCGCTGCGAATATCAGTCTGCAACGGGTTCCCGGGAATATGCAAAACCAAGGAGAACGTAATGGCGGAAAACCGTAGAAGCAGCCTCATCACCCAGGGTGTAGCCCGCTCGCCCAATCGCGCCATGCTGCGCGCCGTCGGCTTTCGCGACGGCGATTTCAGCAAGCCCATCGTCGGTGTCGCCAACGGCCATTCGACCATGAACCCGTGCAATGCCGGCATCCAGCCGCTGGTCGACCGCGCCATGGCGGCGCTCGAGGCCGAAGGCGCCAAACCGCAGGTGTTCGGCGTTCCCACCAGCACCGACGGCATCGGCATGGGTACGGAGGCGATGAAATACAGCCTGGTTTCGCGTGAGGTGATCGCGGACTGCATCGAGACCTCGGTCAACGGGCAGGCCATGGACGGCGTGCTGGTCTGCGGCGGCTGCGACAAGAACATGCCGGGTGGCATGATGGCCATCGCGCGCATGAACGTACCCGGCATTTACGTCTATGCCGGAACCATCAAGCCGGGAAAGTGGAAGGGCCAGGATCTGACCATCGTCAGCGCGTTCGAGGCGGTGGGTGCTTACGCCGCGGGCAAGATGAGCAAGGAAGACTTCATCGGTATCGAGAAAAACGCCTGCCCCTCCGTGGGCGCCTGCGGCGGCATGTTCACCGCGAACACCATGTCCTCTTCGTTCGAGGCGCTGGGCATGAGCCTGCTGGGTTCCTCGCAAATGGCCTCCCCCGACGCCGAAAAGGCCGTATCCGCCTCGGCCGAGGCCGAGGTGCTGGTCAACGCGATCCGCAAGCAGATCCTGCCGCGGCAAGTCATCACACGCAAATCGATCGAGAACGCGGTCAGCCTGGTGATGGCCACCGGCGGATCCACCAATGCGGTGCTGCATTACCTGGCGATCTCCGCGGCGGCGGGCGTGAAATGGAGCATAGACGACTTCGAGCGGGTGCGGCGCAAGGTCCCGGTGCTGTGCGACCTGAAGCCCTCGGGCCGCTACGTCGCTGTCGATTTCCATCGGGCCGGAGGTGTGCCGCAGGTGCTCAAGATGCTGCTCGCGCACGGGCTGCTGCACGGCGAGTGCCTGACCATCACCGGCCGTACCATGGCCGAGGAACTCGCGGCGATACCCGAGGCGCCGCGCCGCGACCAGGACGTGATCCGCCAGTGGGACGAGCCCATGTACGCCCAGGGCCATCTCGCCATCCTCAAAGGCAATCTCGCGCCCGAAGGCTGCGTGGCCAAGATTACCGGATTGAAAAACACGTCGATCACCGGTCCGGCGCGCGTATTCGATTCCGAGCCCAAGTGCATGGACGCGATCATGAAAAAGCGCATCAAGGCGGGCGACGTGGTGGTGATCCGGTATGAAGGGCCGAAAGGCGGTCCGGGGATGCAGGAAATGCTCGCGCCGACTTCGGCGCTGATCGGCCAGGGACTGGGTGAATCGGTGGGCCTGATCACGGACGGGCGCTTTTCCGGCGGCACCTGGGGCATGGTGGTGGGCCACGTAGCGCCCGAAGCCTACGTCGGCGGGCCGATCGCCATGATCAAGGAGGGCGATTCCATTACCATCGATGCGAAAAAGCGCCTGATCCAGCTGAACGTCTCCGCCAGGGAACTGGCCGCGCGGCGCAGGAAATGGAAGGCGCCCAAGCCACGTTATACCCGCGGCCTGCTGGCGAAATACATGAAACTGGTTTCGACCGCGAGCCTGGGGGCAATTACCGACGGCGATCTGTAACGGGGCGGCATTCGTGCGGGTTTTGGAAAGTCCTGCGCGCTGCGCGCGCCAACCGGGCTTTCCGTACGGATGAAAGGCCATCCGCACGGAAAACCCAGTTATGGTTAACCCCAAAACGCAGTTTTGGGGTTTTTATCCAAGATCGCCGATTACGTACGGACGGCTTTTCGTCCGCGCCAGATTGCAGCTCCGAGACAAGAGGGGGCGCGAATTAGGTCTCACGGATACATGCCATGCCCAACCGCCTCATCCAAGAAACCAGCCCCTATCTGCAGCAGCACGCCGGTAATCCGGTGGATTGGTATGCGTGGGGGGCAGAGGCCCTGCAAGCGGCGAGCGCGCAGGATAAGCCGATCCTGCTGTCCATCGGCTATTCCGCCTGCCACTGGTGCCATGTGATGGCGCACGAATCATTCGAGGATGCGGAAATCGCGGCGTTGATGAACCGGCATTTCATCAACATCAAGGTCGATCGCGAGGAGCGCCCCGATCTGGACCAGATCTACCAATTGGCGCAGCAGATGATCAGCCAGCGCCCGGGCGGATGGCCGCTCACCATGTTTCTCACGCCGGGGCAGGAGCCGTTTTTCGGCGGCACCTATTTTCCCAAGACGCCGCGCTATGGCCTGCCTGGATTCGCGGACCTGCTGCAGCGCGTCGCCCTGTACTACCGCTCCGAACGGGAGCAGATCGCGCATCAGGGTGCGGCCATAGTATCGGGATTCGAGCGCATGCTACCGGAGAGCCCGGCGCAGCACGCGGAATTCTCGGCGAGCCCAATCGATCTGGCGTTGCGGAATCTGGAGGCCACTTTTGACGCGCGTTACGGCGGCTTTGGCGCGGCGCCCAAATTCCCGCATCCGACCGACCTTGATCTATGTCTGCGGCGCCATGGACCGGGCCAGGTGCCTGACGACGCAGGCGGCGTTGGCGCGGGGCCGCAGGGCGATCCGCTCAATATGGCGATCCATACCCTCGGGCGCATGGCGGTGGGCGGCATATACGATCAGCTCGGCGGCGGTTTCAGCCGCTACAGCGTGGACGCTTACTGGCTGATTCCGCATTTCGAGAAAATGCTCTATGACAACGGGCCCCTGCTCGAACGCTACAGCGATGCCTGGGCCCTGACGCGCGATCCGCTGTTCGCCGCAGTGGTCGGGGAAACCGCGGCCTGGACGATGCGCGAGATGCAGTCCGCGGAGGGCGGCTATTATTCCAGCCTGGATGCCGATTCGGAACACGAAGAAGGCAGGTATTACGTGTGGACGCAGCAGCAGGTGCGCGGACTGCTCAGCGACGAAGAATACGCCGTGTGTGCGCCATTTTACGGGCTGGACCTGGCCGCCAATTTCGAGGGCGCGTACTGGCATCTTCGCGTGGCGCGCGGTCTGGACGAGATCGCCCGAAGCGTGGGGCAGCCGGTAGAAAATTGCAGCGAATTGCTCGCGCGCGCGCGCACCAGGCTATTCGCGGCGCGCGAACAGCGCGTTCGCCCTGGACGCGACGAGAAAATCCTCACCAGCTGGAATGCGCTGATGATAGCGGGCATGGCGCGCGCGGCGCGCGTATTCGGACGCGCAGAGTGGCTGGCCTCGGCGCGCGCCGCGCTGGATTTCATACGCGGCACTTTGTGGCGGGAGAAAGCAGGGCCGGAGCGCGCGCGCCTGCTGGCTACCTGCAAGGATGGTCGCGCGCATCTCAATGCGTATCTGGACGATTACGCCTTTCTGCTCTCGGCCTTGATCGAGGTCATGCAGACCGAGTTTCGCAGTTGCGACCTCGAGTTTGCACAGGACCTGGCCGAGGCGCTGCTGGAGCAGTTCTACGATCCTGAGCCCGGAGGCTTCTACTTCACCAGTCACGACCATGAAAAGCTGATCAACCGGCCCAAACCCGGCTACGACAGCGCTACCCCCTCGGGCAACGGCGTGGCGGCGCTCGCGCTGCTACGGCTGGGGCACATCACCGGAGAATCGCGCTACCTCGACGCCGCCGAGCGCACGCTGCGGCTGTTCTATCCGATGCTGTCGCAGCACCCAAATGGTTGCGCCAGCCTGCTGATGGCCCTGGAGGAGGCGCTTGACCCGCCGCGGGTAGTCGTGCTGCGCGGGCCGGAGCTGCGGATGCGCGAATGGCAGCGGGTACTGGACCAGACCTATCTGCCGCACACCCTGATCCTGGCGCTCGCTCCCGGGGCGGCAGATCTGCCGCCCTTGCTCTCCAAGCCCGAAGTGCCCGGGGCTGTCAACGCCTGGGTATGCCAGGGCGTTACTTGTCTGGCGCCAGTCGATAAGCTGGAAACCCTGCTCGATGTACTCAAAACGGATAAACTCCGGTAGCATGCCGCAGCTTGGCGTATCCATACTTCCATACTTTCCCAAGGAGCATCAGTGAAGACCCTAGCAAGCTGTCTATTCATATCGGCCGCAGTGCTCGCCAGCGCCGGTAATGCGCTCGCCTCGGAAGCATTGGCAAAAAAATACAATTGTCTTGCCTGCCACACCGTGGACAAGAAGATCATCGGTCCGGCCTACAAGGACGTCGCCGCCAAGTACAAGGGTGATGCCGGCGCCGAGGCCAAGCTGATCGGCAAGGTCAAGAAAGGCGGCGCCGGTGTCTGGGGGCAGATTCCGATGCCGCCCAATGCGACCGTACCGGATGCAGATGTCAAGACTCTGGTGAAATGGGTGCTGTCCTTCAAGTAGACCAGAGTTCTAGGTCGGCTTGAGGCCGTCTCGTTGCGTCTGGCGCGGGCTGCCTGGGCCGGGTGGTGTTCCGATGCGTCGATTATTTTCAGGGAGAATTCCATGCAAGGCACGCGGATCAGTCTCGCCATTTTCGCCGCGGTCGCGGCGCTCACGCTCGCCGCTTGCGGCGAAGAGAAAAA
>JACZJV010000068.1 GCA_014860355.1 Burkholderiales bacterium | reverse complement strand
GCGAAGCGCTGCACAAGGCCGGCAAGCACCAAGAGTCAGTGGATACGCTGGCGAAGGCGATGAAGACGCTAAACATCAAGTAAAGCCGCGACCCGAAGAAACCCCCGCCATGCGCCGCGGGGAGTTTCTTGCATTCACCATCAGAGGCACATGCCTGATGGTCTTGTGCCGGCCGCCGAATACAGCAAGCGGAAATCCGGCTGAAGACAATGTTGGGCGGCCTGCATGCAAGCATTTTCTATAACTCGAACCGGGAGAGTGCAGTGAAAAAATCGCGAGTGTTTGCGCTGGCGCTGCTGGCGCTGGGCGTGGCGGGATCGGCGCAGGGGCAGAAGAAGCAGGACATGACTTTCTTCGTCACCAGCGTGAACCCGGGAAAGGGCGGGGACCTCGGCGGACTCGCCGGTGCGGACAAGCACTGCCAGACGCTGGCGAGCGCCGCCGGCGCAGGCAAGCGCACCTGGCGCGCCTACCTCAGCACTACTGCGAGCGGCGACACCCGCGCGGTGAACGCGCGCGACCGCATCGGCAAGGGGCCGTGGCACAATGCCAAGGGCGAGCTGATCGCGCGCAATCTTGAGGAACTGCACGGCGCGAACAAGCTGACCAAGGAGACGGCGCTCAACGAGAAGGGCGAGGTGCTAAAGGGTCGCGGTGAAAAGCCCAATGTGCACGACGCGCTCACCGGCTCGGAGCCCGAGGGCACTGCGTACAACTGGTCCGGCGATACCACCTGCGGCAACTGGACCAGGAGCGGCGCGGGTTCGGCGCAGATTGGCCACATCGACCGCAAGGGCATGCGGGCCGGCACGCCCAGCGAGGATCCGGCCGCGAGTTCCTGGAACTCTTCGCATCCTTCACGGGGATGCAGCCTGGACGCCCTGCGCAGCACGGGCGGCGGCGGCTTGTTCTATTGCTTCGCGGCGAAGTAGGCGTGGGTCGGACCCGGCGCGATACTTTGCGCTGGATAGAGCAGTAAGCGGGTTCCTGTTCGCGCTTGGCGCACGCAGTCTGAAGCGTTTCGGACTGCTGCGCCATCCAAAGCAAAGGTGCATTCTCAGCGCGACCGTCCCCGGCTCGGCGCCGGCCGGCCAAAGTGACTTTCGACCCGAGAATACCTGCAGGCTGGCTGCGATCAGTTCGATCACGTTTGCCGCTGACCATCCTCCTCTAGCGCGTTCCCAACCCGACCCCTCTTGGGTTTCGCATTGCCGAATTCTGGCGTAAAGTTAGCGGCGCTCAAGGAAGCATGTCCAGGATTTGGTAGCCTGAACAACTTCGCGAGTTCGCATTGCCTGTAGCGTATGAAATCGCGTTGGTAACGAAAGAACTTAAGTTCGCATCAACATTTCGGGAGGAATGCAATGAATCAATTCAGACAGGTACTGGCTGCGCTGGGCGTCGCCGCCGTTCTCACTGCCTGCGGCGGCGGTGGTGGCGGGAACAGCACGCCTGCCGCGGCCAACCCAACTATCACTGGCCTGGCGGCCAGCGGCGCAGCGATGGCCAGTGCCGCTGTGACGGCAAAGTGTACGGCCGGCCTGCCGGTATCGGGTACGACCGGTGCCGACGGGACTTTTTCCCTCGAGCTTGCCGGCGGCCAGATTGTTCCCTGCATGCTGGAAGTCAGCGATGGCAGCCTGACCCTGCATGGCTACGCAGCATCGGCAGGGTACGTCAACGTTACGCCGCTCACCGATCTGGTGATCAGCAAGGCGCTGGGCTCTGACCCCGCCGCGGCGTTTGCCGGTTTCGATGACAGCAAGGACGCAGCGATTCGCGCGGGCCTGGACGACGCCAAGAACTATGTGCGAACCCAGGTGACGGATTTGACCGGCGGAGCTCCGTCGGGCGACCTGCTGACTGGAAAGTTCAAGATAGGCGATGACGACGACAAGCTGCTCGACGACCTGAACACCGCACTGGCTTCCGCGGGCAAGTCGCTCGACGATTTGCACCTGGGCGCGGTTTCGGGGGAGCCCCTTGCGGCGGCCCTGGCCCGTGGAGAACTGGTCGATGCACCTGCACTGGTGGCGCCCCTCAGCGTAGCCCAGATCGACGCGGGCACTCTCGGTAGCGGTCTGCAGGCACTCACCGGCGCAGCCAAGTGCAATGTGGAGGTATACGCGCTGAACTACAACACCATAGGTGTTAACGGCGAAAAGACCAATGCGTCGGCCGCATTGCTCGTGCCGGTGCCTACAGGCGGCAACTGCACCACCCCCGCAGGGCTGGTGGCCTACGCCAAGGGCACCGATGTGCAAAAGCCGCGCACGCTCGCCAACCCGACCGACCCCGAGACTTTCCTGCTGGTCGCCATGTATGCCTCCCAAGGTTATGCGGTGGTCGCCACCGATTATCTCGGATTTGCGGCTTCGACATATGCTTACCATCCATATCTGCACGCCAAATCGGAGGCGAGCTCGGTGATCGACTCGATCCGCGCGGCGCGCAATGCCGCAACCGCAACGGGCGCGTCGCTCTCGGGCAAGGTGATGCTGACCGGCTACTCCCAGGGCGGGCACTCTTCCATGGCCGCACATCGAGCCATCGAACACGACTACGCCAAGCAGATCAATGTGGTGGCGGGCGCTCATCTGGCGGGTCCCTATAACCTGTCGGGCTCGTTCAAGTCTCCCGCCGTGATCGCCGGCTACCAGTTCTTCGTTCCCTACCTGATTACGTCCTGGCAAAAAGTCTACGGGACCATCTACAGCGACGTCACGACGGTGTTTAAGGCGCCGTACTCGGATTACATCGAGACCCTGCTGCCCAGTCCCACCTTGAATTACACCACCTTGGTCACCACCGGCGCGCTTCCCGGAATTAATGGCGAAACGCCTACCGAGGCGCGCGATCTGATGTTTCAGTCCGCATTCATCACCGATGTGCAGACCAATAACGACAATCCGCTGTACCTGGCAGCCAAGAAGAACGACCTGCTGGGCTGGAGTCCGAAATCCCAGCTGCTGCTCTGCGGGGGCGCCGGCGACCCGACCGTGCCGCCGGCCTTGCACCAGGACGTGATGTTGGCTGACTTCGGCAATCTGACCAACGTCACCTCGGTGGACGTGGACGCCGCGGTTCAGGCCACTTACGGCCCGGGCGGTGTTGCGCCGACCGACCCGGCATCGGCCGAGTTTGCGACCTACTACGGCAATTACCACGGCAGTTACGAACCACCATTCTGTCATGCTCAAGCCAAGGCGCTGTTCGATTCGGTGAGTTGAGGCGCGACGCGACGGCCATCAAGGGCAGGGCTCCCGCTTGAGGGGGCCTGCCTTTTTTCATCCGCCATATTCCCGCGCGCACGGCGACCGACAGGCAGCGTATCGCGACCTATGTGTAGTAGTTCCTTGCATGATTTCCGGCTACTTGCTTAGACTGCAGTTGCATGTCCAGTCTCCTTGAAGAAATGTCCTTTGACCCGCTCCGGCGGGTTTCTTTTTGATGCCGGTCCGCGTGCCCGGGCCGGACAAGCCCAGGTCCGCCGCACACTACGGCTACCAAGCTAACTGCCGGACGCAACCAGCCGCAGCAGGGTGATTTCCGCTGCGGCACCCAGGCGCTTGGGAGGTCCCCAATAGCCGCTGCCGCGGCTGGTATAAACCCACAGCTTTTTCAGCCGGTGCAAGCCCGCCGTGTAGGGCTGCTGCAGGCGGACAAAGAAATTCCACGGGAAAAACTGGCCGCCGTGGGTATGCCCGGAAAGCTGGAGGTGAAAGCCCGCAGCCTCGGCCGCGGCGGCCGAGCGCGGTTGGTGCGCAAGCAGAATCCTGGCGGCCGCATCGGGTGCGCCTTCGAGCGCTGCCAGCGGGTTGCTGCGCTGGCGCTCGTCGAAATGGTGCGCGGAATAGTCGGTGACGCCGGCGACCAGCAGGGACGCGCCTTCGTGCTGCAGGACCACATGTTCGTTCTGCAGCACGCATATTCCCAGCCGCCGCAACTCCTTTACCCAGTCGTCCGCCCCGCAATAGTATTCGTGATTTCCGGTAACAAAGAAGCTGCCATGGGTGGAACGCAATTCCTGCAGCACGTTCGTGTGCGCGGCCAGTTCGTGCACGCTGCCGTCCACGAGATCGCCGGTGATCGCGACGAGCTGCGCATCCAGCGAATTGACCCGGGCGACGATGCGCTCGAGGAACGCGCGCTTGATGGTGGGGCCGACGTGGATGTCGCTGATCTGGGCGATCCTGAAGCCGTCCAGCGCGGCGGGCAGGTTCGGCAACGGAATCGTGACTTCGACGATTCCGGGAGCACGCCTGGCGTTGAGAAGGCCGATCGCGGAGAAGGCGAGGGACAGCCACACGATGCCCCAGGCCGAATAGCGCTCCATGAGCAGGACGGTGGCGTAATCGAGCAAGGCCATGGCTGGCAGCAACACCAGGTCGCGCAGCACTGTCAGCACCAGCAGCGACGAGGCGTAGCCCGCGGCGATCAGGCCGGTCCAGGCGAGGCCGGTAGCGACGGGTTCGGGTGTGCGCCCGTTCAACAGGCGCGCGGCCAGGCCGGCCGGGATGAGCAGGGTCGAAAGGGCGAGCAGGCCCATCCCCAGTGCGGTTCCGGCAGTCCCGGCATCGAGCGCGGGCAGGATGCGCGCGCCCATGTAGGCGTGAAGCCCGCCGATCAGCGCCGTTGCGGTGACAATGAATCGCAGAGGAACATTTCGCTTGGCCGGCGCTTTGTGCGCGCTTGTGGAAATACCCGATTCGTCAAGCGCGACGCCGCTCGTGCTGATTACCGCTTGTTGTTCCATGAAGCCCCCGATTCTGACGGACGTCTATGCAAGCTTGGGGCGCAAGCGCCCGCATTCAACCCTGATACGCGAATGGACAATGACGGGCAGTCAAGACGCCGGCTCAATTCAATGCCGAACCGGGCCAGGTCGATACGCGGGCAATCGCACCGGCCAACCGCGGACTTGCGTGCATTAATTGGCGTAAATCCGGATTAAATTGCAGAAGACCTCGTTCGATCTCTGTACGTCGCGGCAGTGTCGGCATAGCATTTGGCAGTGACGAAGGAGGCTCAAACAATGGTGACCAGGCGCGAGGAAATGGCGGCGGCATTCGCTCGGGCGGTGACCGCCGGAGAATATGCGGATGTTCGCGACATAGACCAGGAGCCACAAGGTGAAACCCGGCGAGGAAAGCCGATGCGACGATTCAGTGATGCGCTGGCAGCATCACCGATTGCACGGGAGGCCATAGGCCTGTCGGCCCTGGCAGTGGCTTACCTTCAATACTATTATCTGGAAGTGCAGTTCAAAATCCTGAGCCTGCCATCGGCCATTGCTTTTGCGTTCCAGTAGAAAAGGCGGACCTGTCGGATTTTCCGCCTGCCGCGACCGGGACGGGCACAGCGAGTGGTTTGCCTCAATCACGCGTTTCCGGATCGAAGAACCGTATTGAATTGAGCCCTGCATCCTTGGCCCGATACATTGCCCTGTCCGCCCACTTGAGGATGTCTTCCGCGCTGGTGTCGTGCTTGCCGAACATCGCCACACCGATACTTGCCGTGCATTGATGCTCCACTGTCGTTTCCGCTTCGCCCTCACGCCGAACCTGCAGCACATAAGGCCTGGCCAACGCGGCGCGGATCTTTTCCGCGATGACGCCCGCTTGTGCGGTCGATTCGGACCTGTCCGCATTCAGATCGCTTAGCATCACCACGAATTCATCGCCACCGAAGCGCGCCACGGTGTCGATTTCGCGCACACAGCTTTTGAGTCGGTCTGCCGCCGCGATCAACAGCGAATCGCCGACTTCATGGCCGTGGGTGTCATTGAGCAGCTTGAAATTGTCCAGATCGAGAAACATCATCGCGCCGTGACCGCCGCTGCGCTTGCACGCAGCCATGGTCTGACCCAGCCGGTCGTTGAGCAGGCGGCGGTTCGGCAGGTTGGTGAGCGTGTCGTGGAAGGCCAGTTGACGAATTTGGGCTTCCATCTGCTTGCGTTCGGTAATGTCACGCAGACTATGGACTGCGCCGAGTAAGGCCTGGCGCTCTCCCATTATGGGATCCACCGTTTCCTCCAGCCAGCGCTCCCCCAGTTGCAGTTCTATCTGTTCCCGGCGCAGCGACGTTCGCATGCGTATCATCGGACACTCCGGGATCGGTCCGGTTGTGCCATGGAGCACCTCCCAGCAATGCCTGCCTATCATGCTCTCCGGGGAGGCACCGGTATGTGCGCCGGTGGCACGATTGCATTCGAGAATCACCTGGTGGGTGTCAAGTACGCAGATTGCGTCACGGGTCGCGTCGAACGTAGTCTGCCACCGCCGCGCGGCTACGCTCAGTGCATTTTCCCAACGCCTGCGCTCGGTGATATCGCGCCAGACGCAGTAGAGGACCTGCCGCTCCCGGATTTCGATCGTCGAGAGGGTGACCTCCGCGACAAAATTCATGCCGTTCGCCTTGGTATACGTCCATTCGAACCTGTGCAGGCCTTTTTCCCTGGCGAGGGCCATCATGCGTTCTGCCTTGACGTAGGAGTCTTCCCCGTCGGGCTGGCTTTGCGGCGAGAGTTGCGCGGGATGAACATTCAGAAAATCGTCGCAGCTCGCGTAGCCCAGGGTTCTGGCGGCCGCGTCATTGCACTCGACGAAACGGTCGTGGTCGACAATCCAGGCAGGATCCGGCGACAGCTCGAATAGCTGTTTGAACCAGCCACGGTCACCGCTGCGGGCCGAATGGGACATTCGAGTTTGCGTTCGGGTTTCGGGGAATGACGCCATTGTGGCAGCTTGCGGGCAATTACGCCTGATGCTGCGGACGGGCCGGAGCGTCGCACGATGATGCTTCACCCGTGCGGGCGAGTTGCGGCACGCATATCCGCAATCGGCGCCAGCCCGGCCCGAATTCCGCCCGGGCGCGCAAGTGCCGGCCCGGGCGCTGCCTGCGCTTCAGTCGGCCTTGATCACGCCGCAGGCGATGCGACCGCCGGAATTGCCGGTCGGCTGCGTCGTGTGGTCGTCGGGACCGGCGTGGACGATAAGGCTGCGTCCGACGATACTGCCCGGTCCGTGCGCCACGCTGATGAGATCGAGTTCGACGTCGACCTTGGCGCGGCCCTTCTTGTTGGCCTTGAGCGAGGGCAGGTCGCCGGCATGACGTTCGGCGCTGGTATAAGCGGCGTGCGGCTTGGCGTAGGGATTGAAGTGGCCCTTGGCGTTCATGCCGTCCGCGCCGCAATCGCCGCCCTCGTGGATGTGCATGCCGTGCTCCTGATCCGGCTTGAGGCCCTGCACGAATACAACGACATGGACCTTGTTGCCGACCTGCTCGAAAGTCGCCTCGCCTATGGTCTTGCTGCCCGTGGTCGGCTGCAACTGCGCGGTTGCGCGCAGCGGTTCAGGGGACATCGACTGGCAGGCTGCCAGCACTACGGTTACCGCGACAAGAATAATTGCAGTTTTCATAAGGTTCCTCCTTGGTAGGTCCAACTTGCTCAAATCCAGGCCGGTGCAAGCCCCACGAAGAACGCACTGATTTCGAGCGGCTATCATTTCAGCACTTCCGTAACGAGCAACTCCGGCAGCCACAGCGCCAGCGTGGGAAAGAAGATCACCAGCAGCAACACTATGGCGTCGGTGGCGAAAAACGGCATGGCGCCTTTGGTGACCTGGGTGATCGGTATCCCGGAAGTGCTGCTCACCGCGTACAGGTTCAATCCGACCGGCGGGGTGACGACGCTCATTTCGACGGCGATCGTGAGCATGATGCCCAGATGGACCGGATCAATTTTGAGCGCTGCGGCGACCGGGAACACCACCGGCATCGTCAGCAGCACGATCGCCACGCCGTCGAGGAACATCCCGAGGAACAGCGCTACGAGCATGAACATGAAAATGAAGCCGAGCTGGGTCAAGCCCATACTGACCACGGCCTTGGTGACGATCTGCGGCCAGTACAGGTTTGCGGCGAGGAACTGGAACACGCCGACGCTGCCGACCAGAAATATGACAATCGCGGTCAGGTTCAGCGCGCGCCGGGTCGTCGGCAGCAGTTCCTTGACGAACTCCCCCCGGCCAGTGATGAGTCCATAGAGGATGGCATAGCCACAGGCAGCCGCGGCGGCTTCCGTCGGGGTGAACAGCCCGCCGTACAGGCCCCCGAGTATGACCACGGGCATGCCCAGCGCCGGCAATGCGACCTTGCCCGCGCGGGCCGCCTCGCGCAGGTCGAGCTTGCCGCGCGGCAGTTTCAGGACCCAGGCGAGGACCAACATCGAAACGATATTGCTCGCTGCGAGGCACAGGCCCGGGATGACCCCGGCGAAAAACAGGCGCACGATCGAGGTATCGGTGACGATGCCGTAGAGAACCAGAATGATGCTCGGCGGAATGAGCATGGCGATTCCGCCGCTCGCGGCAACGACGCCCGATGCCAGCCACGGCGGATAACCGCGCTTGATCATCTCGGGTATGGCGATCACGCTCATCGCCGCGGCCATCGCCACGCTCGAACCCGAGATCGCCGCGAACAGGACGCAGGCGAGCACGGTCGCAATCCCGAATCCGCCCGGCATCCAGCCGACCAGTGCGTCGGCGAAACGGAACAACTGCCCGATCAGCCCGGTGCGCTCCATCAGGAAGCCCGCGAAAATGAACAGCGGAATCGCCATCAGCGAGTAGCGCCCGACGAAGCTGAAGAAGGCGCGGAAGATGACGCTGGGCTCGAGCAGCGGATCGATGAGGATGTACACCGCGCTGGCTGCGCTGAGCGCGATGCCGATCGGCACGCTGAGTATGAGCAGCGCAATTGCCAGAATCCCAACGAGATACATCCGCTCCCCCCTAGCGTATCAGCGCATCAGTGCGGCAACTTGTTTTCGTCCTGCGGTTCTTCGAGGACCATGCGGCCGCGCACCTTCTGGATTTCCCGGTAGATCTGGAAGAACAGCGATATCGCCATGAAGGCGAAGCTCACCAGCAGCACCCACAGGAACGGCGCCATCGGATACGCCAGGCTCTCGCTGCGCGAGCCGTAGTGCTGGCTCTCGAGCACTTCGGGTATGCCCCACCAGACCACGGCAAGCATGAACACGAAGGAGATCGTCATCGCGAAGATCTTGATGTATTCGGCCGCCAGGCGCATGCGCGGACCGAGGTTCTCGAACACCTGTACGAACAGGGTCACGGTAAGGTGCGCTTCGCGCCGCTGCGCGATGCCGAAGTAAAGAAATACGCCGCTCAGCATGAAGTAGGTGACGGCGTCCTGCTGCCATTCGTAGGACAGCCCCAATACGTAACGCCGTACCACCTCCAGCAGCGCCAGCAGGGTGCTGCCGAGCAGCAGCAGCCCTGCGACGTTTGCCAGAAAGCGCTCCTGGAACGCACGCCAGATCGCGTATGCCGTCTCCACGCGTCGCGCCAGCTTAACGCGGCGTCACTTGATCACGATCTTGGACGCGTGCTTGGAGCAATCCACCTTCTCGATCCACGACGTGCCGGCCGGGTGTTGTGCGGAGAGTTCGCGGCCTTCCTTGACGAAGGAATCGATCCACGAATTCGCCTCTGGCGGCGTCTTGGTTTTCACGTAGCGCGTCGGCGCGTCGCCCATGGCGCCCACCATCGCGGACACTTCCTGCGGCGTCATCCAGTACACGCCGGGCTTGGACGGATCCTTGGTGCCGTACTTGTCGTAGGCCATCTTGTCGAAGCACCAGTTGTATTCCTTCTGCACCTGTACCGTCTCGGCGATCAGCTTCTGCAGCGCGTCCTGCGTCGCCGGGGTGAGGCGGTCCCACCAGCGGCGGCTGGCGCTGATCATGTAGTAGTCGCCGACGAAGGCGCCGGCGCCGCCCATGGTGTAGAACGGCGCCTGCTGGCGCACGCTATTCCAGCCGCCGAGGCTGGTCATCAGCCCGTCGATGACGCCGGATTCCAGCGCGCTCGGAACCTCGCCGAAGCCCATCACCACCGGACTCGCCTTCCACGAGGACAGCGATGCGTTCTCGACCGGGCCCATGCTGCGCAGCTTGCTCCCGACAAAGTCCGCGGGCTTGGCGTAGCGCTTTTTGCCGCCGACGCCCATGCCGAAACTCATGTGTCCCACGCCGAACACCTTGATGAGCTGGTTTTTTTGCAGCCGGTCCACCAGCATCTGATAGGTCTTGGTCTTTTCCAGCGAGTCTACCGCGCCGACCGTGGTCAGTACGCCCGGCCCGATCACGGTCATCATGTACGGCTCTACCGGCGCCGCCTTGCCGATCTGCATCCAGGTCATCTCCAGGTTGCCCTGGCGCATCGCCTCGAAGGCTTCGGGAACGGTATAGAGCGCGCCGGCATAGTAAAGACGCGCCTCGCTGCCGGGTATCACCTGTGGCAGGCGCTCGCCGAAGTACTTCATGGCCAGGGCCGCCGGGTGCGGCGGCGCCGGAAAGTCGGAGACGAAGCGCAGCACGACCTTCTTCGGCTTGTCCTGCGCCTGAACAGTCTGGGGAGTCCCCCATCCTGCCGCAATAGCCGCCGCAAACACCGCTGCAGTGCTCAATACGCCGAATCGACACCTCGAGTTACGCTCCATATATCCTCCTTTGGCAGTAGTCATTTCTATTGGACGGGTGAAATTTCGAACGGTGTCCGAACGGCGTCGGCGCTGCGACCGGCCCTGCTTTTTTGGATTGCAGTTCCACCACTGGTCATGGTTTAAATATTCGCTCCCCTATTCGCGCTTGTAGCAGAGGATTTCCGCACCGACATTGATCTTTGTCAATACCGCCGACATTATAATCAACAAACGCCAAACCCGAGGGCCGCATCCAGGCACGGTCCGGCGCGACCGCGCGCTGCCACCCTGCACGCGCGCGACGTAGACCCGGAACGCCATGGTAGCATCGTTACCCCGCTACATTCGCCCGCGTGCCAGTGAAACAGCCAGCCGAAGAGCGCAAATGCTTCCCCACCTGGCCGCTGCTCGCCATGCTCGCGACGCAGTCGCTCGCAACGATGGCGGCATTCTCGCTGCCGGCGGTGGCGCCCGCAGTCGCGCAAGACCTAGGCGTGCCCGGAGCGCTCTCGGGCGTGTTCATCTCGACGGTCTACGGCGTGGGCATACTATCCGCGCTGCTCTCGCCCGGATTCATCATGCGCTATGGCGCCGTGCGGGTCAGCCAGTTCGTGCTTCTCGCCACATTGGCCATGCTGCTGGCCGCCGCCGCGGGCAGCGTGGCCACGATCGCGCTGGGCGCAGTGCTCCTCGGCCTTGCCTACGGCGCCACCGCACCCGCGAGTGCGCACCTGCTGGTGCCGCGCACGCCGCCGGGCGTGATGAACCTGGTGCTGTCGCTGCGCCAGATCGGCGTGCCGCTCGGGGGCGTGCTCGCGGGACTGGTGATGGTGCCGCTCACGCTCGCAGTCGGCTGGCGCGAGGCGCTGCTGTGGCAGGCGGTGCCGGTGGCGGCGCTGGCGCTGCTCATCCAGCTGCCGCGCGCGAGCTGGGACCGGGAGCGCGACCCCGCGCGCGCGATCCTGCACCGGCGCCTGATCGCGCCGATGCTGCTGCTGCTCGAAAGCGGCGCCATGCGCCGGCTGGCGTTCGCGAGCTTCGTTTATTCCGGCCTGCAGCTGTGCTTCATCTCGTTCATGACGGTGCACCTCACCAGCCGCGCGGGGTTCGACCTGATAGCCGCCGGCCGGGCGCTCGCGGTGTACCAGGTGGCCGGCGTGGTGAGCCGGCCGATCTGGGGATGGCTCGCAGATCGCTTGCGCTCGGCACGGGCGCTCCTCGCCGCACAGGGCGTGATCATGTGCGTGGCGGCGATCCTCGCCGGACGTTTTGCGCCGCAATGGCCGCCGCCGCTGGTGCTGCTGGTGTGCGCGGCAGCGGGCGCCACGGCGAGCGGATTCACCGGCATCGCCTATGCGGAATGGGCGCGGCTGGGCGGCACGCGGCGCACCGAAGCGACGGGCCTGGGCGCAGGCATGATGTTCACCGGGGTGATGGTGATGCCCCTGGCCTTCTCCCTGGCCATTGCGGCGAGCGGCGCCTACGCGAGCGCGTATGCAGCTGCAGGCCTGCTTGCCGCAGTGTCGGGACTACTGTTGCTCGGTGGCGGCGGGTCGCCACGCCCCGGCACTGCGGCGCCGCCGCAATCGCCTGCACCCGGATCATGATGCTCGCCTAAAGCATGGGACCCGGCTTGCCGAGCGCCTGCTCGGTGAGCTGCAGCAGCAGCCAGTCATAGGCATCGTCCACCGAGTCGGTGCGGTGCACCAGGTTCACGTCCGCGGCATCGATAGTGCCGTGGCGCACCAGGGCATCGAAGTTGATCACCTCGCGCCAGTATTCCGTGCCGAAGAGCACGATCGGCATGCGCTTGGTCATGCGCTTCGTTTGTACCAGAGTCAGTATCTCGAACAGTTCGTCCAGCGTGCCGTAGCCGCCCGGGAACACGATCACCGCCTTGGCCATGTAGGCGAGCCAGAATTTGCGCATGAAGAAATAGTGGAAATGGAACGAGAGTTCGCGCGTCACGTGCTCGTTGCCTCCTTCCTCGCGCGGCAGCGAGATGGACAGGCCGACGTTGCGGCCGCGCGCTTCGGAGGCGCCGCGGTTTGCCGCCTCCATGATGCCTGGTCCGCCGCCGGTGCAGACGACGAAGCGGCGCTGCGCCGCCGCATCCAGCCCCTTGGACCACTGGGTCAGGCGAAAAGCGAGCAGGCGCGCCGCCTCGTACCAGGGCGAGCCGTGCGCGATCCGCGCCGACCCGAAAAACACGATGGTGTCCTCCACGCCTTCTGCCTCGAGGCGGCTTTTCGGTTCGAGGTACTCGGCCAGGATGCGCAGCGAGCGCGCCTCCTTGCCGTGGATGAAGTCCGGGTTTCGATACGCCTTGATCGGTTTCAATTGCGAGGCCCTTTCGTGCTGGGTATGGTTGATCTGGATGCGCGCCTAGGCGTGGTAGAGGTTCAGGTGGGTGCGGCGCTTGCGCGCGACGCCGCTCGCGTGGGCCGCATGCGCCACCGCCTTGGCCACGACCTGCGCCACCTTGCGGTTGAACACGCTGGGGATGATGTAGTCCTCCGACAGTTCGTGCTTGCCCACCACGCTGGCGATGGCCTGCGCCGCGGCGAGCTTCATTTCTTCGTTGATGCAGGTGGCGCGGCAGTCCAGGGCGCCGCGGAAAATCCCCGGAAAGCACAGCACATTGTTGATCTGGTTCGGGTAGTCGCTGCGGCCGGTGGCGATGATGCGGGCGCAGTCCTGAATGTCCTCGGGCATGATCTCCGGCGTGGGGTTGGCCAGGGCGAACACCATGGCATCCTTGGCCATGCTCTGCACCGCTGCGCGCGTGATGGTTCCCGGTGCGGACAAGCCCAGCAACAGGTCTGCCCCCTGCATCGCCTGCAGCACCGTGCCCCTGAATTTTGCGCGGTTGGTGTGCGCGGCGAACCACTGCTTGGCCTCGTTCATGTTCTCCTTGCGCCCCTTGTAGACCGCGCCCGTTCGGTCGCAGCCGATGATATTGGTCACGCCGGCGGCGAGCAGCATCTTGCTGCAGGCGACCCCGGCGGCGCCGATGCCGTTGACCACGACCTTCAGATTGGCCATTTTCTTCCTCACGATCCGAAGCGCGTTGATCAGGGCCGCGAGCACCACCACGGCAGTGCCGTGCTGGTCGTCGTGGAACACGGGGACGTCCAGGGCCGCCTTGAGGCGCTCCTCGATTTCGAAGCAGCGCGGCGCCGAAATATCCTCGAGGTTGAAGCCGCCGAAAGTCGGCGCCAGCGCGATGACGGTGCGCACGATCTCGTCGGGGTCCTTGGTGGCGAGGCAGATGGGGAAGGCGTCCACGCCGCCGAATTCCTTGAACAGCACCGCCTTGCCCTCCATCACCGGCATCGCCGCTTCCGGTCCGATGTCTCCCAGCCCCAGCACGGCAGTGCCGTCGGACACCACCGCGATGCAGTTCTTCCTGATGGTCAGGATCTGCGCCCTCGACTTGTCTTCGGCGATGGCCATGCACACCCGCGCCACGCCCGGCGTATAGGCCATCGACAGGTCGGCGCGGGTGCGCAGCGGTATTTTGCTCGCGATCTGGATTTTTCCGCCCAGGTGCATCAGGAAAGTGCGGTCCGACACGTTGAGGACCTGCACCCCCTGGAGCTTCTTCACCGCCTCGATCACCTGCTGTCCGTGCCGGGTGTCGCCCACGTCGACGGTAATGTCGCGCACCATCTGATCCTTGGTGGCGGAGACCAGGTCGACGGCGCCGATATCGCCGCCGACCGAACCGATGGCGGAGGTGATCGTGCCGAGCATGCCGACGCGGTTTTTCAACTGGACTCGCAGGGTGATGCTGTAACTCGCACTCGGTGCGCCGTGAGCGTGAACTGCATTGGGGTCGGGTTCGATTCTTGCCACGATTTTGGCCATGGTGATCATTCCTCCTTGACGAAATCATATAGCCCCACGCCCTGTATCAGCAGGAAGCGGCAGGGGCTGCCGGAAGTATTGGAGACGTGGTGCGCCGTCGGCGGCGTCACCGTGGCGGACTCGCCGGGATGGAGTTCGCGGCGCGCGGCGGGCGCGCGTGTTTCGATCAGCACCGTTCCCTCCAGGCAGTAGTAGTGATCGGTGACTTGAGTGTGATGGTGCCAGGGGACGAATTCTCCGGCGCCGAGCAGGTATTCGCGCACCAGCACGTCGGCGCCCCTGGCGATGACGGTAATCCTCTTCGCTTGATAGAGTTGGGCCGGCACTTCGCTCATGGCCAGTCTCCCGGTTTTGCGCCAGCCGCGGCGGCGCCATGGCCAAGTCTACGCTTGAATTAGCGCAATGGTTCGCGGGCTGGCAGCCGCCAACCGGGCTTTTCGCAGTGTCCTGATTGACTGCGGCTGCTTGAGGCGGAGATACTCTCTAAGCTGCGCGCCTCGCAGCCGGTAGTTTAGGCCGCAGTATCGACGAACTGGAAACACCGCATGAGCACCGACACACTCGCCGCGCCGGTTCCGCCCGCATCCGCGCGCAGCCGGCGCACGCTCGCCGCATGCTGCGCAGCGCACGCACTGCACGACGGCTTTTCCGATCTGCTCTACGTTTTGTTCCCGGTGTGGCAGGCGGCGTTCGGGCTGTCGTTCGCGCAGGTCGGCATGCTGAAGTCGCTGTACTCCGGGTCGATGGCGGTGTTGCAGGTGCCGGCGAGCCTGCTCGCCGAGCGCGTCGGGGAGCGCGCGCTGCTTGCACTAGGCACGCTGGTTGCGGCGGCCGGGTTCATATTCTCGGGCTGGACCGGAGGATTTCTCGGCCTCGCGCTATGCCTGGCGCTGAGCGGTGCGGGGGCGAGCGTGCAGCATCCGCTCGCCTCGGCGCTGACTTCGCGTGCGTTCGAGGGCGCGCCGCTGCGCGCCGCCCTGGGCACCTACAATTTTTCCGGCGACGTCGGCAAGGTGCTGCTGCCGGCGCTATGCGCGGCGCTGCTCGCAGTGCTCGACTGGCATGCGGTGACCTCGCTGATGGGCGCGCTCGGCCTGGCAGCGGCGCTGGCGATCTGGTTTGCCGTGCCGCGCGCGCTGCATCAGTCGCTGGCCGTAGCGCCCGCGCCGGGCAGCGCGACAGCGGTGCCGGGCGCGCTGATGAACCTGGGTTTTGTTTCGCTCTCGGCGATCGGAGTCGTCGACAGCGCCACGCGCATGGGCTTTCTCACGCTGCTGCCCTTCGTGTTGATCGCCAAAGGCGCCTCGGTCACGCAGACCGGTTTCGCGCTGAGCCTGACGTTTGCGGGCGGCGCGGCGGGCAAGTTCCTTTGCGGCCTGATCGCGGCGCGTGCCGGCATATTGCGCACCACCATCCTGACCGAGATCGCCACCGCCGCGGGCATCGTCGCGCTGCTGCCGCTCACGCTGGAGGCGTCGATGCTGCTGCTGCCGGTGCTCGGCATCGCACTGAACGGCACCTCGTCGGTGACCTACGGCACGATGGCGGAAATCGTCCCGGGCGCGCGCCGGGCGCGCGCGTTCGGCATCTTCTACACGCTCACCATCGGGTCTGGCGCCGTGTCGCCCGTGCTCTACGGCCTGATCGGCGACGCCATCGGCGTGCCGCGCACCTTCGGCGTCATCGCGGCGGTGGTGCTGCTGGTGCTGCCGCTGACGCTGGGGCTGCGCGGCGCGTTGCGCGCGCCGCGGGCCGGCTGATCAAACGCCGCGCGCGCAGGCTCAGCGCGTCATCCACGAGCGCGAACGCACGGTCATGAGTGCGTAGGGAAAAATCCACCATAGGGCGAAGAAGGCGAAGTAGGCGTAGAAGATTCCGTGCACGAAGCGCATGGACCTTTCCGTATAGACGTAGTAGAGCATGTAGAAGCTCGCGGCGACGCCGATGGCAAGCAGCACGCGCACCAGCACCATCGGGTCGGATACGGCCATCAGCGCGAGCATGACGGTCGCGGTCCAGGCCACGGGAAAGCGCAGATTGGTGATCAGCTTTTCAAACACCGCGAGCAGCATGGGTACCAGCGGCCGCTTCCACACGATGCGGGCGAAGCGGATCTCTTCGCGCACGTAGCTGCGGTCCCAGCGCAGATACATCTTGCACAGCTGGGCGTAATTGTCCGGAACCAGGGTGTGCACGACAGCGCTGCCCTGGTACACCGCGTCGTAGCCGCGATCCAGGATGTCGTTGGTCAGGGCGCGATCCTCGCCGTAGGTGCAGCGCACGCCGAGAAAACGCTGCTCCAGCCAGGGCTCCAGGACCTCGTGCACGACGCTTGCGCGATACGCTGCGAGCGCGCCCGGACAGCAGTACACCGTGCGGTAGGTGGACTGCACGCTGCGCAGGAAATCGAACGAAAGCACGAAGCGCACGTGCAGCATCCGCGGAATGAATCCCGCATCGCGATTCAGGGCGGCGACTTTTCCCGCAACAGCGCCCACGCGCGGGTCGCGGAAGGGGCCCGCCATCGCGAGCAGCGCGCCGGACTCTATTACGCTGTCCGAATCGATGGTGACCAGGATCGCGCCACGCGCCGCACGGAATCCGGTCGCGAGCGCCACGCGCTTGCCCTGGTTGCGCTCGAGTCTTACCGCTGTGACCAGACCCGGATGGCGCGCCGCCGCGCGCTCGATGTAAGTCCAGGTGTCGTCGGTGCTGCCGTCGTCCACGACCAGGATCTCGAGCTTGCCGGGAGGGTAGCGTGCGGCGGCTACCGAATTGATGGACTGTTCGACCATCGGCCCTTCGTTATAGGCCGGTATCACCACGGTCATGGTCGGTGCCGATTCACGCGTGGCCGCTTCGAACGGCCGATAGCTGAACCAGAGCACGGTGCGCAGCGCCAGCATCAACATGCCCATGGATACCCATATCAGGCTCGGCTTCAGCACCATGGCGCTCAAGTTACCTTCGGCGATGCTCTCCCGTATCGGGCGAAACAGCTCGCCGTTGAGCATTGCGTAGAGTATCGCAGCGAGGCCCAGGACTATGGCCGAGCCCACCAGCACCCGGTAGCCGCGTCCCGGCGGCAGGCCGCGGTCCATGAACGAACTGGGGAATCGAAGTACCGCCTGCAGGTTGTGGGGCATGCTGATCCTTTGGTAGCCGGTTGAGCTTTGGGTATGCGAGCCCCGGAGTCGATCGGGGTAGGGG
>JACZJV010000067.1 GCA_014860355.1 Burkholderiales bacterium | reverse complement strand
CCTCGCCGGCAGGGCGCTCGCCGACTGGCCCGCCGCCGAGGCCGCGAGGCTGCGCGGTTTCCTGCCGCAGACTTTTCACGATGCATTCAGCGCGAGCGCGCTGGAGAGCGTGATGCTCGGCCGCCATCCCTATCTGTCGCGCTGGCAATGGGAGGGAGACGATGAGCGCGGGCGCGCCCTGGCAGCGCTGGCGGCGGTGGATCTCGCCGGATTCGGGCAGCGCGACGTGCTCACGCTCTCGGGCGGCGAGCGCCAGCGCGTGGCCCTGGCGGCCTTGTTTGCCCAGGACGCGCAGCTGCTGCTCCTGGACGAACCGGTGTCGCACCTGGACCTGCATCACCAGGTGCTGGTGCTGCAGCACCTGGTCGCCTTGGCGCGGGTGCACGCCAAGGGCGTGTTGTTCACGGTGCACGACCTGGACCTGGCGGCGCGCTTTGCCAGCCACGCCCTGCTGCTCACGCCGCAGGAGACCGTGCTGCAAGGGCCGGTCGACGCGGTCATGACCGAGGCTGCGCTGCAGCGCGCTTTCGGGCATCGGGTGACGCGCGTCGAGGCAGCCGGCCGCAGCCTGTTCGTGCCGGACTGACATGGGCGCAGGCGCGAACGGGAAACTCGCCGCGCAGCGCTGCGCGGCCCTGCTCCTGGCCGCGCTGGTTCTGACCGGCACCGCGGCAGCCGCCGGGATTCGTATCACCGACGATGCCGGCCGCAGCGTAAGCCTCGCGCATCCGGCGCAACGCATCATCAGCCTGGCGCCGCACATGACTGAATTGCTGTTCGCTGCCGGCGCCGGTGCGCAGGTCGTCGGCGTGGTCGAGTACAGCAACTACCCGGCGGCAGCCCGGCGCATCGCGCGCATCGGCGACAGCGCGCAGCTGGACCTGGAGCGCATCGTCGCCCTCAAGCCCGACCTCGTGGTGGTGTGGCAGAACGGCAACGCGCAGCGCCAGCTGGAAAAACTATTGCATCTGGGCATCCCCGTGTTCTACAACGAGCCGCGCCGGCTCCCCGATATCGCGCGCGCGATAGAGCAGCTCGGGCGCCTGGCCGGTACCGAGGCGCAGGCGCAGCCGGTTGCGCGCGCGTTCGTCGCGCGCATGGCCGCGCTGCAACGGCGCTACGCCGGCCGCGATCCGGTGAGGCTGTTCTTCCAGATCTGGGACCAGCCGCTGATGACGGTCAACGGCGAGCACATGATCAGCGACGTGATGCGCATGTGCGGCGGGCGCAACGTGTTCGCCGGACTCAGGGCGCTGACGCCGGAGATATCGACCGAGGCGGTGCTGGCGGCCGACCCCGAGGCGATAGGCGGCGTGAGCGCCGAGGCCGGCCAGGCGGGAAATCTGGAGTCATGGAAATCGTGGCCGCGCCTGACGGCGGCCGCACGCGGCAATCTGTTCGTGATCGATTCGGATATCATCAGCCGCAATACGCCGCGCATACTCGAGGGCGCCGAGCGCTTGTGCGAGGAGCTTGCGGCTGTGCGTGCCCGGCGCAAGTAAGAACGCGGCCGATGGCGCCCGCCACCGATCGATTCACCGCCGCGGGGTTCTCTGCTATCGTGCGTGCATGCTGAAGGATCCGGTTGATCTGCAAAGCGTGCGTCGCGTGCTGGTGACCAAGCTGCGCCATCACGGTGACGTGCTTCTCGCCTCGCCGGTGTTTTCCGTGCTGAAAGCGCACGCGCCGCACCTGGAAATCGACGCGCTGGTCTACGCCGACACGGCCCCCATGCTCACGGGCAACCCCGCAGTCTCGCGGGTGATTGCGGTGGATCGCGGCTGGAAGTCCCTGGGCTGGCTGGCCCGGGCCGGCGCCGAATGGGGTGCGTTGCAGCAGTTGCGCAGCCGCGAATACGACATGCTGATTCATCTGAGCGAGCATCCGCGCGGGGCTTGGCTGGCGCGGCTGCTCGGTCCGCGCTTTCGCGTCGCCGCGGATCATCCCCGGGCGCACCGTTGGTGGAAGAGCAGTTTCAGCCATCTGTATCCCTTGCCCAGGAACGGCAGGCGCCATGTCGTGGAACTGAACCTGGACGCACTGCGCCGTATCGGCCTGCAGCCGGGGGAGCAGGAGCGCGGCCTTTGTTTCGTGCCCGGCGACGAAGCGGAACACGAAGTCGAGCGCATGCTCGGCGAACTCGGGCTCACGCCGGGTGGCTACGTCCACCTGCATCCGGCCTCGCGCTGGCAGTTCAAGTGCTGGCCGGCCGCGAAGACGGCCGACTTGATCGATCAGCTGCAGGCTTTGGGGGAGCGCGTGGTGCTCAGCGCGGCTCCGGATGCGGACGAACTCGCGCTGGTGCGGCGCATCGGCGCGCTGGCGCGAACGCCGTTCGCGGATGTCTCGGGCAGGCTCACGCTGAAGCAACTCGGTGCGCTTACGCGCAATGCCAGGCTGTTCATCGGCGTCGATTCCGCACCCATGCATATCGCCAGCGCAGTGGGCACACCGGTGGTGGCCTTGTTCGGTCCCAGCGGTGAGTTCAACTGGGGCCCGTGGCAGGTGCCGCACCGCGTTGTCGCGTCGGATCATGCCTGCCGGCCCTGCGGCAACGACGGCTGCGGTGGCGGCAAGGTGAGCGATTGCCTCAGCACCTTGACGGTATCGGCGGTGCTGCAGGCGGTTCAGGACCTGCAGCCGCGTTGATGCCTGCGCCCGCGCACGCGTTTCCCCTATACCGGCGGCCTGAGGCTGCGCGCAGGCGGAAAGCTGCGTCCTGATGCGGATCGCCCTGGTACGCCAGCGCTACAATCCCTATGGCGGCGCCGAACGCTTCGTCGAGCGCGCCATGACCGCGCTCTCCGCACAGCAGCTGGAGCTGACCCTGCTGGCGCGTACCTGGCCGGATGGGGCCGGCGCGGGCGAAGAACGGCGCCTGGTTCGCTGCGATCCCTTCTATATTGGCCGGTTGTGGCGCGACTGGAGCTTTGCGCGCGCCGTTTGTGCGGCGGTGAAATCCCGCAGCTTCGACCTGGTGCAATCACACGAGCGCATCAGCTGCTGCGACCTCTACCGCGCCGGCGACGGCGTGCATCGCCAGTGGCTCGACTACCGCAAGCGTGGCGCCGGCACATGGGAACGCATCGCGCTCATGCTCAATCCCTACCACTGGTACACGCTGGCGGCGGAAAAGCGCATGTTCGAAAGTCCCCGCCTGCGCGCGGTGATCTGCAACTCGAACATGGTGAAGGAGGAGGTGCGCCGGCATTTCGGCCTCGCCGAGGCGAAGCTGCGGGTGATCTACAGCGGCGTCGATCTGGCCGCATTCCACCCGCAACTGCGCGAGACCTGGCGCCGGCGTAAGCGCACAGAACTCGGCATCGAGGACGCGGCCCTGGTGTTCCTGTTCGTCGGCTCGGGTTTCAGGCGCAAGGGTCTGCCGCAGTTGTTGCGCGCCATGAGCGGCGTGCGCGGGGCCCACCTGGTGGTGGTGGGCGCAGACAAGGAGCTTGTGCGCCTGCGGCGGACGGCCGAGGAGGCGAAACTCTCCGGCCGGGTGCATTTCACCGGCGGCCAGGGCGATGTCAAACCCTGGTATGGCATGGCCGATTGCTTCGTGCTGCCCACGCTCTACGATCCCTTCCCCAATGCCGCACTGGAGGCGATGGCCTGCGGTCTGCCTTTGATCACCAGCCTGCAATGCGGTGCGGCGGAGCTGGTGGAGAGCGGCGTCGAAGGCTATGTCTGCCGCGATCCCCTGGACGTGCTCGAACTGGCGCGCTGCCTGAATCTGGCGGCGGTCCCGGGGCAGGCGCAACGCATGGGCGCGGCTGCGCGCAGCAGGGTCGAACCCTATGGCCTCGAGAACATGGCGCAACAATTGACGCAGCTGTATGCGCATCTGCTGCAGACCCGGGCGCCATAGCGGGTGGTTCTGCGCGCACGCGTCGGCGAATACCGAAAGTGGGGTTTATGGCTCTGATATAATTGCATATTTTTCCGCTCTGCTGCAGTCCAGACTATGGCCGTTCCCGAAACCAAAAGCCGCGTCCTGTACCTGCGCCTGCTGCGCTATGTGGCGCCGTACTGGCGCATGTTCGCGCTGTCTATCCTGGCCATGGCGCTGGTGGCAGCGACCGAACCGCTGTTTCCGGCGCTGATGAAGCCGCTGCTCGACGGCAGCTTTGTCAGCAAGGACCCCACCACCATCCGCTATATTCCGTTCGCCCTGGTCGGCTTGTTCGTATTGCGCGGCGTGTTCGGATTTGCCAGCGACTACGCCTTGAGCTGGGTAGCCAACCGCGTGGTATTCGATTTGCGCGCGGAAATGTTCGGCCGGCTGGTCAATCTGCCCACCCGCTACTACGACGACGCTTCGGCAGGCGCGCTGATTTCCAAGCTTTCCTACGACGTGACCGGAGTCACCGCGGCCGCAACCACCGTGCTGACGGTGATGGTGCGCGACAGCCTCACCGTCCTGGGCTTGCTTTCCTGGATGTTCTACCTCGACTGGAAGCTTTCGCTGATTACCCTGGTGATAGGGCCGATCATCGCGGCGGTGATCCACTCGTTCAGCGGCCGGCTGCGCCAGGTGAGCCGCGATGCCCAACACGCGATGGGGGACATCACTCACGTGCTCGACGAGGCGATCGGCTGCCACAAGGTAGTGAAGGTGTTCGGCGGCCAGGAGTACGAGCGCCGCCACTTCGGCGCCGCGATCAAGCGCATGCGCAATTACGCCATGCGCCAGACCATCGCCGCCGGGGCCTCGGTCCCGCTGGTGCAGATATGCGCCGCGATCGCCGTCGCGGTCATCATCTACTACTCGACGCGGCAGGGCAGTACGGGCGGTGTCACCGTGGGCAGTTTCGTCTCGTTCATGGCCGCCACGCTGATGCTGCTCACGCCCCTGAAGCGCCTCACCGGGGTCAATTCATCGCTGCAGCGCGGCCTCGCTGCCGCCGAAAGCGTGTTTTCCGTGATCGACGAAGAACCGGAGGAAGATCACGGGACGCAGACCCTGGAGCGGGCGCAGGGCCGGATCGAGTTCGAGCATTTGTGCTTTTCCTATCCCAAAGCCACCCGGCCGGCCCTGGACGACGTCAGTCTTTCAATCGCCGCGGGCGAAACCGTGGCCCTGGTCGGAGGTTCCGGCGGCGGCAAGACGACCCTGGCAAATCTGATTCCGCGCTTTTACCAGCCCACTGCGGGGCGCATCCTGCTCGACGGTATCGACACGCAGACGCTGACCCTGGCCAGCCTGCGCGCCAACCTCGCCCTGGTCAGCCAGGACGTAGTGCTGTTCAACGATACGGTGGCGGCCAACATCGCCTACGGCCCCCTGGCGGGCGCGAGCGAGACCGCGATCGCCGCCGCCGCCGAGGCTGCGCATGCGATGGAGTTCATTCGAGAAATGCCCCAGGGCCTGCAGACGATGATAGGCGAGAACGGCGTGCGGCTCTCGGGCGGGCAGCGCCAGCGCCTGGCGATCGCGCGCGCCCTGCTGAAGAATGCGCCGGTGCTGATCCTGGACGAGGCCACCTCGGCCCTGGACACCGAGTCGGAGCGCGTGGTGCAGGCGGCGCTGGAAACCCTGATGCAAGGCCGCACCACGCTGATCATCGCCCACCGCCTGTCCACCATCGAAAAGGCAAACCGTATCGTGGTACTGCAGAAAGGCGCGATCGCCGAAGTCGGATCACACGCCGAGCTGCTCGCACGCGACGGGGTTTATGCCTACCTGTACAAAATCCAGTTTGCCGTCGAGGACACCGAGCAGGAGGCCCGGGTTCCTGCGCGCGGCAGGTCTGCCGCGGCCATCTGAGGCGGTCCGCCGGCAATGCACATCGTTCACAGCGAGTCCTCCTGCGGCTGGGGCGGGCAGGAGATCCGCGTGCTGGAGGAGGCGGCGGGAATGCTGGAGCGCGGGCACCGCGTGACCCTGCTGTGTCCGCGCGAGGCGCGCATATTCGATGAAGCCGGCAGGCGCGGCGTGCCCGCGGTGGCGCTGCCGATAGCGCGCAAGGCGACGAAGGGGATAGGCGCAATGCGCATCTGGCTTGCCCGCAACGCGAGCGAGGTGCTGAACAGCCACAGCTCCACTGACAGCTGGCTGGCTGCCCTGGCGCTCTTGGGCATGAGGCCGCGCCCGGCCCTGGTGCGCACCCGCCACATTTCGGCTGCCATCCCGGACAACATGGCTACGCGCTGGCTGTACCAGTCGGCCACGCGCCGCATCGTCACTACCGGCGAGCGCCTGCGCGAGCAGCTCATCCGCGAGAATCATTTTCGCCCGGAGTCGCTGGTTTCCGTGCCTACCGGCATAGACCTGGCGCGCTATGCGCCCGCGGACCGGGCGCAGGCGAAAGCGCGCCTGGGCCTGGAACCGGAACTGGCCTGCATCGGTATCATCGCCACGCTGCGCAGCTGGAAAGGACACCGATATCTGGTGGAGGCTTTCGCCGGCCTGAAGCAGAAGGGGGCGCGCCTGGTGATCGTCGGCGACGGCCCGGGCCGGGATAACCTGCGCGAGCAGGTGGCGCGGCTCGGCCTGCGCTCGCGCGTGCTCATGCCGGGCAACCAGGCCGAGGTGACGCCCTGGCTGCAGGCGCTGGATGTATTTGCGCTGCCATCCTACGCCAACGAGGGTGTGCCGCAGGCGCTGATGCAGGCCATGGCCGCGGGCGTGCCGGTGATTTCCACCCCGGTGGGCAGCATAGACGAGCTGGTGCGCGACGATGACACCGGCCTGATGGTGCCACCGCAGGATGTCGGGGCTCTGCGCGCTGCGATCGAGCGCCTGCTGGGCGATCCTGCACTCGGTGTGCGGCTGGCGGCGGCCGCCAGCGCCTGGGTGCGCGAGCGCTACTCGCGCGCGAGCATGCTCGACAGCATGGAAGCGGTGTTTCGCAGCGCGGCGGCATGATCCGGCCCGATGCGAAGGTGCTGGCTATCATCGTGGCGCGCATCGGCGACACGCTGCTGGTGACGCCCGCGCTGCGCGCGCTGAGGGCCGCGATCCCGCAAGGTCGCCTGAGCGTATTGGCCCATCCCAGACGCATGGAAGCCTTGCAGTACCTGCCCTTTGTCGACGAGCTCGAAGGCATCACCAAGACCTCGGCGCCGGCGCGTGGCTGGATGGCGAAAAACCGCTACGACCTTGCGCTGGTCTACGGCCACGACGCGGCGCTGGTGCGCTACGCCTTGCGCGCGAGCAAACGCGTCATCGCGTTTCGGCAGGGCGAGGCCGAACTGAACGCGAAACTTGCGCCTGCGGTGTCCGAACCGGCCTCGCCCATGCACGCGGTCATGCATCGCGCCTTGTTGCTGGATCCGCTGGGCCTTGCCGCCACCGATCTGCGCCTCGCGTGGCAGGTGACAGCCGATGAACTAGCGTGGGCGCGCGAGTGGCGCGGCGGGCATGTTGCCGGGGGTGCGCCGGTGATCGGACTGCAGATGGCGAGCTTCGCCACCAAGTCGCATCGCGACTGGCCGGTGTCCGGTTTCGGGGAGTTGATCGCGCGCCTATCCGCAGAACATGCGGGCGCGCGTTTCGTGCTGCTCGGAGATGCGGCGGCTGCGGACAAGGCCGCGCCCCTGCTGGCTGCCTACCCCGGGCAGGCGGTGCTCGCGGCTGGCAGGCTCAGCCTGCGCCAGAGCGCGGCGCTCATGGCCGGACTCGATCTCTATATCGGAGTCGATACCGGGCCTACGCATATCGCCGGCGCGCTCGGCATACCCATGGTGGCCTTGTATCACTGCGCCTATCCCGGTCGTAACCTCGCCCCGCTGCAGCACCCGGCGTGCGTGGCGATCGAGCATCCGCTCACGGGAACGAGCACGGCAGCCACGGCCTCCATGGCGGACATTGCGGTAGACGACGTATCCCGGGCCGCGACGGACCTGCTCGCGCGCGGGGCGCGCCGATGAAGCCCTGGGTGCGCCTGCTGCCTTGCGCAGTCTTGCTGTTCATACTGCCGTTTCCGGGCACGGTGACCCTGCGCTTGCTGGCGCTCGCCTGCGCCTTGCTGGTGTCTGCGTGGAGTTGGCACAAGGACGGCTTTCCGCAAATTCCGGCCTGGCCGGCCCTGCTGTTCTGGGCCGGGCTTGCATTGCTGTCGCTCGCCACCGCCGTAGACCCGGGCTATACGCTGGGCGAGATCAAGAACGAAATCGGCTACACCATGGCGGCCTACCTCGCCTTCATCACCCTGACGCGTACGCGGGCGGACGCGGTGTTCCTGCTCGGGGCGCTGATCCTGGGCAGCCTGGCGCTGGCATCGATCGCATTGTGGGATAACCTCTCCTCGGATTTGCCGCGCTGGAATGAAGACGGGCTCGCCGGTGGCTCGGGCAGCTACAGCACCTATCTGCTGGCGCTGTTGCCGGCCCTGCTGTGGGCCGGCGGCGCTCTGCGACTGCGGCATCGATGGGGCCTGGTCGCGGGCCTGATCGCGCTGCAGCTGCTGGTCGCTGTGATAGCCGGGCAGCGCCAGTTCTGGCTGGTGTTTGCGCTGCAGGTGCTCGTCGGCCTGCCGCTGCTGAGCAAGCGCGGCTTTGTCGAGTTGTCGACTGCGCGCATGCGCGCAATCGGTGTGCTTGCGGTGGTCCTCTCGGCCCTGGTCATCGTCGGCGCGACGGCAAGGCGCGACACGATAAGCCTGGGCGACGATCCGCGCCTCAGCATGTGGCCGGGGGTCGCCGCGCGCATCGTCGAACATCCGCTGACCGGCAAGGGATTCGGCCGCGAGGCCATGAAAAAGGCCTACCCGGAACTGCGCTCGAAAAAATTTCCCGAGGTCTGGCACGCGCACAATCTGTTCTTGAATTACGGCCTGTCGATGGGCGTGCCGGGGATGCTCGCGGCCCTGTATCTGTTCTTTACGCTGCTGCGCATATTCTGGAAATTGAGCCGCGCCGAGGACCCTGTGATCGCAATGGCCGGGATCAGCGGCGTGTTGCTGGTGCTGGCCGTGGTCGTGCGCAACCTGAGCAACGATTTTTTCGTGCGCGATCTGGCCCTGCTGTTCTGGGCCATCGCCGGAATGCTGCTGGGGTACGCAAGTCATGCGGAAAAAAGTCCGCAGATCGGGAAGGCGCCGGGCGCATGAAAATCTGCTTCTACAACGTGACCGCGAGTTTCATCCAGGGGGGGCTGGAAACCTATTGCTGGGAAGCGGGGCGGGCGCTGGCGCGCCGCGGGCACCGCGTGAGCATAGTCGCGGGCCTGGGCGGCGAGCCGCGCCATCAGGAGGTCGAGCTGCTGCGCTTCGCGTTCCGGCGCGAGCAGCTATGGCCGGACCTGGGCACGCGCTTTCGCCGCCTGATGGAACGCCTGTCCTTCGCGCGCCATACGCTGGCGCACCTGGTGCACGCCGGCTACGATGCAGTGGTGGTGAACAAGCCTTTCGACTTTCCGATTCTGTGGCAGGCGCGGCGCCGGGGCCTTGCGGCGCAGACGCTATTCCGCTCGGGCGGCACCGAGTTCTATTTCGGCGACCGGCAATTCGCCGGCAGTATCGACCATTGGCTCTCGACCAGCCGCTACAACGCGGCGCAGGTCGAAGCGCGCTATGGGCGCAGGGTGGAGGTGGTGCACAACGGCGTCGACGTGGACCAGTTCAAACCGCTCGCGCGCTCCGCGCAACTGCGCCAGAGGCTGGGCCTGCCCGAGGGCGCGCGCGTGCTCGCCAGCGTCGGACGCCTGGTCGGCTGGAAGGGCTTGCGCGTGATCCTCGAACTGCTGCCGCAATTGCCGCAGGATGTGCACTATCTCGTTGCGGGCGAGGGGCCGGACGAGGCGCGGCTGCGCGCGCAGGCGGCTCGGCTGGGCCTCGGCGCGCGCGTGCATTTCTGCGGGCGCATCGTCCACGACGAATTGCCGCAGGTGCTCGCGCAGGCGGACCTGCTGCTGCAGCCGTCCATGGGCGAGGAGTCCTTCGGCATCACCCTGGTCGAGGCGATGGCCTGTGCCCTGCCGGTGCTGGCTTCGCGCCAGGGCGGCATGACCGAGATCGTGCTGCCGGGTGTGACCGGGGAACTGCTGCCCCCGGGGGAAGTCGAGGCCTGGCGCGCAAGCATCGCGCAATTGCTGGCGCAGCCCGACAGGATGCGCGCACTCGGCGCCGCTGGGCGCGAACGCGTCGTGGCCGAATTCACCTGGGCCGCCAACGCCGCGCGCCTGGAGCAGCTGTTGCAGGAGCGGCGCTAGCCATGTGCGGCGTCCTGGGTTTCGCCTCGCGCGCCGGCGCGACTTTTCGTCCCGAGCTCGGCGCCGCGCTCGAGCGCCAGCGCCATCGCGGCCCCGACGACAGCGGCGTATGGCGCGACGACTGGGTTGCGCTCGGTTTCAACCGGCTGTCCATCATCGACCTGTCGCAGGCCGGGCATCAGCCGATGCAAAGCCCGGACGGCCGCTACCTCATCGTATTCAATGGCGAGATCTACAACTTCCCCGAACTGCGCGCGCAGCTGGAGGCGCAGGGGGAGACTTTCGCCGGCCATTCCGACACGGAGGTGCTGTTGCGCGTGTACCTGCGCGAGGGCTTCGAAGGCTGCCTTGCGCGGTTGCGCGGCATGTTCGCTTTCGCCGTGTGGGACCGGCAGACGCGCACGCTGGCGCTGGCGCGCGACCGCCTCGGGGTGAAGCCGCTGGTCTACGCCGAAACCGATGCCGGCTTTGCCTTTGCTTCGGAGATCGCGACGCTGTTCCAGGTAAAGCCCGATCTGTCGCGCGCGCCCGATTACGCCGCCCTGGATCACTATCTCACCTTCCAGTACATTCCGGCGCCGCTGTCGGGTTTCCGCGCGGTGCGCAAGCTGCCGCCCGCGCACGCGATGATCGTGCGCGAGGGCAGGGTGGAACGGGTGTGGCGCTACTGGGACATCGATTTTTCGCGGCGCTCCACCTTGTCCTTCGGGGAAGCCTGCGTAGCCTTGCGCGAAAAATTTCTCGAGGCCACGCGCATCCGCCTGGTCAGCGACGTGCCGCTTGGGGCGTTTCTCTCCGGTGGGCTCGATTCGAGCATCACCGTGGCGGCAATGGCGCGGCTCGCCTCGGACCCGGTGAAGACCTATGCCATCGGCTTCGAGGACGAGCGCTTCAACGAGCTGCCCTTTGCGCGCGAAGTCGCGCGCCACCTGGGCACCGAGCACCATGAAATGACGGTGCGGCCCGCGGCGGTCGAACTGCTGCCGCAGCTCGTCGAGCATCTGGGCGAACCCATGGCCGACAATTCGCTGATGCCGACGTATTACGTGTCCGAGTTCGCGCGCAAAAGCGTCACCGTGGCCCTGACCGGAGACGGCGGCGACGAAGTGTTCGGGGGATACCGCAGGTTCTACCACATGCGCCGTGCAGAGACGCTGGCGCGATGGCGCCTAAAGCCACTGTGGCGCGGTTCGCGCAGGCTTACCCTTGCGGTGGAAAACCTGACGCATCCGCGCAGGGCGCCCAGGCGGTTTCCAGCCAGCCGCGCCGATGAAATGCTGGCCATGGGCGCAGCGGCGGGCTATCAGCACCTGCTCGCGTTTTACACTGACAAGGAAAAGCGCAGTCTGATCACGCCCGAATTCGCCCGTGCCGCCGGCGCGCCCGACACCGGCGGCTACCTTGAGCGCGCGCTTGCGCGTGCCGCCGGCGCCGACGCGCTCAACCGCTGGCTCTACGTGGACCAGTCGACCTACCTGCCCGAAGACATTCTGTTCAAGGTGGACATCGCGAGCATGGCCAACTCGCTCGAATGCCGCTCGCCGTTCTTGGATCACCAGCTGATCGAGTTTGCCTGCTCGCTGCCGGGATCCTACAAGCTCACCGGCGGCGGCAGGCACAAGCACATACTCAAGGAGGCGTTCAAGGACTGGCTTCCGGCGGGTTTCATGCAGCGCAAGAAACAGGGTTTTTCGGTGCCGCTGGCGAACTGGGTCAGGAATGATTTCGGACCCATCCTGCGCGAGCGCCTGCTCGCGCAAAAAACCCTGGCGCCCTGGTTCCGCCAGGACGCGGTCGAGCGCATGGTCGAGGAACATCTATCAGGGCGCGCCTCGCACAGCAACCGCCTGTGGTCGCTGCTGGTGCTGTCGCAGTGGGTGGAACGTTTCAAGGTCCCGCTGTGAGCGCAGTTGCGCAGCGCACGGTCTACCAGGTCAATCTGCAGAACGAGTTCGGCGGCGGCGAAGTCTACACGCGCTTTTTCAGCCTGGCGCTGATAGAACTCGGATACCGCGTGGTGTTGTACGCAAGCCGCAAGGCGCAGTTCTGGGACTCGCTACTGCCGGCCGGGGTGGAACTCGTGCGCGTGGAGGGCGCCGCGCAAATCCTGCGCGCACTGCCCCGGGACAAGTCCCTGGTGGTGACCCAAACGGCGCTGGACGCGGGCGCGGCGCAATGGGTGGCCGGGCGCCATGTGCTCTGCGGCTTCGTCCACATGCCCATGTACGAGCGCGACCCGCCGGGGTTCAGGCACTACCATCTGCTGCTGGCGGTATCCCGGCACGTCCTCGACAGCGTCAGGGGGCGTGGATACGGCAGCGTCTTCACCGAGCCCATGTACGGCGTCGCCGACCCGCGGCGCGGCGCAGCCGGCGGCACCCTGTTCGCGCGCTCGGAATACGACTGGGACCGGCGCAAGCTGCGCGACCGCCTGCTCGGCTGGACCGAGCCCTTGTGGCGCATGGCGCGGCCGGCAACCGAGTTCGTGCAACGGCCGGGGCTCGCTCTGGGCATCGTTTCGCGCCTGACGCCGATCAAGCAGTTTCCGCTCATGTTCGGCCTGCTCGCGCCGCTGATCGCCCGCTACCCGCAGCTCAACCTGGAGATTTTCGGCAGCGGCGGCTACGCGTCGGTGCGCGATCTGCGCGCCAGCCTCGCACCCATCGCGAACCAGGTGCGCTTCTGGGGGCAGCAGCCGGATGTGGCTGCGGTCTATGCGCAGCTCGATTTCGTTCTGAGCGGATTGCCGGAGAAGGAGGCGCTGGGGCTGAATCTCATCGAGGCGCAGTTCTGCGGCACGCCGGTGCTCGCGGTGCAGGCCCCGCCGTTCACCGAAACCGTGATCGAGGGCCGGAGCGGATTTTTCTTCAACGACCCGCGCGAGGACGGCGGCGCGTCCTTCGCGCAACTGCTCGCGCGACTGCAGGGCGGCGCAGAGCGCCCGGATCCGCGGCTCGCTACGGCCCATCTCGCGCGCTTTTCATACGCTTCGTTCCGCGAACGGGTAGAACGGGCCCTGCACGCCGCGGCGGCAGGACCGGCAGGGGTGCCGGCATGAAAATCGGCCTCGTGGCTCCCGGCATCTGGAATTCCATCCACCTGGACATGGCGCAGGCGCTGGGCGCGCTCGGACACGACCTGGCAATTTATACCGAAGACAGCCGCGCTCCCAGCGGCGCGCGCTTTCTGCGCTTTCGCGAAGGGCGCCTGGACTTCTTCGTCATCAGCCATCTGCGGCGCAACCCCTGGGTCTGGATTTTCGACCGACTGGCCAAGCCCTGGCTGGGTCGGCGCTTCTTCACCACCCTGGTCGCCGTGGCGCGCTATTTCGCCGCCACGCGCGACTGCGAGGTGTATTTCGTCGAGGGAGACTGGATCGGCTTTTTCGTCGCCATTGTCGCGCGCGTGCGCCGCTTTCGCTGGGTGGTGTGCATCCATGACAGCGACTATCTGCGCATTCCCGTGCATTTCGCCGGACGGCCCGCGAGCCGATGGAAAGAGGCGGTGAAACTATGGGTCCTCGGCAGCGCGGACCTGGTGCGCGCGAATTCCTACGTCACCCGCGACGCGCTCATCGCTGGCGGCTGCGCAGCCGCTCGCATCCGCGTGGTGCCGTTGCAGGTCACCGCCTGGATGCGCGTGGACGACATCGCGGACATGACCGAGTTCAAGCAGCGCGCGCGCCAGGAGGTGCGGGCGCAGTGGCGCATTCCACGGGATGCGCCGCTCGCGATCACCATGTGCCGCCTGGTTCCGGTGAAGGGCTTGGACTTGGGACTGCGCGGCTTTGCCCGCGCCGCACGCGCTCGCCCGGAACTGCGTCTCATGATTTGCGGCGGGGACCGCGTGGTCGCGGGCCTCGGCAGCTATCGCAGGCATCTCGAACAAATCGCCGCTGAGGAGGGTGTCGCGGCGCAGGTGATTTTCACCGACAACATCGACATACGCGAGGTCAAGCGCTACCTCGCCGCGGCGGACCTGCAGCTCGCGCCCTCGGTGATCGACACTTTCAACTATGGTCTCGTCGAGGCGGCGATGGTGCACACCTATACGCTTGCAAGCGACATGGCTGGTGCCGCGCCCTGGGTCGAGAAGACCGGCGCTGCGGCAATCGTGGCCGGGCGCGACCCGGAAGTCTGGGGCCGCGCGATCGCCGGGTTTTTCGCCGAGGGCGTAGCGCCTTTCACCGGCGATGCGATCGTCGCCGAACTCGAGCCGCAGCGCGTCGCCGCCTTGCTGCTCGACCTGGTGCGCGAAATACCCGGAGTGCCTGCCTGATATGCGCATCCTGTTTTTGCATCCTTTTGGCTGGAGGGGCGAATACCCGATGCTGCTGGAGTTCCTGCGCCACGGCCACGAGGTGTGCGTGCTCGAGGAACGGCGCAGCGGCATGTCGGGCAAGCGCATGCTGAAGGACCATTTGCGCGACCCCGGCGACGGCATACGCACCCTCTGGTACCACCCCGGCAGGGGGCTGGAGCGGGTGCTCACTTTGCCGCTGGACCGCTGGTTCCGCAAGAGTTTCGACGGGCGCAATCTCGGACACCGCATGTGGGTGATACGCCAGGCCGTGCGCCGTTTCGCGCCGGATCTGGTCTATTGCACCGACGGTTTTTCCTACGCGGTGCCGGCGGCGCTGCTCAAGCGCTGGGGTCTGATGCTCCCGCCGCTGGTCGTGAGCTATATCGGCGGCGACATCCTCGATTGTTCCCATATGGGATACGGGCGCAAGCGCACGCCGCAGCTCGACTGGCTGATGCGCACCTCTATCAGGCATATCGACGCTTTGCGCGCGCTGTGCGACTCGCTCGCGCGTGCGCTGCTCAAGGACGGCGCCGATCTAGCCCGTATCACCCAGATTCCGATCCAGATCGGTTCGCCGCGCGCCATGTACGAGGATGTGTACGCGCGGCGCGCGCAGACGCGCGCTGACGTGCGGGAACGGCTAGCCATACCGCAGGATGCGCCTGTGGTCGTGACGCTTTCCGACAATTATTATTCCAAGGGCATACAGGATATGGCGCGCGCCTGGCCGGCCGTGCTCGCCGCCCATCGGGACGCCTGGTGGATACTCGCCGGACCGGAGGCGCCTTGGTTGGCAGAGGGCATATTGCCGCTGTTGGATTCAAGCGTAGGGCGAGCGCGGGTGCGGCTCACCGGGCGCCTCGCCGGGCGCGAACTTTTTGCACAACTTGCCGCGGCCGATTTGAACGTCAATCCGACGCTGTGCGAAGGCCTCAACATGGTCACCGTGGATGCGGCGACGGTAGGCACGCCCACCGTGTGCAGCGACGCCGCCGGCATCTCCGACTGGGTCCGGCGCCACGACTGCGGACTGGTGTACGCCGCGGGCGATGTGCAGGCGCTCGAGCGCAGCGTGATCGAGGCGCTGGCGCAGTCGGAGCGCCTAAGCGCATGGAGCGAGCGTTGCCGGGGAATGACCGCGGATTTCGCCGCGGAAGCGGTCTTCATGCGACTGGCAGAGCTATTCGACGCTACGCTGCGGCGGGGATGACGCGGCACTCTGCTAAACTGTTCGGCAGGCGAAACGCCGAGAGATATATTTCGTGCTTATCGCCAGTTTGGCTGGGGTAGCGCGCAGTGCTATGGTGGGGATTGAGAAGGAACGATCATGCCGATTCTGTCCATGTTCTACGGCATCGTGGTGCGCATGTACTTCTTCGACGACAAGCAGCACCATGTCCCCCATGTGCACGCGGAATACTCCGGCAGTGACGCGGTGTTTTCTATCGTGAACGGCGAAGTGCTCGCCGGTGAACTGCCTTCGGGGAAGGTGAAGCTCGTGCAGGCGTGGATCGAGATACACCGTGACGAACTACAAGCTGACTGGGAGCTGGCAGTCAACGGCGAAGAGGTGTTTAGGATCGACCCGCTAAGATAGGAGGAACCATGAATCCGCATGTCAAATCCGTCCACGCGTTGGACGACTACAAGCTGGAGGTTTCGTTCGAGAACGGCGAGTCGCGCAAATTCGATGTGAAACCTTATCTCGGGCGAGGTATCTTTGTGCGCCTACGTAACCCCGAATTCTTTCGATCGGTACGGGTAATTGCGGGCTCGATCGGGTGGCCCGGGGGGCTCGATCTGAGCTATGACACGCTCTACGTCGACGGGCTGCCGACCATTGCGCCGGTGCTGGAAGCCGAACAAGGCGGTGCAGTCAACGCACAACAGGACGCGCGCGGGTGATGGCTGACGAGCGCATTCATGACTGAAGTTTTTAGGCGCGGCTACGCGCGCGGAAGGCCGGAATGAGCGCACAGGAAGACTGGGCCGACCTCAAGGTGATGGCCACCGAGAGCCACTATCCGGCGGTGCTGGATCTGTTCCGCGGATCGCCGCAGGGACGCATACTCGACGTGCCCGCCGGGCAGGGCGCGTTCGCACAGGAACTCATCAAGGCCGGTTACGACAATATCGATTGCCTGGACATCAACGAAGAGGCGTTCTTGCTGCGCAATCCGCAGGTGCGCTTCACCCGGCACGACGTGATCAACCCCCTGCCGTTTCCGGACGCGCATTTCGATTATGTGTTCAGCATCGAAGGCATCGAGCACTTCGACAATCCCTGGACCTTCACCAAGGAACTGTGCCGGGTGCTCAAGCCGGGTGGCAAGCTGTACATCAGCACGCCCAACACTTTTTCCGTGGACGCACGTCTGAAATACCTGATCTCGGGCTATTTCCCGCGCTTTCGGCCGCTGATGCAGGAGCCCGACAAGGTGCTGGTGCACCCGATCGACGATGCGCATATCGCGCCGATCTACTTCTGGCAGTTGCATTACTTCCTGATCGGGGGCGGCGTCAGGATAGCGCGCGTCTCGGCCAACGAATTGCTGCGCAAGCCGCAATGGGTGAAGCGGGTGTTCGAGAACTGGATCGCGAGCCTGATACGCAGGAACATCAAGAAACGCGGCTTTCCCGATCACGGTGTGACCTCGGATGCCGTGCTGTTCGGCGACTGCATCATCATCGAAGGCATCAAGGCAGCCTAGGGCCGGCAGACGGCCGACTACATGAGGCTGCTCTACGCCTTTCCCGAACCGCTGCCGCTCCCGCGCGCGCGCGGTGTGCAGGTGGCGCATACCGTGGCGGAACTCGCGCGGCTGGGCGTGGAAGTCGAGCTCACCCATGTGCCGAATGCGCCACTGCATCCGCTGGCGTATTACGGAGTCGAAGTCCCAGACGGCCTGCGCCTCATGCCGCTGTCACGTTCGCTCCCTTGGCCGCTGGCGCGCGTGCACTCTAACCGACTGTTCCTGTGGCGCCTCGAGCGGCGAATCGCAGCAGCGCCGGATGCGCTTTTGTTCGCACGTCACCTCAAGCTCGCCGCGCTGCTGCTGCGGAATCGTCCGGGCCGAAAACTCGTGTACGAAGCGCACGAAGTGTTCAGCGATACCGCGCCGCCGTCCAAGCGCGCACGCCAGTTCGAGATGGAAAGCGAGGTGCTCCGCAAGGCAACTCTGGTCATCGCCAATTCCCTGCCCACGGCCGAGCGGCTGCGCGAACTCTACGGCGAGCGCGCTATCGAGGTTTTGCCGAACGGCGTGGACTGGCCGGAACAAGTGCCGCAAAAGGATTGGGCGCAGGCCGGATCGCATATCGCCTACGCCGGCAGTTTTTTCGCGTGGAAAGGCGTGGCGGACCTGGTGCAGGCAGCGTCCGAACTGCCCGGGTGCACCATTGCGCTGTACGGCGGCGATGAAGCGCAACTCGCGCGCGAACGCGGCCGCGCACCGGCCGCAGGCGCGCGGCTGGAATTCCGCGGCCATGTGCCGCAGCAGGAGGTAATGCGCGGCCTCGCGAACGCCTGCATCGCCGTATTGCCCAATCGCGACGACCCGGACAGCCGCTACACCTCGCCGATCAAGCTGTTCGAGTACATGGCCGCGGGCTGCGCCATCGTGGCGAGCGACCTGCCACCGCTGCGCGCAGTGCTCGCCGAGAACGAAGCGGTATGGGTGCGGCCCGGCGATCCGCATAGCCTGGCCGATGGCATACGCCTCCTCGCCGCCGACCCGGAGCGCGCGCGCCGCATGGGGGAGAGGGGGCGAGAGAAGGCGCGCGCCTATACCTGGCGTGCGCGTGCAGAGCGTCTCGCCGGATTGCTGCGCTCGATTTAGAGTTTGCTAACGCCGCCTGCGGAAGACCTGCCGAGATGCGCGGGCGAAGCTGACTCCACCATCAACTCTTCGCCATCGCTCAGGTGCGGGAGTGAAAAGCCTTGCCGGAGCGGCGCTGAGTGGATCACCTACTGTGATCGCAATATTAGATAATTGGTCCGCGACCGACTGCCGACTGAAAGTAAAAGTCCAACATTGCGTTCAGCGGCGCCGGATTCCCGCGCAAGCGGCTACGAAGTGCTGCACCCTCCCAGCAGTCGACCAGCAGGCCAGCCATGCGTCGCGCATTGGACTCGGCCGGGATGTCGCCTCGCTGCCGCGCCTCTTCCAGACAAATGGCGATCCGCCTGGCGATTTCCGAAAAGCAGCTCTCGACTTTTCGCCGAAACACCTCGCTGACACCCGAGAGTTCCTGTCCGAGTCCTCCCAGAAGGCAGCCGAGGTAACCTTCTTTTCGATAACTCTGCTGCACCGTTTCGAAGAAATGCCGTACCCGTTCGAGCGGGAGGCGGTCTGTGTCCCCGAGACAGGCGTCAAGCCCTGCATGCACGTTCCCCATATATTGGTCGATGACCTGGAGGGCAAAGTCCTCTTTGTCCTTGAAGTGATGATAAAAGGAACCTTTCGGGGTACGCGTGGCTGCGAGCAGGGCCTGAATGCCCAAATCGTGGTAGCCATGTTCGAGGAGCATGGCCATTCCCGCGTCTAGCAGACGCTGCTTCGTTGAATGAGTCGGCTGCATGTGGTCGCAAAGTGGGTTCTGGGAAACAAATCGCGTCGCGGCAGTTTAACTCAGACTCAGACGGTGGTGCATGCGGGCGCCCGCAGCCATAGGACGCCCGCATCGAAGCACCCCTCTACCCCTGACCCTTAACCTTCTCGATCATGTGGTCGATGACCTGGCTATGTTCGTGCTGCGGACTGAACATGACGATCTCCGCGTCGGCATCGACCTTTACGTTGTGCCCAGGGGGCCAGTAGAAGAGATCATTTGCCTTCACCGTCTCTTCCACGCCGATCGCATCGGTGGTGGTAATCTGGCCACGTATGACGAAGCCCCAATGAGGGCATTGGCACATGTCGCCGTGCAATCCTTGGAAGAGCGGGGCCGTATCGACGCCCGCTGAGAGAGTGAAATACTCGCCGCTGACCGAGTTGGTCCCGCTCGCCACGCCAAAGTCCCTCTGCTGACGAATCACTGCGCCTGGAATCTCCATTCTGACGTCCACGTTATCTTTAGCCACATGCATGGTCGTTCCTCCGGTTTGATCGAATTTGAACAAAGTAGACCGATCGGTCTAGTTGATGATTGTACGCAGTATCCGAACGGTGTCAAGCAGGCCGCCGACTCGAAGCAAGTTGTGCGGCTATGCGCGCGACAGGCACACTTTAGCCGGAGTCGGTGGCAGATACGGGCCAGCCAAACCCATCCGAAGGCCAACTTTGCAGCCTATGCAGCTACGATTTCTGTGGAGTTGCAGACTGATTCGACGAATTGCTTGCTGTCCGTTCCCGACCGCATGTGAAGTTGCGCCTGATGCAAGCCAGCGCCAGCGTATGTGCCCTAATGCGCACGAGAGATACGCCCGTATTGCTTCGCCAAGCCCTCGATTTCCGCAACGTCTACCGCATGCGTTTCGACCCAGTGCCGCAGCGCGCCGCGCTGCGCCGCCAGCGCGGTAACTAGCGTAGCAGTTTCCAGTTGCTGTCCCAAACCGCGGCATACACCGTCGTCGGGGCGCCCGAAGACTCGATCGAGTACGCGATTGCCGAGCACGCGCCGGAAATGGGAGGACTCACGGTACCAGCGCATGGCCGACTGTGCAGCAGCGTCCGCCGGCAGGTTTTCCGCGGTGCAGGAACTGACGCCGCTGAAGTCCCAGAGCGATACCAGTTTCGGCGCGCGCTGCGCGGTGGCAAGCAGATCACCCTTCCAGACCTCGTAAAGGGGCCAGAGGCCGGCGGCGGCCAGGGTATAGGTCTGACGCGCGTGGATCGGATTGATGATCAGCGTCACATGAACGCCGCGCTTGGCGCTGAGGTCGAGGATTTCCCGCAGCGCCGCCAGGGTCGTGGCATAGCTCGCGCGAAACTTCTCGGATTCGACGTCGCGCAGCGTACCGGCGAGGAAGCTGGCTTCGACGCGCAAGGACGCGCGCCTAGGCCCGCCTTCGCGCGCGACCTGGGCGATATCGTAGGCTTCTTCGCGCAGGCCGGAGCGGGTGTAGATGGCTACGGGTTTGCGCTGGTGCATGTAGGACCACCAGCTGTCCGAACTCGTGGATCCGGAAAACAGGACGAAAGCCAGGCGCTGCCACTTCCTCGCCTCGCTCGCAGGCTTGCCCTCGGCATCGGTCAGCAGCACGGCATCCAGGCCGGGATTGGCTGCGTTTGCCGCGGGATCGAACATGGTGAGGTCCAGAGCCAGGATGACCTGGCGCAGCCCGCCGGTCGCCAGGGCTTCGAGGAAGTAACGGCGCAGCATGCTCAGGCCGGCGCCGCCTATCGACAGGTTGTAGGCTGGTTGCAGGGCGATTCCGGGGTGCTGCGGATCGTAAGCGGCTTCGGCGCGCGAGTTGCCGAGGATGATGGTAGCCGGGCGCAGCTCGCTCACTGCCAGGGACTTGGCGAGCAGCGGTCGGTGGTTGAATCCCAGCGGAAGTTCGTTCACGCCGGAAATCTTCGGCGGATCGAAATAGCCGTAGGGATCGATGAGCGCATTGAACCCGGCAAGCACCGCGCAGAGCAGCACTACGAACACCGCCAGCAGGCGCAGGTAGCGGCTCATTTCCCTAGAACTGGTAATAAAGAAATTCGCTGACATGGGTGAGGTTGACCACGGCGGCGAGCAAGAGGACGGCGGTGAGCAGGGCCCAAGCTGCGCTAGGCCGCCAGCTTAGCCGCGTACCCTCGCTGGCTTCGTCCGGATAGGTCAGGATTACCGGGCGGTAGCGGCGCAGCAGCTGTTGCGCGTTGGGCAGGCCCCAGGCAACCATGAACATGATCATCAGCCCCTTCAGCTGCGGTGCGCCGTAGTAATAAGGATCGGCTTTGCTGATGCCGTTCAGCCCGGCCATGCCCTCGAGGATGGCCTGCGCCGCCGGGAGCGATTCGGCGCGGAAATACACCCAGGCGACCACCACTGCGACGAAGGTCAGCAGTTGTGCGAGCACGCGGCCCAGCGCGGGGGGCAGCGGGAACCCGGTCAGCCAGCGCCTGCTCAGCGCGCGCCATACATGATTGAGCACCAGGTAGAGGCCGTGCAGTCCGCCCCAGATCACGAAGGTCCAGCCGGCGCCGTGCCACAGCCCGCCCAGCAGCATGGTGATCATCAGGTTCGCGTGCCGGCGCAGCGGGTGGCAGCGGCCGCCGCCTAGCGGTATGTAGAGGTAATCGCGCAGAAAGCGCGACAGCGTCATATGCCAGCGGCGCCAGAAATCGATGATGGACGCCGCCTTGTAAGGGGAATTGAAATTGGCCGGGAACACGATGCCGAACAGCCGCGCCAGGCCTACAGCCATATCCGAGTAGCCGGAAAAATCGAAGTACAACTGAAAAGTGTAGGACAGGGCGCCGCCCCAGGCGGCGAGAAAGCTGAGCGTCGCTCCATGCGCTGCCGCGTCGAACACCGGTGTCGCGAACCCGGCGATGCCGTCGGCGAGCACCACTTTCTTGAACAAGCCGATGGCGAAAATGGTGAGGCCCACGGCGAAGTTTTCAGGGTTGAAGCGGAAGGTTTCGGCGCGCGCGAATTGCGGCATGACTTCGGCGTGGTGCAGCACCGGGCCCGCCAGTAGATGCGGAAAGAAGGTGACAAACAAGCCGTAGTGAGCGAAACGGTACTCGCGCACCTCCTTGCGATAGGCGTCGACCAGATAGGCGATCTGGGTGAAGGTGAAGAACGATATTCCCAGGGGCAGCACGATCTGCGGGACCGGCAGCGCGAAGTCCGCCAGCGCGTTCATATTGGCGGCGAAGAAACCCGCGTACTTGAAAGTGCCGAGCAGCGCCAGATTGCCCGCGATACCCAGCCACAGCATGAGCTGGTCGCCGCGCGCGCGGGTGGGGCTGCGTGCGAGGCGGCGCCCGACCAGGTAGTTGAATCCGACCGAGCCGCACAATAGCAACAGGTAGCGCGGATTCCACCAGCCGTAGAAGAATAGCGAAGCGAGGGCGAGAAAGCCGACGGCAGCCCGGGCCGAGCGCCTGCCGAAGATGAAATACAGAAACAACACCAGGGGCAGGAAACCGAACAGGAAAGCGTAGGAATTAAACAGCACAGTCCGCTCCGCGTGTAGGCCCGGTGATCAGCAAGGATTCCTTCAAAAAAAATGCGGACAAGGCAGGGGGAAAGGCGGCTGCGAACTCGGGTTTTGCATCTTAGCTCAATCCATCCCGATTCCATATAACATTGCCTTTTCGAGTGCCGTAGCTACGCGGTTTGCCAGTCTTCCATGCATATCGAACCAGACTCCAGTTTTCTGATCATAAGACGCGACAACATCGGCGACCTCGTCTGCACCACGCCCTTGATCAGCGCCTTGCGCCGGCGTTATCCGCAGGCGCATATCGCAGCGCTGGTGAACACCTATAACCGGCAGGTGCTCGACGGCCATCCGGACCTGGACGCGGTGTACGCGTATGCCAAAGCCAAGCACCGCCTGCCCGGGCAAAGCCGCGCAGCCGTCTACTGGAACAAGCTTTGCCTGATGTTGAAACTGCGCGCGCGGCATTTCGACTTTGCCCTGCTCGCCTCGCCATATCCGGGCACGAGCGCACTGCGGCTGGCGCGCTGGGTGGCGCCCGCGCACATCGCCGGCTATGCCGAGTCCACGGGCCTGGTGGACCTTGCGCTGCCGCATGGCGGGCCGAAAGCCGTGCACGAAGTCGAAGACGTGTTCCGGCTGGCGCGCCTGTTCGGCATCGAGGCCAAACCGGGCAAGCTCAGTATCGGGGTGGACGCCGTGGCGCGCGCGCGCGCGCAAGCGGCGATCGGCGCACGCGATGCGGGGCGCAAGCTGATTGCCGTGCACGTCAGCGCGCGCAAGGCGAGCCAGCGCTGGCCGGCCGGACGTTACATCGAACTGTTGCATGCCCTGAGCGGGGAGGCGGACTTCCTCCTGCTCTGGTCGCCCGGCGCAGCCGATCACCCGCAGCATCCGGGCGACGACGCCAAGGCGAGGGAAATAATGGACGCGGCAGGAGCACTGCCATTGACAGCCTACCCGACGCTCGAACTTAAGGATCTGGCGGCGGCGCTGTCGCTTGCGGATTACGTGATCTGCAGCGACGGCGGCGCGATGCACATCGCTGCCGCATTGGGCAAGCCCGTCCTGTGTTTTTTCGGCGACTCCGATGCGGCGCGCTGGCATCCCTGGGGCGTGCCCTACCGCCTGCTGCAGCCGGAGAGCCGCGATGCCGCCGATATCAGTCTGGCGGCTGCGCTGCAGGCGTTTCGGGAGCTGCAGCCGCAGGCAGGTACGTGCTAATCGGCAACGTCATGTACGCTGGCCGCATAGGCGGCCCATTTGCGGTTGACTATCGCCGCCAGCGCCAGATACATCGCCGCCCAGGCGGCCAGCGCCAGTTGCTGCGCCAGGACCGGCGCGCGCAGCAGCAGCAATGCAAAAATGCCGGCGGCCGCCATCAAAGCATACTCTGCGAGCGCGGTGCGCCGGTGTCCCAGCCCCATTCTGACCAGGCGCTGATAGTAGTGCTCTCGGTGTGCCTGCCAGAAACGTTCGCCGCGCGCCGCGCGCTGCGCCAGCGTCGCGGTCGCGTCCACGACGAAGGGAGAGAAGGTCAGCAGGGGGAACCACGCCGGCCAATACCCGGAGTACCAGCCGTAGACCCCTATTGCAGCCGCAAGAAAGCCTAGCGGGATCGAACCGACATCACCCAGGAATATGCGTGCCGGATGAAAGTTGTAGAGCAGAAAAGCCGCCGCAGTTGCGCTGACCGAGGCGGCAAACCAGGCGAGAGTCGCGTCGCCGGCGCTCCACGCCGCGGCGCAGTAGGCGCCGAAGCCGATCAGCGTCATGCCGCCTGCGATACCGTCGGCGCCGTCCATGAAGTTGTAGAGGTTGGTGCCCCAGACGATGGCGAGCACGAGCAGAGCCGCCAGGGGCAAAGCCAGATCGGGCATCATGTAATAGACCAGCGCCAAAGCGGCGAGCAAGTGCGTCGCCAGGCGCAGCAGGAACGGCAAGCCGCGCCAGTCGTCGGCAAACGAAACCAGCGCCAGCGCGCCGCTGATGCTTAGCCAGGTGCCGACGCCGTAGAAGAACAGCGGGCCGGTGAACGCAATTGCGCAAATCACGGCGAGTCCGCCGGAGCGCGACACGGGCTCGTCGTGCAGTGAACGCTCGTTGGGAAGATCCTTGGGCAAAGACTGGCTGCGCAGCAGCAGGAACAGCAGCCCGAGGCAGACGGCCGCCGCGAGCGGCGGCGCGAAAAACATGTGATTGCCGAAGTTCACTGGCGCAATTCTACCGCGCGACCCGCGCGTTCGGCGTGCGCCCTGGCCGTCAGGACGAGTCCTTGCTCCGGATCGTGGGCAGGCCGCCAGCCGAGTTCGGCAGCTATCCTGGAGGCGTCGATCTGCAGCGAACCGACCAGGCGCGCGACTGCGTCGCGCTGGCCTGCGCAGCTGCCGGCCAGACGCAGCAGGGATGGGGGAAACGGCAGCAGTCGCGCCGGCCGGTCCAGGCCGCGCGCGAGTGCACGCACCAATTGCGGCGTCGACAGGTCGTGCGCATCGCTTACCAGGTAGATCTTCCCGGGGGCGGGATGGCGCATCAGCGCCAGCGTCGCGTCGATCAGGTTCTCGAGATAGATCAGGCTGCGGCGGTTGGCGATGGAGGCAAAGGGCAGGGGCAGGCCGCGAGCTATCCATTGCAGCAGCCGCGCGAGATTGCCTTTTACCCCGGGTCCGTAGATCATCGGCGGCCGCAATGCGCTCACAGCCAGCCCGGTTTGCGCCGCAACGCTGCGCAAAGCCTGTTCGGCCTCCCATTTCGACCGGCCGTAGGCGTCGAGCGGGGCGGGTGCGTCGCTTTCGCAAAAGGGCGTGCCGGCCGTCGCTTCGCCGTTCACCTTGATCGAGCTCATGTATATCAGGCGGCTTGCCCCGGCCGCGGCCGCGGCGCGCGCCAGGCGAACGCTGCCCGCGACGTTGATGCGGCGGTAGGCGGCGAGCGGATCGGCCGCGCTGTCGCGCATCACATGGGCGCGTGCGGCGAGGTGCACGACCAGGTCCATACCGTCGAGCGCCGCCCGCCAATCGGTATCCGGGCCTATGTCGCCGACGGGAACGACGTCGACGGCGGGCGCGATCGCTGCAAGGCCGGCGCTCTCGCGCCGCACCGCTGCCCTGACCGTATGGCCCGCAGCAGCAAGGCGCGCGCACAGGCGCAGGCCGACGAAGCCGCCTGCGCCGGTCACCAGTACCGATGGCAGCGGCGCGCTCATGGTCCCTGTCGCGCGAGCAGCCCGCGATAATGCGCGAGCAGCGCGGCCGTCAGCTGCTCTTGCGCAAAGTCGCGCAGCACCCGCTCCCTGGCGCGTTCCCCCATGCGCTGGCGCAAGCCTGGGTCGCCGGCCAGCGTACGCATGCCTTGCGCGAGCTGGCGGACGTTGCCGGCCTCGAACAGGAGGCCGGTTTCGCCCTCGACAATGGCATCGGTAATTCCGTAGATTCTCGAGCCTATGGCGGGCAGGCCCGCGGCGGCGGCCTCGAGGATGGTCACGGGGAACCCTTCGCGATAACTGGGCAGGCACAGCACGTCGCTCGCGCCCATGTAGCGCTCGGGCACGGCGCTCAGGCCGGCGACATGCAAACGGTCAAGGCAGGCGCCGCAGGCCTTTCTGATCTCGTTCAGCAGTCCGTCCTCGTCCGGTCCGACGATGAGCAGATGGCAGGCGGCATCCTCTCGCGCAAGAATGGAAAAGGCGCGTGCCAGGTCCAGTACTCCCTTGTCGCGTTTTAGCCTGCCGATGAACAGGAACACCGTGACGTCCGCGGCGATGCCTAGCTGCGCGCGCAGCGCGGCGCGTACGCCGGAACCGGGTTTGAAGCGCCCGCAGTCCACGCCCGCGATCGAGCCGTGCTTCAGCACCCTGGATTTGGCCGCGGGTATCAGACCGGCAGCGATCAGAAACTCGCGCTCCGACGCGCTGACCACGAGCAGGTCCGTGGCCAGGCGCGCCAGCAAGCGGTCGAAGTTTTTCAGCAGCCAGCGCATCGCGCCGCGGCGCGTTACCCAGACTTCGCCCTGGAATGTGTGCAAGCGCAGCGGCACGCGCGCCAGCCTGGCAGCCAGCATGCCCAGCAGTCCCGCCTTGGGAGTCAGGGTGTGCACCAGCTGATAGCGCTCGGCGCGGAAATGGCGCCACAGGCTGGCAAGTGCGCACAGGTCGGCGAGTGGTGCGATATCGCGTTCCAGCCTGAGCGAAACGATGCGGCAGGGCAAGAGCGTGGCAAGTTCCGGCGCGTCGTTGTTGACGATCAGCGTGAGGGCAAAAGAGCGCGCCAGGGTGCGTATATGCTCGAGCAGAAACCAGCGCACCACCAGGGTGCTGGTGACTACCAACGCGACCCGCGGCTTTTCGGGGTCGGGTTGCGGGTTTAGCGGGGTACCGGATTGCATGGGCAGGCGGGCGGGCCGCGGATCAATTCGGCGGGCGCAGCGGCGGCAGCCCGCGCGCATGCGGCAGCTGCAGTTGATCCAGCCGTCGACAGAGGGATCCGAGCAATGCGTTCCACGCCTGCTCGATTGCGGGCGAAATATCGCCGCCGCGTCGGTCGCGCCAGCGGCGCCCGGCGCTGGTGGCAAACAGCAGGTCCCGCGGCAGTTTGAGCCCAGTCGCCAGCATCGCGAGCAACAGACTGCGCCATTGGCGCTGATGCGCGAATAGGGAAATCTGCGCCTCCAGCAAACAGCGGCGCTGCGACAAGGTGTTGCGCAGGGTGATCGGCCCCATGCGGTATCCCAGAAGAACCTCGTCCAGCACGGCGTAGCGGCTGTCCGGATAGGCGCGCAGCAGCAACTCCTGGTCCTGGGAGCGCACGAGTGCCGGGGTTCGATATCGATGGCGGCGGAACCAGTCGGTACGCCCCATCCAGCTCGGGTGTACCAGATAGAAGCCGTTCCAGGGACGGGCGCAAATTTCCTCGTGGGTCAAACGGTACGGGAACAAGCCGGTGGCGGTCCCGCTGTCGTCGAAAATCAGGGCGCGGCAGCCCAGCAGATCCAGCGTAGGCTCGGCATTCAAGCGCGCCACCTGACGCGCAAACCGGTGCGGGAAGCACACGTCGTCTGCGTCCATGCGCGCGATGTGGCGCCCCGCCGCCGCAGCTATGCCCTGGTTGAGGCGTGCAGCCAGACTCTTTTTCATGCCATCGCGCAGCAGGCGCACGCGCGGGTCGCCGAAGCCGAGCGCGATGTCCGGGGAGGCGTCGACAGATCCGTCGTCGAGCACCAGCAATTCAAAATCGCCGAAGCTCTGTTCGAGCACCGATACCATGGCCAAAGCCAGGGTGCGCGCGCCATCGCGCACCGGCAGCAGGACGGAAACTTCAGGCATGCGGGCTGGTCAATGCATGGTCCAAGGTAGCCGACTATCAAATTCTGTCGATGTAACGCCAGCGCGATACCACGAGATCGCGCGCATCCATTTTCGGATTCGCATACCACGGGGTAGGCGCGATGACGATCTGCCCCGGGCTGTATCCGAGCCAGCCCGCCCACCAGCTGAAACTGCTGTTGGCAAGGATGTGGTGCTTGCACGCGCTCATCAATGCCAGATCCTGTTCGGGACTGAGTTCATTTCCGCTAGCGAATACGGTGGACCGATCCAGCGGCAGTTCGGCACGCGCCCATTGCGGATCGTCGGAGAATACGACGAAACGGCATCGCGGGTTGCCGCTTCTGACGAGGTCCATGGCGCGCCGATAGTAGTCGACTGAACACAGGCCGTGCATCTGGGCTGCATTTTCCAGGCTTACGAAATCCCCCCTGCGCACATGCAGGCCGACGCTGTCATTCGAGCGCGCCAGTTCCAGCAAGCCCGCATTGGCGCCGGACAAGGGCTGGCGGAGCGTGAAGTCGGCACGAATCCTGTCGGATATATCGTCGAAGTAACGTTCCGACTGCCAGTAGCCGACCAGGCAGACTGGCTGCTGCAGCGCGCGCACGCCTGGATCGTAGGCTATCGTAGCCTCGAAATGCCAGCGGCGTAACAATGGACGCACCGCTCGCAGGCGCATCCCGATTTCCACCACCCAAGATGGCCACGTTTTCAGATCCGCCGCACCCGCCACTCTGGCCCGCAGCCTGAAGGGCGACAGCGCGTAGGCGCGGCGGGTGTAAGCCCGCAGTGCCAGCGCACGCTCGAACGCGCGCGCGTCGAGCAGCAGTTCCGTACCCAGCCGGTCGGCCAAGGCGCGGCCGGCTGCATACTGGAACATCTGGTTCCCCAGGCCGCCCGTCAGACGCACGATGACCATCAGTCGTGCTCGCCCGAAGTACGCAAGTCGGTCATCGCCAACGCTAGCCGCTCTTGATGGCGGTTACATGGTAGCCGACGGTGAATCGCTGCTCCCGGTCATATCGGTCCAGATAGCTGCAGACCAGCGGAATGGCGAGCGCGAGCACGGGCGCGAGCAATACCCACAGCGGGAGCCACAGCAGTTCCATCGGCCAGGGCATGCCCAGTTTGAACGGGCGGCTGGTCTGGACAAAGCGGATCGCTTCCTGGGAGAAAAACTTGAACGATCCCGCATTGGCCTCCACTTTTATCTGCGCGAATCCGGCTGCGCCGAGGAAGTCGCGGTACCAATAGGGCGTGTACCCGCCGTAGTAGTGATAGGGTTCCTGGTGTATGCCGGAACCCAGCGGGGCGGTGAGTATCAGGCGACCGCCGGGCCTGAGGATGCGCGCCATTTCCCGCACTACCTTGATCGGTTCCTGCACATGCTCCAGCGCTTCGGTGCACAGGATGGCGTCGAACTCATCGTCCGCCACCGGCACGCTGGCAATATCGCAGCGGTAATCGATCTGGCCGTAAGCGCCGTGGCGCAGTTGCTCACCGTCCAGACCGGCAAAGTCCTGGGTCTGGTAGCGGCAGTGCGCAAACAGCGAACGGTAGGGGCAGGAGCCCGCGCCCATGTCCAGCACGCGCGCGCCTGGCGGCAGCGTGGCCGCCTGCTTCGCGACCCACCGGTCGCGGTTCACCAGGTTGAAGGCATAGAGCGGGCTGCTCTTGATTAACGATTTCAGCACCGTCAAGGCGCTCCCCGTGACGAATCGCCGCCGCGATCCGGCAGGCAGCGCAAACCGTTCGGGCGGCGGCGCATCGAGGCATAGGTGTCCGGCGGAGTAGGCGAAACGCTCATCGCTTGGCCAGAAGCGTGCGCCAACTGCTTTCCGCCACGTAAATGGAATTGATATAAGTGTCGGCGTACAACCTGTATCCGTTCTCGAGCATCAGGGCATGTATATCCGTGCTCTTGATCCCGCTGCCGTCGCCTTGCGCGTAGCTGATGGTTTCGACGCAAAAGACATGCGGTCGATAGCGGGAAAAATCGATGGAGCGCAGGACGTCCAGATCCATGCCCTCGACGTCGAGCGAGACCAGATCCGGCGTACGCCCCATGTGAGTGTCCACTGTGTGCGCGAATGTCTGCACCTTGATGCGCCGGGTTTCGACGATGCTCAGGCCGTGTTCTTCAACGCATTTGCGCGCTTCGCCCGCGGAAAATGTGTTGAGGGTACGTGCCGACATGACATAGAAGTCCAACTCCGCCTCGTGCGGCCCGATGCCCATATTGAGATTGACATCGCGCCGCCGGCCGCGGCGCAGGCCGGCATGCAACAAGGGGTCGGGTTCGATGTTGACGCCGCGGGCGCCCTGGCGATAGAAAAGATAGGTGTTATTGTAGTGCCACGGATGATGCGCGCCGATGTCGATATAACCGGGGCGTGCGATCTGCAACAGGTCGAACAGGTAACGCAGTATCAGATCCTCACCGCATTGGGACCAGGACTTGCGGTAATAGATGCCCCCGCGCCGCCGCAAATAGTCCGCGATTCTGGGCCAGCCGGACTCACGGTCCGTCAGCGCCTGCTTCAGCTTCTTGAGATTCCCCACCTGAACTCCGCCTTTAGACCTCAATGAACCCGACCCCGATCTCAGGCGTGCCTTACGAAATCAAACAGGCCCAGCGCATAGCGCTTGCGCGCCAGATCGCAAAGCCGCGCTTCGTCTAGCCCCATGGTCTCGATGCGGCCGCCGTGCCGGATTACCGTGAGTTCGCGCGCTAGCAGCGCGTTTTCCCGGGCCAGCCGAATGATAGCCTGAGGTTCCAGCACACGCTGGCCATTGAATTCGACGCGACCGGCTCCGATTGGCACGGACAGGTAAAACACGCCGCCCGGCTTCAGCAGCGCCGCCATGTTGGCCAGTCCGCGCTCGAACCCCTGGGGGTCGACCGGGTCGCCATAGCGTCCCAGGCCGAAGTGTTCCAGAGCGTGCAGGCAGGACAGAGAATCGCAGTAGTCGCTCATTCCCGTCGCGGGCTGCATGAAATCGGCCTGCCTGAATTTGACGCCCGGGATTTGCGCGCTTATCGGGCGCACGTCGAACACCTCGATCTCGCGAAAGCTGGCCACGTGGGCGACAAACCCGTCCACGCGGGAGCCGATGTCCACATGCCGCTGCGGCCGGGCTTCGAATATCTTCCTCGCCACCAGCAGATCCTGCCAGAAGTACTCGAGCTTGGTAGCACCGCCTTCTTCGTGCCAGTCCTGCAGGCAGGGCAGGAATTCGAGGCGCCCGCTGTAGCCCGAACGGAAGCGCGAATAATCGCGTAGATAGCGCGGCAGGCCAGCCAGCGAGCGCAGCATTTTTCGCGGGTCCACTCCGAATTGTTCGCTCAGCAGCCAATAGGCCCGCGAAATCATCGCCCGAAGATTCATGACGCCGTGCGATGCTTATGGTCCATCTGCATCCCCTTGCAATTAGCCTCGTTGTCCGAAATCCCAGCGGGTCCCGCGTCAGCCTGGCGAGCGCTGCGCACGCTGCAGCGAGAGCGCAGCCATCCAGGAGAAATACAGTACGGAAAACAGCACACCAGCAAACACGATGCCGCTAGTGCCCAGCCAGTACGCACCGGCGAAGTTGAGCGCCACTCCGGCCAGCGCCGTGGCGATCTTGGCGGCCATCATGGCCTGCGTCCTCAATTGGCTCATCAGGTTGAGCGCGATGGCCTGGCCGGCCGCGAATATCCCGCCGGCAAGCAGCATCCAGGGCAGCAAATGGGACACGCTCGCGTATTCGCTGGCGACCAGAACCCGAAATATCTGCCGGTGAAACAGCAGGGCCAGCAGAAATGCGGCGGCCGTCGCGCCCAGTGAAATGCCGGTCAGGTTCCAACTCAGTTTATTCACGTCGGCGTTGCGCCGGCTGTCGCTCGCATCGCCGGCCCGTTGATACAAAATGGGCGCCAGGAACTGCATCGCCATGGTCGAGGCCATGGACATCGGGTAGTAACCCAGCTGGAACAGGGCTGCATAAGTGCCCACCTCTGCGGTTGTCGTGAACAGTTCCAGCGCCCAGCGATCGGAGGCAAGCTGCACCCAGGTAAACGCGCCAAAGGCCGAGATCGGCCAGGAATAGTTCCAGACCTGCCTCTGCCAGTGTCCTGGTTTCGCGGCGGTGCCGTGCCCATGCGCCGTCTTGCGAAAGAACACATATTGGGATCCGAGGATCAATACGACCGCGATAGCGTAGCCGGCCATGGCTGCCGCACTGCTTGCGCCCAGCCATAGCAGCAGGCCGGCGGCGACCAGAAACCGCAGCCAGGATTCCAATCCCTGGTGCAGGGCCACGATGGCGCGCTGGCGGGCGGCATTCTGGATGCCGTTAAGGATCGCGTTGTAGCCACTGAGCGTGGCAAAGGCGAGGGCTGCGGTCGCGATGCCGATCCACTGCGTGCGCCCGGCGCTCAGCAGCCCGGCGACGGCAATCAGGACCATGAGCAGGATGAGCCCGGTCGCCGCCAGCACCAGGCGGCGCACCGCGCGCAAATAGCCTCCGAGATCATCTCGCTCCAGCGCAGGCGCATAGAAACGGGTCACCCCGTTGGCCAGCGGTCCCAGCAGCGTCTGGTTGACCAAGGCCGCCACGGTCAGACCCAGCGCCAGTTCGCCATAGACCGCTGGAGCCAGCAATTCCGTAATCAACCTGACGCCTGCCAGCGAGCCCAGCACCGCCGCCGCCTGGCCCAGGACTATCCACGAGCCTTCCCTGGAAAGGCGGCGCAGACGTTCCCGGTCCGGAGCGCGAAGTAGCGCCATGCCTCAGCTGCCGCGCTGCAAGGCCATCAGCTTGGCGTATTTGTGAAAGCTGTTACAGCAGCCGATCAGGATATGCACCAGCCCGGGCGTTCCGTCGAGGAATCCCAGGCGCAGAACATAGAATTTGAAGAAGCGCAGCAGCGGTGACAGCAGCAGCTGCGCCGCGCCTGCCGCCTTTCCCGCTTTGAACAGGGCTTCGGCCTGCACGCTGGTATAGCGATTCTGCTTGTCCAGATAGCCAGCTAGTGTTTCGGCCGAGTCGTGCAACAGATCGCCGGCGATGCGCGCGGGCGGCGCATTGCTGAGTACCTTCTCGTGCACCGGATCGTTGCTCCAGCGCGAATGCCGCCGGTCGAACAGGCGCAGGCTCCAGTCCGGATAACCCTCGCCATGGCGGAGCCAGCGCCCCATGAAGCGGTTGCAGCGCGCCATGGCGTAGGCCCCGGCCGAGGGCGCGGCCAGCGCCGCCAGGATGCTTGCGCGCAAAGGCTCGCTTACGCGCTCGTCGGCGTCCAGGCACAGCACCCAGTCGTGGCTCGCGGCCTCGACCGCGAACTGCTTCTGCGGCCCGAAACCCAGCCACTCTTTCTGCAGCACACGGGCACCGCGCCGCGCGGCGAGTTCCGGCGTACCGTCGTTCGAGGCCGAGTCGACTACCAGGACCTCGTCGGCGAACGCGGCGCTCTCCAGGCAGGCGCCGAGCTGCGTTGCGGCGTTCTTGGTGATGACGACGACTGAGAGCGGCGCGCGCGAGGGCGGGCCGGATACAAGCTTACGCGGCAATGCAGGCGAGTCGGTTTGCATGCCGTCAATGTTACATTGAGATCTGATATTCCCGCCGCCACAATTCAAACAGCACCAGGGCGAACAGGCGTTCGCTGTTGGCCCGGCCTTTTTCCTGCCCGGCCAGCAGTTCGCTTACCGTCTTTTGGTCGAACAGACTGTCGTCCGAACCCAGCAGCGTATCGCGAAAAAAGGCCTTCCATGGTCCGGACCGCAGCCACGATGCAAGCGGAATCGAGAAACCCTGCTTGCGCCGGTGATCGAATTGCGGCGGCAGGATGCGTTTGGCAAGTGTCTTGAGCAATATCTTGCGGGAATGCGCCGTCGTCTTGAGACGCGACGGAACTTTGCCGTAGGCGAACTCGATCAGGCGATGGTCGAGCAGGGGCGCGCGCAGCTCCAGGGAATTGAGCATGCTGGCGCGGTCCACCTTTACCAGGATGTCCTCGGCGAGGTAGTTGCCGAAATCCATGCGCGTGGCCCGCTGCAGCAGATCTGCCGAATGCGGGAGGCGCGCCTCGCGTATGCGCTCAGCGGCCAGATTCCAGCTGCCGCATCCTGCCATCAGACGCCGTCTCGCGTTCCGGTCGAACACGGAGAAAATCAACGGCACACTGGTGCGCAGATCGGTACCCAGCGCCTGCAGCCAGTTCCCGCCCTTGAAGCCTACGGGCAGCAGCGCCGCGGCGGCGCGGGCGGCGGCCTGCCGCAGGCCTCGCGGAATGGCGCCCAGATTTTGCTGCAGCCATAGCAGGCGGTTGTAATGCGCATAACCGCCAAACAATTCGTCCCCGCCGTCGCCCCCCAGCGCCACGGTGCAATGCTCGCGCACCAGCCGGCTGAGCAGATAGGTGGGGATCATGGATGAATCCACCATGGGCTCGTCGTAGCCCCGGGCCAGCAGCTGCAGCAGATCCACGCTCGATTCCGCGGCGACCAGCTCCAGGTGCTCGGTGGCGAAATGCCGCGCTATCAGCCGCGCATGTTCGGTTTCGTCGTAGGGGCCGTAACCGGGAAAGCGGATGGTGAAGGTCTTGACCCTGGGCGCCGAACGCACGGCCATGGCCGTAATCAGACTGGAGTCCACCCCGCCGCTAAGCAAGACCCCGACCGGCACGTCGGCGACCAGCTGCCGGGCTACGGCAGCTTCGAGCAGGACTTCGAGTTCCTGCAGCAGCCCGGCTTCGTCTGCCGGGGCGGAAGCGGCGAAGCCGCCGTATTCGGGCAACTGCCAGTAGCGCCAGAGCCGCGACTCCCCGCTGGAGAGATCGAATACGAGCGCATGCGCAGGCGGCAGCTTTTTCACCCCCTGCAGCATGCAGCGTTCTCCCGGGACATAGCCCATCGCCAGGTAGCAGTCCAGCGCTTGCGGGTCGAGGCGGCGCGCGAACGCAGGGTCGGCCATCAGGCCCTTGAGTTCGGAAGCGAAGCGCAGCGCGCCCTGGGCCGGCGCATAAAACAGAGGTTTTTCCCCCGCCCGGTCGCGTGCCATGAACAATTGCCTTCGCCGGCCGTCATACAGTGCAAAGGCAAACGTGCCGCTCAGGCGCGCGAGGCAGTCGGTGCCCCATTCGCGGTAGGCCGCGAGTATGACTTCGGTGTCGCTCTTGCTCCGGAAATCGTGCCCTTTCGCCGCCAGGTACTTGCGCAGATCGGCGAAATTGTAGATTTCGCCGTTGAACACGATGCACAGCTCGCCGCGTGCGTCCTGCATCGGCTGGTGCCCGCCCGGGGAGAGATCGATGACGGCCAGCCGCCGATGAGCTAGGCCGACGCGACCGTCCGCCGACCACCATAGCCCGGCGTCGTCCGGACCACGGTGGCGCAGGGCGTCCCGCCCCAGGGCCAGCCAGCCGCGGTCGGAAACCGGAGATTGCGTAGCGATGCCTACGATGCCGCACATATAATGTGTCCAGCCCATCCAATAATTCAGAACACGCAAGAGTCGAACCGCATCGCCGGCGCCAGTCTGCCGCCGCGGAACTCAGCATATAATTCCTCGCGCCTATTCTAACAAGGCCGGTTGCTCACCCCCCTGCATGCGCAATATCCTGCTCATCAAGACTTCCTCGCTCGGCGACGTGGTGCACAACCTGCCGGTGGTGGGCGACATCCGCGCGCGCTTTCCCGATGCGCGCATCGATTGGGTGGTGGAGGAGGCCTACTGCGGCATCGTCGGCATGCATCCGGGCGTGCACCGGGCGATCCCGGTGGCATTGCGGCGCTGGCGCGGGAATGTGCTCAAGCCTGCGCACTGGCGCGAGTTCGCCCGCTTCCGCCAGGCACTGTCGGGAATGCGCTACGACTGCGTCATCGACACCCAAGGGCTGATCAAGAGCGCGCTCCTGGCGCAGGCCGCCTCAGGCACGCGCCACGGCTATGCCGGCGCCAGCGCACGCGAACCGCTGGCCGCGAAATTCTACGACGTCGTGCACGTGGTAGCGCGTGATTTGCACGCGGTGATGCGTAACCGCCGGCTCGCCGCGCTGGCGCTGGGATACGAATTGCGCGCCGCGCTCGACTACGGGATCGCCGCGCCCGCAGGGCCGGTCGCTCCCGGTCCTTACTGCGTGCTGCTGCATGCGACCAGCCGCGCCGGCAAGCTGTGGCCCGAACCGTCCTGGGAGCGGCTCGGCACTGAACTCGCACGCCGGGGCTATGCCCTGATGCTCCCTTGGGGCAATGCCGCAGAGCGCGCGCGCAGCGAGCGCATCGCGCGCGCTGTGCCTGCCGCCGTGGTGCCGCCGGCGCTGGACATTCCCGGCATGGCTGGCCTGCTCGCCGGGGCGCACGCGGTGGTCGGCGTGGATACCGGTCTGACCCATCTGGCGGCAGCCCTGGGCCGGCCGGTAGTTGCGCTCTACTGCGACACGCGTCCGGGACTCACCGGCGTGTATGCGAGCCAGGGCGCGCGGGTGCGTAACCTGGGCGACATGGACTTGGTGCCCGAGGTGGCCGAGGTGCTGACTGGGCTGGATCAGGTCGCAGGCGGCGCGGCATGACCTGGCGCCTGGGTTACCGACTGTTGTTGTGGCTGCTGCTTCCCTGGGCACTCGCGCACCTGTGGTGGCGCTCTCGGCGCCAGCCGGGCTACCGCGAGCACATAGCCGAACGCTTCGGCTGGTATCCCGGCGCGCGCGCGCGGCCGGTGATCTGGCTGCACGCCGTTTCGGTCGGCGAAACGCGCGCTGCTGAACCGCTGGTGCGGGCGCTCGCCGCGCGTTTTCCCGGGCATGAGTTGTTGCTCACGCAAATGACGCCGACCGGCCGGGAGACGGCGCAGGAACTTTTTGGCGGCGCGGCGACCATCGCCTACCTGCCTTACGACTATCCCGGAGCCGTGGCGCGTTTTCTGGCGCGGTTCAGGCCGAGCCTGGGCATCCTGATGGAAACCGAAATCTGGTTCAATCTGGTCGAGGGCTGCGCGCGGGCGGGCGTGCCGCTGCTGCTCGCCAACGCGCGCATGTCGGAAAAATCAGCGCGGGGTTACGAGCTGGCGGGGCCGCTGACCCGCGCTGCGCTCGCCCGCCTGGCCGGGGTGAGCGCCCAGACGCGCGAGGACGCCGCGCGTCTCGAACAGCTGGGCGCGCGAGGCGTAGAGGTTACCGGCAACCTCAAGTTCGACGTTGCGGTGGCGCCGCGCCTGCTGAACCTGGGCGCAGAACTGAAGCAGCGCATAGGCCGGCGCCCGGTGCTGCTCGCGGCAAGTACCCGCGAGGGAGAGGAAGAGTTGGTCCTGGATGCCTTGTCGCGTATCAAAATACCGAACCTGTTGCTGCTGCTGGTGCCGCGCCATCCGCAGCGCTTCGACGAAGTTGCGGCTCTGCTCGAAAAGCGCGAGCTTGAATACGCGCGCCGCAGCGACAACTGCGTGCTGCGGCCCGACTGCCGCGTGCTGCTCGGCGACAGCATGGGCGAAATGACCGCCTACTACGCCGCCTGCGATCTCGCCTTTATCGGCGGCAGCCTGCTGCCCTACGGCGGGCAGAACCTGATCGAGGCCTGCGCCGTGGGCCGGCCGCCATTATTCGGGCCGCATATGTACAATTTCGCCGAGGCGTCGCGGCTGGCTCTGGCCGCGGGTGCCGCACTCGAGGTGGCTGACGCAGTCGCGCTGGCGGAACGCGCAGGCGAATTGCTTTCGGACCACGCCGCCCTGGAGCGCATGTCGCAGGCGGCGCTCGCTTTCAGCCGCGCGCATCAGGGAGCGACGGCGCGCAATCTGGCGATCTGCGAGAGACTGCTGCAGCAGGCATAGCTGGTCTGGCATCGTGGCGTGCTGCGCGCGCACGGGCCGCCGTGCGCGCAGTCCCGGGCAACTATGGCCCTAATTGCTGCCCAACAGCCGATTGACCGTTTGCACGTCTTCCTCGGTCAGCGAACCCGCTGCGGCTTTGAGTTTCAGCCCACTCAGGAGCGTATCGTAGCGCGCCTTGGACAGGTCGCGCTTGGTCGAATACAGCTGCTGCTGCGCGTTCAGCACGTCGATATTGATGCGCACACCCACTTCGTAGCCGAGCTTGTTCGAGTCGAGCGCGCTCTGGCTGGAAATCAGCGCCTGCTCCAGCGCGCGCACCTGCGCGATGCCATTGTGGAAGCCGAGGTAGGCCTGGCGCACGCCTTGCGCCGCGGCGCGGCGCGCGGTCTCCAGGTCCTGGCGCGACCTCTCCTGGTTCGCTATGGACTGGCGCACCACCGAGCTGACGCCGCCGCCGGAATACAGCGGGATGGCGAACTGCAGCCCGACGACGCTGCTGGTGCTGTCCGAGGGCGCGTTGACCAGAGCCCCGGCAGGGCTGAAGCTCGACGAACTAGTGCCATAGCTGCCCACCAGATTGAGCGTCGGATAGTGGCCGGAACGGCTGCGCTCGATTTCGCGCGTGGCAATTTCAAGCGCGGCCTGCTGTACCCTGACGCCGAAATTCTGATCTTCGGCGCTGGCGACCCAAGGCTCCAGCGCAGATGGACTGGGCATTTCGATTTCGGTCGTCGGCTTGAGCGGGGCGAGACGTTCGGGAAACTTGCCGATGATCTGCTGCAACGCGCTTTTCTTGATCTCCAGGTCGCTTTGCGCGGCGATTTCCTGGCTGACGGACAGGTCGAACCGTGCCTGCGCTTCGTGCGTGTCGGTGATGGTGGCGGTGCCCACCTCGAAGTTGCGCTTGGCCTGCGCCAGCTGCTCGGAAATGGCGATTTTCTGCGCCTGGATGAAGGCCAGCGTGTCCTGGGATGCGAGCACGTCGAAATAGGCCTGGGCGACGCGCAGGATCAGGTCCTGCGCCACTTGACCGAAGGCGGCCTCGGACTGCGCCACCTTGAAGCCCGCCTCCTTGTAGAGCATGATGCTCTGCCAGTTGAACAGGGGCTGCGTGAGCGAAACGCTGTATCCATTGGTGTTGCCCGAACGATACGAGCTCTGCAGTACGCCGCGGTAATCGATGTCGAGGTTGTTCATCTGGGTGTAACCGCTGACGCCTATTACGGGCAGCAAGGCCGCCAGCCCCTGCGGCAGGTTCTCGCGTCCCGCGTCGCGCGCGGCCTGCGCTGCGGCATAGACCGGATCGTTGGCGCGCGCTTCACGATAGGTCTGCAGCAGGTCGGCGGCCAGGAGAGGCTGGCTGAACGCAAGTAGGACGGAAAATATCGCGCATCGCTTCATGGTGGGCTCGATCAATATCGGGGCATGGTGGGCTCGACCTGATCGGCCCAGGCATTCACCCCGCCCTGCAGGTTGTACAGATTGGAAAAGCCCTTGCGCTCCAGAAACAGACCCACCTGGTAGCTGCGCGCGCCGTGATGGCAGATCACCACGGTATCGGTGCCCGGGTCGAGTTCCTGCGCCCGCGCCGGGATGGTGTTCATCGGCGCGAGCATGGACCCCTCGATGCGGCAGGTACGGTATTCCCAGGGTTCGCGCACGTCGAGCAGTACCGGCGGTTTGCGCCCGCGATCAGCCAGCCATTGTTGCAGCAACTGTGGTGTTATCTGCGTCATGATCAAAAGCTGAAACGCTCGCCCGCGAGCGCATTCGTGAGGGGGGCGATGCGCGTTTCCAGCAGGTCGATGGAATTGAATTCGCCTTCGCCGGCACAGCTAAGCAGCCGCGCCGCCATTACCGGCGGATTGCCGACGACGGCGAACAGGCGCGCCCCGGATTTCATCTGCTGCAGCAATTCCTGCGGCAGCACGGGTGTCGAGCCGGTGAGCACGATGATGTCGTAGGGTGCGTGCCTGGTCCAGCCGCGCGCGCCGTCGCCGAGTTCCACGGTGACATTGTCCACGCCGGCACGACGCAGGTTGGCCTCGCCCGATGCTTTCAGCTCCGGGTGAATTTCCACGCTGTAGACATGCTGCGCGCGCTGGGCGAGCAGCGCCGTGAAATAACCGGAACCGGTGCCGATTTCCAGCACGTTGTCGGTAGCCTGCACCGCCAGGTCCTGCAATACGCGCGCCTCCAGCTTGGGCTGCCACATGCGCTCACCCTGTCCTATCGGGACCTCCAGATCGGAGAACGCGAGCATGCGATAGGCGGGAGGCACGAAATCCTCGCGCTTCACGGCGTAGAGCAGGTCCAAAACGTTCTGGTCCAGCACCTCCCAGGGGCGGATTTGGTGCTCGATCATGTTCAAGCGGGCTTGTTCGATGTTCATCTCAGACATGGCAGATCGACTCGCGCAGGTGATTGTACAAATAGGGATTTTACCATCGTTTACACAGCCTACTTGTGACCCTGGTCACATACCTTTTGCCGCCCCGGGTCTAGGCAGAATCCGGGTTGTCGGGACTGGAACTTTGCGCATCTGCGGCCTGACCGAAGCCGAACCTATTCTGCGCCCAGCGCGCAAGATCGTCCAGATAAGTGTAGATCACCGGCACCACCACCAGCGTGAGAAGGGTGGAGGTGATGATGCCTCCGATTACTGCGTGCGCCATCGGCGCGCGCTGCTCCGAGCCCTCGCCTATGCCCAGCGCCAGCGGGATCATGCCGAACACCATGGCGAACGTGGTCATCAATATCGGCCGCAGCCGGATGCGCCCGGCCTCGAGGATGGCGTGCGCGCGCTCCCGTCCGGAGGCGCGCAGCTGGTTGGTGAAGTCCACCAGCAGGATCGCATTCTTGGTCACCAGACCCATCAGCATGACAAAACCGATGATGGAAAAAATATTCAGCGTCGAGCGCGCGATGAGCAGCGCGAGCAACACGCCGATCAGGGACAGCGGCAGGGACATCATGATCGCCACCGGTTGCAGGAAGGATCCGAACTGGCTGGCCAGGATCAGGTAGATGAAAATCACCGCCAGGAGCAGAGCCGACAGCGCATAGCCCATGGTCTCCTGGATGTCCTTGGTCGATCCGCCCATGACGAATCGATAGCCCGGCGGTGTCGGAACTTTGGCCAGTTGCGCGATGATCTCCTTGCCCAGGTCGCCTGCGGGTCGGCCAAGCGCGTTCGCGGTAATCAGCACTTCGCGCGTGAGGTCCTTGCGATTGATCTGGGTGGCGCCGAGCGTGGGCACGAACCGGGCGACCTGGCGCAGCGCCACCATTTTCGGGCTGCCGTCGGCGCCCGTTTGATTGCTGGCGATATAGATGCGTCCAAGGTCGCCCTGGTTTTCGCGTCCGCTTTTCGGCAGCCTTACTTTGACGTCGTAGTTCTCGTCGTCGGGCGCCCTCCAGGTGGAGATCGCCTCGCCCGCGAGCAGCGGCCGCAGTGCCTCGCCGATTCTCCCTACGCCCAGCCCCAGGTCGCTCGCCAGGTCGCGGTTGACGCGCACCGCCACGGTCGGTTTGGCGGCTTTGAGGCTGGAGTCGATATCCACCAGGCCGTCGATGTTCCCCATGATCTTCCTGACCTGTAGCGACAGCCGCTCGATTTCCCCCATGTCCGCGCCCTGCACCGAAACCTGCAGCGGCTTGCCGCTGCCTACCGGGGCATAAACGCCGACATTGGTGATTTCGACGCCCGCGATCTGTTGCAGGCGCGCGCGCATCCGCTTTTGCAGTTGCTTCAGATTGGCGGCGCGCTCGCCGCGGTCGAGCAGCCTGACGAAGATGGTGGCGTAATTCCTGCCCGGCGTGGTTCCGGTGTTGATTGTGGCGTAGGTGTAGATAACCTCGGGGAATTCGCTCAGCGCCGCCCCGGCTTGCTGCACCTTGCTCTGAGTGAACTGCAGGGAAGAACCCACCGGAGTGTTCAATTGCACCAGCACTTCGGCCAGATCGGCCTCCGGCACGAATTCCGAGCCGATTTTCGGCACCAGGGCGAAGGCGCCGAGAAAACTGGCCAGGGCGATGGCGATTACGCTCTTTCTGTTTGCGAGCGACCAGGAAAGCAGCGCCGAGTAGCGAACGCTCACGCGCTGGATCATCTGCTCGTTCCAGCTCAACATGCGCGCGAACCGGCCCTTGCCGTGCACGCCGTGCGCTGCCGGGTCGTACCATACAGAAGACAGCATCGGATCGAGCGTGAAGCTCACGAACATCGACAGCAGCACCGCCGCCGCCACGGTGATACCGAACTGATGAAAGAACCTGCCGATGATGCCGCCCATGAACCCCACCGGCAGGAACACCGCGACAATGGAAAATGTCGTGGCCATCACCGCCAGTCCGATTTCCTGGGTACCCTCGAGCGCGGCGTCGCGATGGCTCTTGCCCATGGCGAGGTGGCGCACGATGTTTTCGCGCACTACGATGGCATCGTCGATCAGCAGGCCGACGCACAGGCTCATGGCCATCAAGGTGAGCATGTTTACGGTAAAGCCCGCCGCATACATTACGAGGAAGGTGCCTATCAGGGAGATCGGCAGGGTGAGACCGGTGATTACCGTGCTGCGCCAGGAGTTGAGAAACAGAAACACGATGAGGATGGTCAGCGCCGCGCCTTCGAGCAGCGTGTGCTTTACATTGTTGACCGAATTGCGGATTCCGCGCGAGGTGTCGCGCACCACTTCCAGCGTCACGTCGGGGGGCAACTGCTGTTTCAGCGCCGCCACCACCTGCATCACGTTGTCCACCGTGTCTATGGTGTTGGCGCTCTGCGACTTGACGATGTCCAGCGATACCACGCGCTTGCCGTCTACCAGCGCCGCGCTTTCCTCCTCCTCCTCACCGTCGACCACGGTTGCGACCTGCGACAGGTATACCGGCTGGCCGCCGCGGCGCGCGACGACTATGCGGTTGAATTGCTCCGGCCGTTCGATGCGCCCCTGCACCTGAACCAGCTTTTCCGATTCGCGCGTAGTCACCGCGCCGGCGGGCAGTTCCTGGTTTTCGCTGCGCACGGCGCCGATAATCTGGTCTATGCCCACGCTCATGGATTCCATTTCTTCCGGGCTGAGGAAGATCTGGATTTCGCGTTTTACCCCGCCCACCAGCGTAATCTGGCCTACGCCACGCGCGGTCTCGATGCGTTTTTTTATGACCTGGTCGGCGAGTGTGGTGATTTCCCGCAGCGAGCGGCTCTGCGAACGCACCGCCAGCGACACTATCGGCAGGTCATCGGGGTTGAAGCGGGTGACACGCGGCTCCTTCACTTCCTTCCTGAAGCCGACCTTGACCACGGCCACCTTCTCGCGCACGTCCTGCGCAGCCACGGCGGGGTCGACACTGAGGTCGAATTCGGCGATCACCACCGACAGGCCTTCGTAAGAGCGCGACGACAGCGTCTTGATGCCGCTGATGGTGTTGATCGCCTCCTCGATTTTGCGACTGATGTCGGTTTCCACGCTTTCGGGCGAGGCCCCCGGATATTCGGTCTGAACGACCACTACCGGAAAGTTGATGTCGGGAAACTGTTCGACTGCAAGCCTCTGGTAGGAGAACAGGCCCAGCACCAAGAAAGCCGCCATCATCATGGTGGCGAATACCGGATTCTTGATCGAAATACGGGTGAACCACATGGCGCGAAATTCCTGTTCGAGGCGCAATGCCCCGGGTGATACCGCAAGGTGAGGAAATCGGGGTGGAAAAGGAAGGGTCCCGCCCCTAGCCCGGCTACTCGTGTATCTGCGCACCGGGGGCTGTTCCGGTGGCTCTGAAACCGCCTCCCGGAGTTCAATTCAAAATGAGGGGAGACATCCCTCATGCTCCCCCTAAGTCGGGGGCCATTTCGGTAATTCTGAAACGGCCTCTTAGTTGCTTGTCGGCGAAATTCTGACTGTGGCGCCGGGCTTGAGCGTTCCGGAGTTGTTGCGGACCACGCGGCTTTGCGCGTCCAGGCCATCGACGATCTGCACCACGCCCTCATCCTCGTTCCTGAGGCCGAGTTTCACCGCGCGCTGCTCCAGCGTGTTCCCGGCGACACGCAGCACATAGGACTTGCCGCTTTCCTGACGCACGGCCGAGAGCGGCAGCACCTGCGCCGATTCGATCCGGCTCAGCGTTACGCTGCCCTTGGCGAACATGCCGCCTTTGAGCGCGCCATCGCGGTTGGGCAGGACCGCATAGACGATAATCGAGCGCGAACCGCCTTGCGTCGCCGGATTGATGCGCTCGATGCGACCGCTGAATTCGCGCCCGCCGTAGCCTTCGACGCGAAAGTTTGCTTCCTGCCCGACGCGGATGCTGGGGATGTCGCTCGCGGGCACGGCCGCTTCGACTTCCATTTCGGCAAGGTCCACCAGCGTGAGTATTTTGCCGTCCACGGGCAGCTTTTCGCCCTGCTGGGCGTGGCGCTGCGACACGATGCCCGCTTGCGGCGCGCTCACTACGGTGTCCGCCAGCGCCTTTTTTGCCAATGCGACCTGCGCCTCCAGTGCCTTCAGCTTGGCTTCCGACACCTGGTAGCTGCTTTGCACGCTGTCGAACGCGTTCTGGGATATGAATTTTTGCTGCAGCAGCGCCAGGTTGTTGGCGCGGTTCTTTTGCGCAAGTGCGAGCTGCGCGCGGCCCGCCTCGAGGTCAGCGCTCTTCTCGTCCAGCCGTGCCTGCGCGTCCTGGGGATCGATGCGTGCGAGCACCTGGCCGGGCTGGACGCTTTCGCCTTCACGCGCCAGCATTGTTTTCAACTCGCCCGCAACCTTGGCCTTGACCGTGGTCCAGTTGCGCGGCTGCAGCGTACCCGTGATGGAGACCGACAGGCGCAGCTCGCGCCGCTCAGCCTGCACCAGGTCGCCAGGCGCGAACTCGACCATCGGCGCGCTGGTGGGCTGGGTTGAGGCGATGCTGTGGTCGCGAGTGAAAAAAACGGCGGCGACAACCGCAGCTGCGAGGCCGCCGGCCGCAAGCCACCAGCGCCTGGTTCTCTTTGCGTGCATATGTCTACTCCTGTGCCTGCGGCGTGCGCAGGCTGTGCAATAGCATGTCCAGATAGGCGTCCAGATAGCGCTCCGGCTGCATTTGTTCGTGCTCGCAGCAGGCGAATGAGTGGCGCCACACCGCGAGCATGACCAGGGGTGCGAGCGCCACGCGCACCAGGTGGTCGATGTCGACCTCGCGGAACTCGCCGGTTTCCTTGCCGCGCTGCAGCACCCGGCGGAACATCGACAGGGCGCGCACTATCACTTCGTCGTAATAGAACTTGGCGAGGTCGGGGAAGTTGCCGGCTTCCGCTATGACGAGTTTGGGGATGCCCGCGACTTTGGTCGAACCGGTGAGTTCCCACCAGCCGCGCACCAGCTTGCGCACAAGCTCGGCGGAGCTGCCGGAAAAGTTCTCCACCAGCACTTCGCCATGCTGCAGCACCGGCAGCACATTGCCGCGCACCACCGCCTTGAACAGGTCTTCCTTGTTCTCGAAATACAGGTACAGCGTGCCCTTGCTCACTCCGGCGCGCGCAGCCACGTCGTCCAGGCGGGTTGCGGCATAGCCGCGCTCGACGAAAAGCTCTAGCGCGGCGGCGGTGATTTCCTCGGGACGCGCATCCTTGCGGCGGGTCCAGCGGGGTAGCGGCTTTTTTTCAGGGGCGTTCATGATGATATTGATAACTGACCGGTCAGTAATGTATCGACATCCAGCTTTGGCGTCAATCGACACCGACACCCAGCACCGACACTCGAAATGGTGTCCCGCTGTCGTCCGGGACTGGTTTCAATACGCAAAGCCATCCCGCGTATAGAGCGGCCAGCAGGAGGCAAGGCGCTCGCGCAACTAGCCGGACCGTTCGGGCTGAACGGTGTTTAGACCTGCGCGACGGACCTGCGCACGGATTGGGCATCCGCCTTCGGGCCGAGCTTCCAGGTATCGGCGAGCACCTCGAGCATGGCCAGGATCACCGGATCGCTGCTGCGCTCGGCACGGTAGACAAACCACAAATCGGTGTCGAGCTTTACGTCGCGCCACAAGCACACTTCGCCTGCGGCTTCCTTCTCCAGCGCCCGTTCTTCGCGGATCAGCGACAGGCCTACGCCCGCCCCGACAAGATTGGCGATGACGAACTCCTGGTCGGCCTCCACCACCTGGGCCGGCACGACGCCGTGTTCGTCGAACAGCGAGCGCACCAGCCTGTAGTGAGAGCTGATCGGCGGGGTGACGATCCAAGGCAAGGCCGCGACCGCGTCCCAGTCGGCACCGAGCACGCGGCTTTTCCAGGCCGCCGGCGCAGCTACGCGATAGACAATGCTTCGTAGCCACAGCGCATTCATGCCGGGGTGTTCTGGCGCGCCAAAATAGAAACCCGCATCCAGTTCGCCGTCACGCACCTTGGCAAACGTGGCGCCGGAAATCTCATGCTGCAACTCCAGTTGCAGCAGGGGATGGCGCTCGACCATGGCGCCCAGAAATTCGCCCACGCGGATGAACTCCGGATCCGAGAGCGTGCCCACGCTTACCTTGCCTGCCGCTTTGCCTTTGAGTTCGCTCGCGCTATTTCGCAGCATCTGGGCGGCGGCGAGCACCTTTTCGGCGGCGGCGAGCAGTCGCTGTCCGGCTGCGGTGAGTTCCATGCCGCTGGGCGTGCGCTCGAACAGCGCCAGAGCGAATTCGTCCTCGAGCGCCCGGATTTGCGCGCTTACCGCCGGCTGGCTGACATGCAGCTTTTCCGCGGCACGGGTCAGGTGACGGGCCTCGGCGACGGCGACAAAACTGCGAAGTTGATAAAGCTCCATTATGGTTACCGACTTTCAAATTCTTCTGTACAGGATCCTATTCTAGGCTAAATTTGCCGCATTGCAACATGTATTTAGACTAAGTATAGGACTGACCGATCAGGTCGATAGTAACAAGCAATTGGATAATTGCGGGCAGAAGCCGTATGTTAAGTCTACGCAGCGGCTTTATTATGCTGGGTCAATTAGATAGGAAAGGATAGCAAATGAGACTCTACCCCCAGATCTACCCTGTTGGACAGATTCAACCGTCTGGAGCGCTACTCAGAAAGGGTAATGTCAGCGTTTGGGATGCGATTGCCTCCCGGTCACTTATTGTGCAGAGCAATATGCATCTGAATACGGAGCCAGAGCCCAGAATCGACATTAATGCGATCGAGCACCGGGCCCGCGCCGCACGTAGCGCCTGGATCGGCAGTAAGCTGAAAGCATATTATCAGGCCCTGGTTCGCAAGTTCGAACGCGCCGGGGAGGCGGGGAGGGAAGATTACCTGGCGGCCTCACAAAGCCTTGCCGACCTGGAAGAACGTATCCGCCGGTACGAGCGCTCCAAGCAGATGTAATACCGGCGCAGCGATGCTGCCGCGCCGCGCGCGCCGGCCTCCGCTGCGAGGACGCGCCAGTCGGCCGCGTCGCGCCAGGCGGCACGCTTTGCGGATTGCAAAGCGCCAAGGTTTGCGGTACCTTGGGCACTCAACGTTGGGGGTCCTGCGCGCAGAGTCCAGTCGCGGCGCGGGTGAGAGAGTCCCTTTGAACCTGATGCGGATAATGCCGCCGCAGGGAAGCGTGAGCAGACCTCCCTCCTGCCTTCGCTCCTGCAGCCTCTAGGAACGAACTACATGAACGCGAATCCGAAATTCATAGCCGCGAGCGCGCACGTGGACGAAGCCGCGGTCCGGCCGCTGCCGAACTCGCGCAAGGTGTATGTGCAGGGCAGCCGTCCCGATATCCGGGTGCCGATGCGCGAGATCAGCCAGAGCGACACGCCGGCTTCTTTCGGCGCCGAGAAAAATCCGCCGGTCTACGTCTACGATACCTCGGGGCCCTACACCGATCCGGGCGCGAAAATCGATATTCGTGCTGGCCTGGCGCCCTTGCGCGCCAGGTGGATAGAAGAGCGCGGCGATACGCAAACGCTGCCCGGGCCTACGTCGAAGTTCGGCGTCGAGCGCCTGCTCGATCCCAAGCTCGCCGAGTTGCGCTTCAATCTGCAGCGCAAGCCGCTGCGCGCCAAGCCGGGCATGAACGTGTCGCAGATGCATTACGCGCGCCGCGGCACGGTCACGCCGGAAATGGAATTCATCGCCATCCGCGAAAACCTGCAGCGTCGGCAATACATCGAAACCCTGCGCGCATCGGGCCCGCAGGGTTCGAAGCTGGCCGAGTTGATGGCCCGCCAGCATCCGGGCCAGTCCTTCGGCGCCGCCATTCCCGAGGAAATCACTGCGGAATTCGTGCGCGACGAAGTGGCGCGCGGCCGCGCCATCATCCCGGCCAACATCAATCACCCCGAGTCCGAGCCGATGGTCATCGGCCGCAACTTCCTGGTGAAAATCAACGCCAACATCGGCAATTCGGCGCTGGGTTCGTCCATCGGCGAGGAAGTCGAGAAAATGACCTGGTCCACCCGCTGGGGCGGCGATACGGTGATGGATCTGTCCACCGGCAAGGATATCCACGAGACGCGGGAATGGATCATACGCAATGCGCCCGTGCCCATCGGCACCGTGCCCATCTACCAGGCCCTGGAAAAAGTCGAAGGCAAGGCCGAGGAGCTCAGCTGGGAAATTTTCCGCGACACCCTGGTCGAACAGGCCGAACAGGGGGTGGACTACTTCACCATCCATGCCGGGGTGCTGCTGCGCTACGTGCCGCTTACGGCCAGGCGCATGACCGGCATCGTCAGCCGCGGCGGATCGATCATGGCCAAGTGGTGCTTGGCGCACCACAAGGAGAGTTTCCTCTACACGCATTTCGAGGACATCTGCGACATCATGAAGGCCTACGACGTCGCGTTTTCGCTGGGCGACGGCCTGCGTCCGGGCTCGATTTTTGACGCCAACGACGAAGCGCAGCTGGGCGAGTTGAAGACCCTGGGCGAGCTTACCGATGTCGCGTGGAAACACGAGGTGCAGGTGATGATCGAGGGGCCGGGCCACGTCCCGATGCATATGATCAGGGAGAACATGGAACTGCAGTTGCGCGACTGCAAGGAGGCGCCGTTCTACACCCTGGGACCGCTCACCACCGACATCGCGCCCGGCTACGATCACATCACCTCGGGCATCGGCGCGGCGATGATAGGCTGGTACGGCACGGCAATGCTATGTTATGTCACGCCCAAGGAGCACCTCGGCCTGCCGAACAAGGCCGACGTCAAGGACGGCATCATCACCTACAAGATCGCGGCGCATGCGGCCGATCTCGCCAAGGGCCATCCGGGGGCGCAGATCCGCGACAATGCCTTGTCCAAGGCGCGCTTCGAATTCCGCTGGGACGATCAGTTCAACCTCGGCCTCGATCCGGACAAGGCGCGCGAGTTCCATGACGAGACCCTGCCCAAGGACAGCGCCAAAGTCGCGCACTTCTGCTCCATGTGCGGCCCGCATTTCTGTTCCATGAAAATCACCCAGGACGTGCGCGACTACGCTGCGGCCCAGGGCGTCGATGAGCAGGCCGCGCTGGCCGAAGTGGCGGCTGCGGGAATGGAACAAAAGGCGGTGGAGTTCGTGAAAAAGGGCGCGCAGATCTATTCCAAAGCCTGAAGCCCGGCGGTGTAAGTGAAAGCGGCGCATTCGTGCGCCGTTTTTTTTGACCTGACACGGATGCGGATGGCCGTGCCCGCTTACAATCCTTCGCATGGACACGATCATTCTCATCAAAGCGCTCGTGCTCGGCGTGGTCGAAGGCCTCACCGAGTTTCTGCCGGTGTCGAGTACCGGCCATCTCATCCTGGCCGGCGACCTGCTCGGTTTCAACGACGAAAGGGGCAAGTTGTTCGAGATCGTGATCCAGTGCGGCGCCATACTCGCGGTGTGCTGGGAATATCGCGTAAAGATAGGCAAGGTGATCGCGGGTCTTCGCTCGAAGCCCGAGGCGCAGCGCTTCGCCCTCAACCTGGCGATCGCGTTCATTCCGGCCGCGGTGCTGGGTCTGGCGTTCGGAAAAGCGATCAAGGCGCAGCTGTTCCAGCCGGTGCCGGTGGCGCTGGCCTTCATCATCGGCGGCTTCATTATCCTGTGGGCGGAAAAGCGCGAGCACACGGTGCGCATACGCGAAGTGGAGGATCTGCGCTGGATGGACGCCCTGAAATTGGGTTTTGCCCAGGCGTTTGCGCTGATCCCCGGAACCTCGCGCTCCGGGGCCACCATCATCGGCGGATTGCTGTTCGGCCTGTCGCGCAAGGCGGCGACCGAGTTTTCTTTCTTTCTCGCCATTCCGACGCTGTTCGCGGCCTCCGCCTATCAGCTGTACAAGGAGCGTACGCTGCTCTCGCTCGATGACTGGGGAATGTGGACGGTAGGATTTGTTTCTGCCTTCTTTTCAGCGTTTCTGTGCGTGCGCTGGTTGCTGCGTTACATCTCGCACCACGATTTCACGCCGTTTGCCTGGTACCGCATCGCTTTCGGGCTGGTGGTGTTGGGCACGGCCTACTCGGGCATGGTGGACTGGTCCGTGCACTGAAGGGTTCACCACCGCGCGGGACCGCCAAGGAGGCCGGACTTTTCGCGGCCATGTCAGAAGGTGGCGACCGCGCCATCGGAGCGCGGGTCGGCGCCGCCCTCGAGCACGCCGTTGGCATGGCGCACTATGGCGCCGGCATGGCCCATGGTTTCGTCCCAGGCTTGCAGGATTTCCACTTCGTGGCCGTAGTGCCTGAGCCGGTCGACGACTTCGGCCGGGAAGCGCGCCTCCAGCTTCAAGGTATCGCTGGTCTGCCCCCAGGTCCGGCCCAGCAGCCAGCGGGGCGCGCTGACCGCCTCCTGCGGATTCATGCCGAACAGCGCGTAGCGGGAGAACACTGCGCTTTGGCTCTGCGGCTGGCCGTCGCCGCCCATATTGCCGTAGACCATGCTGCGGCCGTCGTCGAACAACGCCAGCGCCGGGTTGAGGGTGTGAAAGGGCTTGCGCCTGGGACGCAGTGCGTTGAGGGCAAGATCGTCGAGCGAAAAACTGCAGCCGCGGTTCTGCCAGACGATGCCGCTGTCTTTCAGCACCACGCCGCTGCCGTACTCGTGATAAGTGCTCTGGATGAAGCTCACGGCGCGGCCCTCGCCGTCGATCACTCCCATCCAGACGGTATCGGCCGGTCCTTTGCCTGCACCCCAGGGGGCGGCCCTGTTCCGATCGATCTTGGCGGCGAGCGCGCGAATTGCGGCCGGCTCGAGGAAGCTCTGCGCGTCGACTTTCATGTAGGCCGGGTCGGTGATGCTGCGATCGCGAATCGTAAACGCCTGTTTCGTGGCCTCCACGCATAGGTGCACGTAATCCGCGCTATGGGGATCGAGCCTGCCGATTTCGAGGACGTCGAGTATGCCGAGGATCAGCAAGGACACTACGCCTTGTGTCGGCGGCGTCATGTTGTACAGCGTGCCGAGCGAGTGCCTGAGCGCCAGCGGCGTGGGCCATTGCGCCTGATGCCGCTGCAGGTCGGGGAGCGAGAGCGGGCTGCCTGCCGCGGCGAGATCGCGCGCGAGCGATTCGGCCAATTCGCCGCGATAAAAATCATCCAGCCCGGCCTTGGCGAGTTGCCGCAGCGTCGCGCCCAAGCGCGGTTGCAGAAACACGCTGCCCGATTCAGGCGGCGCCCCGTCGATCAGATAGGTTTCGTCGAAGCCGTGCACGCCTTTGAGGCCCGCCAGTTTGGCCGCCGTCGTCGCATTCTGGCTGCGGGTGACGGCAATGCCGTTCTCGGCGTAATGGATGGCGTCGGCAAGCAGGCGGGCCGGCGGTAGTTTTCCTCCCAGCTCCTTTCTGCTGAATTCGTACGCCGCGCTCCATCCGGAAACAGTGCCGGCGACCGTATTGGCGGCGACGCCGCCGCGAAACGGTATGCTATTCGTGATGCCTTGCCCGGCGTACCAGGCAATGGACGCGGCTGCCGCAGCAGCACCGCATGCGTCGATGGCGCGCGGCGCCTGCCCGGGCACGCGGATCAGCCAGAACGCGTCGCCGCCTATGGAATTCATGTGCGGATAGACCACGGCGATGTTCGCCGCGGCGGCGATCATGGCCTCCACGGCATTACCGTCCTCGCGCAGCACCGCGAGCGCGGCCTGAGCGGCCAGCGAGTGCGGCGCCACTGCCATACCGCGGGTGCCGCGTACGGAATTGAACATGGAAGAACTGAACGAAAGGAGACTTAGTAATTCTACATGGCCGGCCGCCAGGGGCTAAACCCGGAGCGTTCGCCCGATCATCCCTGTTTCCACGGCAGGCCGGCTGCACGCCAGCCACCCAGCTTGTTGCGCTGGCCGTTCGGATCCTTGTCGCCCTCGAAGCCCTGCAGCACGTTGAAAGCCTGGGAATAGCCTATCCTCGCCAACGCAATTGCAGCGTGGTGCGAGCGCACGCCGCTGCGGCACAGGAGCATGACGGTCGAGTTCTTGTCGATCAAGGCTTCGAATTGGGCGACGAAATCAAGATTGCGGCTGCCACCCGGCCAGCTATTCCATTCGATTGCCACACTGCCCGGTATCCGTCCCACCCATTCGAGTTCGGCGCGGCTGCGCACATCGACCAGTTTCGCCCCGGGCATATCCTGCATGAGTGCGTATGCCTCGGCCGGCAGCAATGCGCCGGCGTAAGGCAGTTTGAGTTCCTGCGCGCGCTCGCGTGCACAGGCGAGAATTTTCTGCGTAGCCTCCATAACGATTTGCCGGCACTTGGTCGTAGGGTAGACAAAGTATAAGCTGCCCAAGGCAGGAAAGCAGGCATCCGATTTGGATAGACCGGATATGCACAAAGCTGGTGCGGATAAATCGCTTATGCACCATATCGAGGCGTGATTGTTCCTGTTCGCAAGCTTACTTCGCTTGTGGCACAATGCTCTGCCCGTATTTCACCGGATGGCATGTTTTCTGCTGTGTAACCCTACGTTTTCCGAAATCCATCGTTATTAACCGCTTCTTGAGGAGATTTAAATGCCTATGTCCCCTGCCGACGTCTTGAAACAGATAAAGGACAAGGAGGTGAAATTCGTAGACCTGCGCTTCACTGACACCCGTGGCAAGGAACAGCACGTTTCGGTTCCCGCCAAGCAGTTCACCATGGAAAAATTCGACGACGGCCACGCTTTTGATGGCTCTTCGATCGCCGGCTGGAAGGGAATCGAGGCCTCCGACATGCTGCTCATGCCCGAAGCCGACACTGCGCGCCTGGACCCGTTCACGGACGAAACCGTGCTCAACATCACCTGCGACGTGGTCGAGCCCTCGGACGGCAAGGGCTATGATCGCGATCCGCGCTCGCTCGCCAAGCGTGCTGAGGCCTATCTCAAGTCCACGGGTCTGGGCGACACGGCCTACTTCGGTCCGGAACCGGAGTTTTTCGTATTCGACTCGGTGACCTGGAAGGTGGATATGTCCGGGTCCTTCGTCAAAATCGATTCCGAAGAGGCGCCCTGGTCCAGCGGCAAGGAGTACGAAGGTGGCAACATGGCCCACCGCGCGCCCGCAAAAGGCGGTTACTTTCCCGTGCCCCCGGTGGACTCGCTGCAGGACATGCGCAACGCCATGTGTCTGGCGATGGAGGCGCAGGGCGTGGAGGTCGAGGTGCATCATCACGAGGTGGCCGCACCGGGGCAATGTGAAATCGGTACCAAGTTTGAAAAGCTGGTCAAGCGCGCGGACTGGCTGCAGATACTCAAGTACACAGTGTGGAACGTCGCTCACTCCTATGGCAAGACGGCCACCTTCATGCCCAAGCCCGTGGTCGGCGACAACGGTTCCGGAATGCATGTGCACCAGTCGGTGTGGAAGGGCGGCGAAAACATGTTCGCCGGCAACAAATACGCCGGCCTGTCGGATTTTGCGCTGTACTACATCGGCGGCATCATCAAGCACGCCAAGGCGCTGAATGCGATTACCAACCCTGGCACCAACTCGTATAAGCGGCTGGTTCCCGGATTCGAGGCGCCGATCAACCTTGCGTATTCCTCGCGCAATCGCTCTGCGGCCTGCCGCATCCCGCACGTCACCAGCCCCAAGGGCCGGCGCGTCGAAGTGCGCTTCCCCGACCCGACGGCCAATCCCTACCTCGCCTTCTCGGCCTTGCTATTGGCCGGCTTGGACGGCGTGCAGAACAAGATCCACCCAGGCGATCCGATAGACAAGAACCTGTACGATCTGCCGGCCTCACAGGCGAAAAAAGTGCCGAATGTCTGTTCCTCGCTGGAAATGGCATTGGAGCATCTGGGCAAGGACCACGAGTTCCTGACTCGCGGCGGCGTATTCTCCGAAGACATGATCGATGCCTATATTGCGCTCAAGCAGGAAGAGGTCACGCGGTTCCGCATGACCACTCACCCGCTCGAGTTCGACATGTACTACAGCAGCTAATAGCTTCGGCGGACAAAAGGGGCGGGAATCTTCCCGCCCCTTTTTCATCTCTTGAATGAACAGCATGGCGCAGCCGTTCCGGCCCGTAGTGCGAAAAGGTCAAAACCGATTTGAAATCAGCCTGATATTGGCATAGACTTAAACTCCCGTCTCAATGGTATTGGCATTATGGCTAATAGCATCATCAGGTGTTTAGGACTGGCCGCTCCGCTGACTTGTGCTCTCGTGGCGCCGGCGTGGGGGGATACGTACAAGTGCCTGGACGCGAACGGCCGCGCCACCTATACCAATATGAAGGAGGAAGCCAAAGGCAAGAACTGTACCGTGGTGGTGAGGGAGATTTCGGTAGTCCCGGCCATCCGGACCCCGCGCGCCGACAAGGCGACGCCCACACCCGAGGGCTTTCCCAAGGTCGATCCAGCCACCCAGAAGAACCGTGACGATGGCCGGCGCAGAATTCTGGAGGAAGAACTCAGCGGCGAGGAGAAAGCGCTGGTGCAAGCCAAGGCAGAGCTGGCGGAGCAGGAATCGATCCGCAGCGGCGACGAGAAGAATTACCAGCGGGTCCTTGACCGACTGCAGCCGTACAAGGACAAGGTTGAGCGCCACGAGAAGAATATTGCGGCGCTGAAGAAAGAGCTCAGCAACATCAAGTAGCAACAGGCCATTTCAGAATCGCCGAAATGGCCACTACATCCTATCCCGGACTCGATTTGCTCGCTACCTCGGTCATCCTGGTGGATGCCGACTTGCGGGTCGCGTACGCCAATCCTGCGGCTGAAAATTTGTTTGCGTTCAGCCTGAACAACGTAGCCGGCCAGTTCGTGGCGCAGCTGTTCATCGATCCGGCTGAGCTCATCGCCAGCCTCCAGGACGTACTCGGACAACACTGGAGTTATACCGGCCGCGACCTGACGCTCGCGCGTCCGGGGCAGGCGAATCTGCACCTGAACTGCCTGGTCACGCAGATAGAGAATTCCGCCGCGCGGTTCCTGATCGAGTTTCGCCCGATAGACCAGCAGCTCAAGCTCGCGCGCGAGCGGCGGCAGATGGATCAGCAGCAGGCGAACCGTGAGCTCATCCGCAACCTGGCGCACGAAATCAGAAATCCGCTGGGCGGGTTGCGCGGGTCGGCGCAACTGCTCGAGCGCGAGCTCGAGCGCCCGGAGCTGCGCGAGTACACCCAGGTCATCATCAAGGAAGCGGATCGGCTGCAGTCGCTCCTGGACCGGCTGCTGACGCCCCACCGTCCGCCGCAGCTGGCTACGCTGAACATACACGAAGTGCTGGAACGGGTGCGAAGCCTGGTGTTGGCGGAATTCCCCGACGGCATCCGCATCGAGCGCAACTACGACGCCAGCCTGCCCGATTTGCGCGGCGACAAGGAGCAGTTGATCCAGTCGGTGCTCAATGTCGTGCGCAACGCGGCGCAAGCCCTCAACGGGAGCGGTGACATCGAGTTGCGCAGCCGCGCCGCGCGTCAGGTGACGCTGGCCAAGCAACGCTACAAGCTGGCATTAGAATTGCAAGTGATAGACAACGGTCCGGGAATCCCGGAGGAGTTGCGCGAGCGGATATTCTATCCCCTGGTGTCGGGCCGCGACGGGGGTACCGGACTGGGGCTGACACTGTCGCAGACTTTTGTGCAGCATCACCATGGCACGATCGAGTGCGAAAGTGAACCGGGCCGGACCTGCTTTACGATCATGCTGCCACTGGAGTAGACGGGGAATGGAGAGAGCGGGATATGGGCGACAAGGGGGTTTCCCGCTGCCGCCCGGCCTCCGTTTTCCATCGGCTCCCGACAAAACATGAAACCAGTTTGGGTCATAGACGACGATCGCTCGATACGCTGGGTATTTGAAAAAGCGCTGGCGCGCGAGGGCATACCCTACAAGACTTTCGCCGGGGCACAGGAGGCGCTCGATGCACTGAAACGGGGCGCGCCACAAGTGCTGGTTTCCGACATCCGCATGCCCGGCGGCTCGGGCCTGGACCTGCTGCAAAGCGTCAAGCGTAGCCATCCGGAGCTGCCGATTATCATCATGACTGCTTACTCGGACCTCGAGTCTGCGGTCGCGGCCTTCCATGGCGGAGCGTTCGAATACCTGGCGAAACCCTTCGACGTGGATCAGGCGGTGGCGCTGATACGTCGGGCCCTGGGCGAGAGTGTGCGCGAGGCGGAGGGAGAGGAGGCGCGCGAGGTTACGCCCGAGATCCTCGGTCAGGCGCCTTCGATGCAGGAAGTATTTCGCGCCATCGGCAGGCTATCGCAGTCCAATGCCACGGTGCTGATTACCGGCGAGTCCGGCACCGGCAAGGAACTGGTGGCGCTGGCGCTGCACCGCCACTCCAGCCGCGCGGCAAAGCCCTTCGTGGCCATCAATACCGCGGCGATGCCCAAGGACCTGCTCGAATCCGAATTGTTCGGCCACGAGCGCGGCGCCTTTACCGGCGCCCAGGCGATGCGCCGCGGCCGCTTCGAGCAGGCCGAGGGCGGCACGCTGTTCCTCGACGAAATCGGGGACATGCCGGCGGAACTGCAGACGCGCCTGTTGCGCGTGCTCTCCGACGGCCAGTTTTATCGCGTCGGTGGTCACCAGCCGATCAAAGCCAATGTGAGGGTGATTGCTGCCACGCACCAGGATCTGGAAGAGCGCGTGCGCCAGGGCCTGTTCCGCGAAGACCTGTTTCACCGCCTCAACGTGATCAGGCTGCGACTGCCGAGCCTGCGCGAGCGGCGCGAGGACATTGCCCTGCTGGCAAAGCACTTCCTCGCGAAAAGCGCGCGCGAACTGGGCGCAGAGGCAAAGCGCCTTTCGCCGGACGCGATGGATTATCTGGCCGCGCAGGATTTCCCGGGCAACGTGCGCCAGCTGGAAAACCTGTGCCACTGGCTGACGGTGATGGCACCGACGCAGGTCATAGAAATTGCCGACCTGCCGGCGGAGTTGAAGCTCGGGGGCGCGAAGGTCCCGGAATCGGATTGGGTGGCTGCGCTGGAACGCGAGGTCGAGCGCGTTTTGGCTAGCGGTGAGACATCCGTGCTTGCGAGATTTTCACAGGCCTTCGAAAAAGCCCTGATCGGCAAAGCGCTGGCCCGCACGGGAGGCAGACGCATCGAGGCGGCCAACCTGCTGGGCATGGGGCGCAACACCATCACGCGCAAGATCGCCGAGCTGGGACTGGACGCCAAGGGTGCTCCGGACGAAACCGCCTGAGGCAATCGCGCGTAGCCGTCGCCGGATCCTGATTCGTCAATCAGGTCCGAGTTGCCGCAATCCGGAATGTCATTCGTATTGCGGAATGTGCCCCAGGGCAATAAAATACCCCACTTTTTTCCCGCATACCGCAACCTGGAGTTCCACCAATGAGCGAGAAATTTCCCGGCGGCGTGGAAATCCACGGCCCGATCAACGCAGAATTCGCGCAGATTCTCACTCCCGAGGCTGTCGCGTTCGTGGCCAAGCTTTGCCGCAAGTTCGAGCCGCGCCGCCAGGAACTGCTCGCAGCGCGCGCCGTTCGCCAGAAGGCGTTCGACGCAGGCAAGATGCCGGATTACCTGCCGGAAACCGCTAACATCCGCAGTTCGGACTGGACCGTAGCGCCGCAACCGGCCGACATGCTCGACCGCAGAGTCGAAATCACCGGCCCCACCGCGCGCAAGATGGTGATCAATGCGCTCAATTGCGGCGCGTCCGTGTTCATGGCCGACTTCGAGGACGCCGATACCCCGACCTGGCACAACATGATCGACGGCCAGATCAACCTGTGCGACGCGGTGCGCCGCACCATTACGCTGGACCAGGAAGGAAAGAAGTACAAGCTGAACGAGAAGACAGCGGTGCTCATGGCGCGGCCGCGCGGCTGGCACCTGAATGAGAAACACATGCTGATCGACGGCAAGCCGGTATCGGGCAGCATCTTCGACTTCGGCCTGTACTTTTTCCACAACGCCAAGGAGTTGCTCAAGCGCGGCTCCGGCCCGTATTACTACCTGCCCAAGCTGGAATCCCACCTCGAGGCGCGGCTGTGGAATGACGTGTTCGTCATGGCGCAATACGAGCTCGACGTGCCGCAGGGTTCGATCAAGGGTACCGTTCTGATCGAAACGATCCTTGCCGCGTTCGAAATGGACGAGATCCTGTGGGAACTGCGCGACCATTCCGCCGGCCTGAACATCGGCCGCTGGGACTACATGTTCTCCTGCATCAAGAAATTCCGTTCGCACAAGGAGTTCTGCCTCGCCGATCGGGTGCACGTCAGGATGACCGCGCGCTTCATGCGCGCCTATGCGCTGCTGCTGGTGAAGACCTGCCATCGCCGGCATGCACCCGCGATGGGCGGCATGGCGGCGCAAATTCCGATCAAGAACGATCCGGCGGCGAACGACGCGGCGATGGCGAAGGTGCGCGAGGACAAGCTGCGCGAGGTGACCGACGGCTGCGACGGCACCTGGGTGGCTCACCCCGGTTTGGTGCCTATCGCCAAAGCGGTGTTCGACCAGTACATGCCCGGAGCCAACCAGTACGACCGGCAACGTCCGGAGGTGAACATCACGGCGAAAGAGCTGCTCGACTTCGAGCCGGAAACGCCGATTACGGAAGTGGGGCTGCGCTACAACATTTCGGTCGGCATCCAGTACCTGGGCGCCTGGCTCGCCGGCAACGGCTGCGTGCCGGTATTCAATCTGATGGAGGATGCGGCCACCGCGGAAATTTCGCGCTCGCAAATCTGGCAGTGGATCCGTTCGCCCAAGGGGGTCCTCGACGACGGCCGCAAGGTGACCAAGGAACTGTTCCGCAGCTTGCTCGTCGAGGAGCTGCCCAAGGTAAAGGCCTATCTGGGCGACGAGGCGTGGAAGGCGGGCAAGTACGAACAGGCAGCGGAACTGTTCGCGAAGATCACCACCGACGACAATTACGTCGAGTTTCTCACGCTACCCGCGTACGACCTGATCGACTGAGAGCGGGTACCCGCCGGTGCAGGGAAAAACGCCGGGCGTTTCCGGCGTTTTTATTCAGGCGCGGATTTCTGCGACGACCGGCGCATGGTCGGAGGGGCGTTCGTTGCGGCGCGGCTCGAGGTCGATGGAGCAACTGGCGCAATCCGCACTGAGCTCGGGGCTGAGCAGGATGTGATCGATGCGCAGGCCCAGGTTGCGCTTGAATCCGTTCATGCGGTAATCCCACCAGCTATAGGATTTCTCCGGCTGCTCGAACTGGCGAAAGCTGTCGCTGAAGCCCAGCTTTGTCAGCCGGCGAAACGCCTCGCGTTCGGGCGGGCTCACTAGGACCTGGCCCTCCCAGGCCTTGGGGTCGTGGACGTCGCGGTCCTCCGGCGCGATGTTGTAGTCGCCCAGCACGGCGAGCCGGGGGTGCCGCACCAGTTCCTGCTCCAGCCAGCCGGCGAAGGCTGCGAGCCAGGCCAGCTTGTAGCGGTACTTGTCCGAATCCAGGCTCTGGCCGTTGGGCACATAGGCACACACCAGGCGTACGCCATCGACATCGGCGCTGATGACCCTGCGCTGCGGGTCATCGTATCCGGCTATTCCGGGCGCTATATTCGCAGGCGGAGTGCGGCTGAGAATTGCCACCCCGTTATAGGTCTTCTGGCCCGAATACGCCGCGTAGTAACCGGCCGCCTCGACCGCGGCCACCGGGAAATTCGCGTCCTCCAGCTTGAGCTCCTGCAGGCAGAGCGCATCCGGCCGGTGCTGGGCCAGCCAGTCCAAAACCTGTGGCAGGCGCACCTTGAGCGAGTTGACGTTCCAGCTTGCGATCCGCATATGCAGTTTATCTCGTTGTATTGCTGAAATATTATGTATGCTGCTCGCGGCTTGCCGCTTGCCGGCCAGCCCGCATCGGCGCCGTTTCGACCAGGCAGTACGGCGAGCGGCACTCAGTGTATCCGGGCTGCCAGCTTGATGCCACCCCGGTCGAAATGTGCCATCGTATCGCGCGCGCGCAATGCGCGTAATCGACGAAATTGCCGCCCCGGCGACCCGGCTGGCAGCGGGGAGGCGCAATGACCAGCCACGCGGGATTTCCCGCTCCCGAGTTTGATGCCGGTCAAACTTGCGCTCCTGAGGAACTGCTAACCTCATGATTCTCGTAATACTCGGCTTATTTGAGCAGCTTAAACACAGCAGTCATGATGCTTCCTCGACGCGCAAAACAACGCCGACCCCTTCTGCACCTCAAGGAAGGGTAAGGGCCTGAATGCGCGCGAAAACCCTCAAGTTCAAAGTCATCCTGTATCTGGCGCTTGCACTGACGCTGGCGATGCTGGTGTTCATCGTACTCGTCGTGCGCCATCAGCGCGACGAACTGTTGCGCGAGGCGGTAAGTCATGTCGCCCAGATTTCCGATGTGATCAAGAACAGCACGCGCTTTGCCATGCTCACGAATCAGCCCACCTACGTGGACAGCATCATCCGCGATGTGGGCAACCAGGGGAGCATTGAAAAAGTCCGGATACTGAGCAAGGACGGTACCATCATTCACTCCACCTACCTGCCCGAGCTCGGGCTCAAGGTGGATCGCAAGGCCGAGGCCTGCGTCCTCTGCCATCGCGGCGACGCACCGTTGGAGCAGGTCGCGCAAAGCCAGCGCTCGCGGATTTTTGCAACTCCGGGTGGGCGGCGCATGCTCGGCAGCATGGACGTGATCCGCAACGAACCCTCGTGCTATACGGCGAACTGCCACGTGCACAGCAAAGCCCAGTCGGTGCTCGGCGTGCTCGACATCGTCTATTCGCTCGATGATATCGATCGGAAGATGCGGACCAACACCATTGCCATGGCGAGCTTGTCATTGGGGTTCATCCTCATCGCCGCGCTCAGCGTGGGTTTCTTTGTCCACCGCCTGGTCTACGTGCCGCTGCGCGACCTGGAGGCCGGCGCAAAACGGCTGTCCTCGGGGAATCTGGAACAGACCATTCCCGTGCGCAGCGCGGACGAATTCGGCCAGCTCGCCGCTTCCTTCAACGCCATGACCGAAGCGCTGCGAAATTCGCAAGCGGAGTTGCGCGATTGGGGCCGCACGCTGGAACAGAAGGTGGAAAAGAGGACCCAGGAATTGCGCGTAGCCGAAGCTGAAACGGTGCGTTCGGAAAAGCTCGCATCGGTCGGCTTGCTCGCTGCCGGCATCGCCCATGAGTTGAACAACCCGCTCACCGGTGTGCTGACCTTTACGACCCTGTTGCGAAAGAAAATGCCGGATGGAACCCCGGACGCCGAAGACCTGGATCTGGTGATCCGCGAGACCAAGCGTTGCGCGACCATCATACGCAGGCTGCTCGATTTCGCGCGCGAGAAGACGCCGGAAAAGAATTTCGCCGACCTCAACCAGGTGATCGAAGACACGGCGCGCATCATCGAACGGCCTGCGTCGTTTCGCGATATCGAGATTGCAATGGATCTAGACCCGGATCTGCCGCGGGTCTGGGCCGACGCCGATCTGATCAAACAGGTCATCATGAATATGCTGGTCAACGCCCAGCATGCGATCGAGCACGAAGGCAGCATTACCGTTCGCAGCGGCCGGTGCCCGCGGCCGAAAAGTCCCGAACCGGGAATGGAGCCGGTGACAATGGTCGAAATCTCGATCATCGACACCGGATGCGGAATCCCGGAGAAGAGCCTCAAGCGGATTTTCGATCCGTTCTTCACCTCGAAGGAAGTGGGCAAGGGCACGGGGCTGGGGCTGTCGGTGAGCCACGGAATCGTCAGGGCGCACGGCGGGCTTATCGAGGTGGAAAGCACGGTTGGAAGCGGGTCCACCTTCCGCATTTATCTTCCCGTTCATCCTCCCGCGGCAGAGGCGCAGAGCACCAGGAGCAATCAATGAAAGCCAGGATCCTTGTCGTCGACGACGAAGAAATTGTCGTCAGAAGTTGCCTACGCATTCTGGGCGATGACGGCGAATACGAGGTCGAGGCGGTCCAGGATGGCATGGAGGCGCTGAGGAAGATCGACGAAAGTCATTACGACGCGCTGATCCTCGACATCATGATGCCCAGGATGGACGGCCTGGAAGTCCTGCGCCGGGTAAAGGAGACGCATCCGGACATTGACGTGATCATGGTCACCGGGCTGTCCCAGATCGAGACTGCGGTTCGCTCGATGAAGCTTGGCGCCTTTGACTACCTGTCCAAACCGTTCGATCCGGACGAACTGAAGCTCGTGGTCAAGCGCGCGCTGGAGCGACGGCAACTCATGCAGGAGAACCTTGATCTCAGGAGCGAGGTAAGTTCCAAATACCGCTTCGAGAACATCATCGGCTCCAGCCCGCAGATGCAAAGCGTCTACCGCCTCATCGCCCAATGCGCACCCACCAACAGCACCGTCATGCTCACCGGCGAGAGCGGGACCGGCAAGGAACTGATTGCGCGCGCCATCCACTACAACAGCCTGCGCAAGGACAAGCCCTTTGTCGCGGTCGACTGCAACTCGCTCAGCGAGAATCTGCTCGAGAGCGAAATGTTCGGGCACATCAAGGGTTCGTTCACCGGCGCGGTGACCAACAAGAAAGGCATGTTCGAAGTCGCGGACAGCGGAACCCTGTTTCTGGACGAAATCGGCAACGTCTCCATTACCACCCAGGCCAAGCTCCTGCGCGTGATCCAGGAGCACGAATTCAAGGCGGTCGGAGATACCCGGACCCAGAGCGCCAACTTCAGGCTGATTACCGCCACCAACAAGGACCTGAAGGCAATGGTGGCCGAAGGCACTTTCCGCGAGGATCTTTTCTACCGCATCAACATCTTTCCGATCCAGATACCGCCGCTGAGGGAGCGCCGGGACGACATCGCGCCTCTGGCTTTCCATTTCCTCAAGGTCTTCAACCAGGAACTGGGCAAGAAAGTGGTGGAGTTTTCCGAAGGCGCGATGAGTGCCCTGGTGCACTACGGCTGGCCGGGGAACGTGCGCGAACTGGAGAATACAATCCACCGCGCGGTGATTCTCGCCACGGACAAAGTTGTGCGCCAGGCCCATCTGGCGAACATCATCGACATGCTGCCGCGGCTCGATCTTGACGTGCCCCGCACGAGCGACGAACTCAAGCGCATTAAGAAAGTCGCGCGGGAGAAGTCGGTCGAAAACGTCGAAAAGCTGTTCGTCCTCGAGGCGCTCAAGCGCAACGCCTGGAACGTAACCAGAAGCGCCGAGGAAACCGGCATGCAGCGCGCCAATTTCCAGGCGCTGATGAAAAAGTACGATATCCGCATCCGGGGAACGGAACAGGATCCCGCAGGATCCGCAGCCGACTAGGCATCAGCCCTGAATGTGCGAGGCTGAACCCGAGGCGCGCCTCGGCCCCGGCCCTCGTCCCTTCGCAAAATCAGGTCCTGTCTCTACGCGCTGCCAGGTCAACGTCTTTGTTTCGTCCGGCTCGACGCGCAAACGGCCGTTCGCGGACGCTACAACCGCTTTCATCTCTTCACCGGTCGGCGGATCGACCTCCGCTGAAGCGCGGCAGCGTATCAAACGCATTATTGACAATTATCAATCGGCCGCACACGGCTGCGCGCAAAATTTGATCGTCCTATTTTAATTGCTTATTCCTCCCCAACAGTCCGGGAAGGTATGAATGACAAGGTCCCAAAAGCAACCAGGGAGACATGAGCGAAGTACCGCGCGGCAGTGTCGCGCGGCCATCTACCGCTACTCCAATGCATGAGCCCCCTAACGAATACCCGGTCAATCCGATGGGCTTGATCAAAGACTCCTTACACTCCCAGTTTATTAGAAGCCAAGTATCCACGGAGGCATGAAATGGTTCTCTTAATTGTCGTTGTTACGGTTATTGTCTTCATAATCGTCGACTTCTCCCTGCGCATATATTTTCAAAGAAGACAGGAATTGAAGCTCAAGAAGGAGCGCGAGGAAGCCCTCGACATCGGATTGAAGCTGGACTTTTCGGAAGAAGCGAAAACGCTGAAGCGAGTGGAGGTGAAAGACCCGAAAGCCAGAATTCTGGCAGTAGACGACGAACCGATCATTCTAGACAGCTTCAGGAAGATTCTCGTTGTCGCCGGCTATAGCATCGATACCGTAGAAAAAGGCCGCGAAGCCCTGGGGCTAATTCTGAAGAACGATTACGACTTCGTTTTCACTGACCTGAAAATGCCGGAAATGGACGGGCTCGAGGTAACCAAGGCGGTAAAGCACCTGCGCCCCGATATCGATGTGATCGTGATAACCGGCTATGCATCGATCGACACCGCCGTCGAAACCATGAAGTTCGGTGCAATGGATTACGTGCAAAAGCCGTTTACGGAAGACGAACTGATCAATTTCTTCAACAAGTCTCTCATAAAGCGCAGGGACAGAATCGAACGACAAATGAAGCCGACGGTGCGTTTGATTACCCCCTCTACCAAAGAATCCGGTTCACAACGTGAATTCAACGTTCCCGCCGGAATCTTCATCTCGCGCAACCACACCTGGGTCAATGTGGAATTGAACGGTACCGCGCGCATCGGCATCGATGACTTCGCCAGAAAAATTATCAGCAAGATCGATTCAGTCGAATTGCCGCAACTGAACAAGGAAATCAAGAAAGGCGAGCCGCTACTCGCGATCAAGCACAACTCTCACAGCATCGACATCGCCTCCCCGATAAGCGGAAAAGTGACCTTGGTAAATACGGAGCATATCGAGCATCCCGAATTGATCGGACTGATTCCATTCGAGTTGAGCTGGATGTGCTGCATCGAACCGTCCAATCTGGCCGACGAACTGCGCTCGCTCAAGATCGGCGTGGATTCTATCAATTGGTACAAGGAGGAGGTGGACAAGTACGCGGAAATCGTACGGGCGGCGGAAAAGCGCAATCCGCAAGTCGCGTCGGCCGCCAAGAGTGACGCCAAACCGGGGAAACAAGACATGGACGAAGCAATTCTGGGGGATTTTGCCAAGGCTTTCCTGCTCCGATAGAAAACAGATTCCAGGCGGCTTCAAAGCCAATTGATCGAACATCCGGAAAGAGACAGACATGATTAAAAATCTCGTCACGGCAATTTGCGCAATCCTGCTTGTTGCTGCCAGCCTCCCGGCAAAATCAGAAATTTCCGGGATACCGGCCGAACGGGTTTTCCCCTCTTCGGTCGGCGAGGTCACATTTCACCATGAGATGCACTTCAAGGATCTCGGGATCAAATGCGCCGATTGCCACCATTCGATAGATGCAAAGAAGCTGGTTACCCCGCATCCGGACTATTTCAAGTCCTCTTCGATCAAATGCGAGATCTGTCACGGCAAGTCGGACTCGACAAAGCAGGACACCTACAAGTGCTCCGGTTGCCACAACACCAATCCAATGAACATTGCGGACGAAACCCTCAGCGCGAAAGTGGTGGTCCACCAACAGTGCTGGAAATGTCACCAGGTCGGCAAGGGCAAGGAGGCAAGCGTGGGTTGCAAGAAGTGCCACTCGGGCAAGAAAGCGTTCTGATCGATGAGATTCGGTTAGCGATGAGTCTTTAAATAGGAAGAATCGTGGACAGAAGACAGTTCCTGGTAGCCTCGGCCACCCTTAGCGTGGGCGGCATACCCAATGTCAATATCAAAGCCGATGATGCGAAAGAACCCAGGGAATTCGTCGGAGTGCTGGTCGATACGACCCGATGCATAGGCTGCCGATCGTGCGAGGTGGCATGTTCGGAGACGCACAGCAATTACGTACCGGACATTACTAGCGACAATGCGCTTGAGAGTATTCGCGATACGAGCGAAAGACAGTTCACGGTCGTCAATCGCTTCAGTACGGAAAAAGGCGAAGTGTTCGTCAAGAAGCAATGTTTGCATTGCTGGCAGCCGGCTTGCGCGGCTGCGTGCCTGGTGAATGCGATGCTGAAGACGAAAGAGGGGCCCGTCACCTGGGATGGCGACAAATGCATGGGCTGCAGATTTTGCATGATCTCCTGTCCGTTCGACATTCCGAAATTCGAGTATGCCTCGTGGAATCCGAGAATCATGAAGTGCAACATGTGCTACGAAAGGTTGCAGGAGGGGAAAAAGCCGGCTTGCGTGGAGTCCTGTCCGGCGGACGCCCTGATGTTTGGTCAGAAAAGGGAATTGATGGAAATCGCGCGACATCGCGTATACAGCCATCCGGACAACTATGTGCACCACATTTACGGGGAGAACGAAGCCGGAGGTTCCGGCTGGCTCTACCTGTCGGCCGTCCCGTTCAATCAAATCGGGTTTAGAACCGACCTCGGCACTACCCCATATCCCGAATACACCAGGGAGTTTCTCATTTCAATTCCGCTCATCGAGTTCGGCGTGCCCGCATTCCTGCTGGCGCTGAACACATTGACGGATAGAAAAGACGAACTGCGTAAAGACGACGAATGGACGGAATCGGGGGTGGAGAAATGAGTACCGCGGCAATTCCCTCAAACGAATTGGTCAGGTTCGGCAAATTCTTTCTGGACGAACTGAAGCCCCGAGGCAAGTGGATCACGCCATTCAATGTCATTTCGATTCCGGTCATATTGCTCGGGCTCGTAATTCTCTATTTTCGCTTTACCCAGGGCCTGGGGTCGGTCACCAATCTGTCCCAACAGTATCCATTCGGCTTCTGGATCGGCTTCGACGTTATGACCGGCGTGGCACTGGCCGGCGGCGCCTATGTCCTTTGCTTTGTCGTCTATGTGCTGCGACTTGAGAAATATCACTCCATTCTCAAGGTAACAATATTGAACGGGTTATTGGCGTACGTCTTCTATTCCGGCGCGTTGGTACTGGATCTGGGAAGGCCCTGGCACATAATCAATCCGATAATCGGAAACTCGTTCGGATACAACTCTGTCCTGTTTCTCGTTGCCTGGCATTTTCTGCTCTACACGGGCGCGCTGTTCCTGGAATTTTCGCCGACCATAGCCGAATGGGCGCACTGGGAAAAGCTGCGGAAATTTCTTACCAGTTTGACGCTTGGGACCGTGATTGTGGGCATCACGCTGTCGATGCTGCACCAATCCGGTATCGGGGCGATGTTCTTGATGGCCAAGCCAAAAATTCACCCGCTCTGGTATTCGGAATACATCCCGCTCCTCTATTTCGTATCCAGCATTTTCGGTGGACTGGCGATGGTCATTTTCGAGGGAACGATCAGTTCGAAGGTGTTTAGCAACCTCATCGGCGCAAAAACGCATCATTCCCACGAGGACGTGATTCTGGGTCTGGGCAAGGGTGCTGCCATCACCATGTTTGTCTACTATTTCTTCCTGGCATTCATTTTCATGCACGGAGAGAAATGGAAGCTGCTCAACGGCCCCTGGGGCTATTGGTATCTTGTCGAAGTCATCGGCTTTGTACTGATACCCTGCTTCATGTTTGCTTACGGCGTGAGAAACAGAAGGTTCGGGGTGATCAGAGTGGCGGCCATCATGACCGTATTGGGCGTCATCCTGAACCGGCAAAACGTATGTTTGATTGCATATAACTGGTATGTCCCCAATAAATACTATCCATCATGGGAGGAAATCGTAGTCACGCTTACCGTGGTGTTCGTGGAAGTGTGGGTCTTCAGATGGGTAGTGACCCGGATGTCGGTCTTCAGCAAGGAATAGAGCAAGGAGTCACAGTGGAATACTACAGTTACGTAAACATCTTCGAAACGAAGGGATTGGCATACCTGCTGCTGTTGTCCTTTCTCGTTCTGGGCGTGCTTCTGATCAGGTACCTTTCCGGTCCCGAAAGAAAGGACCCGGGTCCGGCGAAGAAGGATCGGGCCGCCCACGGCTGAGCGCCGCGGACCATTGAAGCGGCGGGCCGAATGTGCCGATGCGCCATGCCTGGATGATGCGCTTCGTCGCGCGCCCGTGTCTGTCAGCCAGCGTGCGCGTTGCGCCCCAGATCGGGCTCGCTGGCGGCACAGCCCGCAGTCGCGCCGCCAGCGAGCGGCCCAGGCACCCGAAGTCCCTATGCTTTTAAACACTGCCGGACGGAATCAAGCGAGATGGTAACCAGGATCGGTTTGAGACTGATAATTGCGGTCGGCATAATTACAGTCCTTATTATTGGCGTGTTTTCCTACCTCAGCATTAGCGCGCAGACCGGCGCATTGATTTCCCAGGCCGGAATCAATGCAAATCAGCTGAGCGAAGCAATTAAGAACAGCACGCTGACGAGTATGCTGGAGAACAAGTCAGAAGAGGTGCATGCGATCATAAATACGGTTTCGCATGATTCGAGCATCAAGGAGATCCGCATACTCAACAAGGAAGGGGTGGTGAAGTTCTCTTCCCGCAGCGAATCGATCGGGAAGATGGTTGACAAGCACGCCGAGAGTTGTTACGCGTGCCACACCGAGAATGCGCCGTTGCAGAAACTGCCTATCGACGAACGTACGCGCATTTACCGGGTCAGTCCGGATTCGTCCCGCATACTTGCCGTGATCAATCCGATTTACAACCAACGTTCCTGTTACCAGGCGTCCTGCCATGCGCACACCAAGGACCAGACGGTGCTGGGCGTGCTCGATGTAAAGATGGACTTGAAGAACGTCGATCAACAAATCGAGGAAAGCAAATTCAGACTGATCATATTTGCGGCTATTGCGATTCTCGGTATTAGCGTCTTTATCGCGCTCTTCGTCAGAAAGTGGGTTGGCAATCCTGTCAGTGAATTGGTAAAAGCGACCAAACAGGTCAGTGCGGGCAATCTGAATTACACGATAGACAACCCCGGGAGGGACGAACTCGGAATACTCGCAAAATCGTTCAACAAGATGACCAAGAGCCTGGCAGAAGCGAAACAGCAGCTTTTCCAATCCGACAAGATGGCTTCGCTGGGCAGGCTTGCGGCAGGGGTGGCACACGAGATAAACAACCCGTTGACTGGTGTATTGACGTACAGCAGCTTTCTGCTAAAACGGACGAAGGACAATCCCGAGCTTCAGGAAAACCTGGAAGTAATCGTGAGGGAAACAATAAGAAGCAGGGAAATTGTCAAGAGCCTGCTCGATTTCTCCCGCCAATCGCCGCCCAAGAAGCACGAGGCGGATATAAACAGGGTCCTGAAGAGCGCAATAGACGTGGTTGCGAGCCAACTATTGCTCAAGCGAATCGAGCTCGATGCGCGTTTCGACACGTCGTTGCCGGAAGTGAAAGTGGATGCAAACCAGATTCAGCAGGTCGTCATAAACCTGCTCGTCAATGCCGCCGATGCAATCGGGGACAACGGCGGAAAGATTTCGCTTGTTCCGTCACTGATTTCCCTTTCTCCGCAAGGCTTGGCACAGATCAAGGCCGCAGTTTGTCCGAAAGGGCATGACCTGATGGACAGTGAGCTGAGAATTTACGGCTTGCCGACGGTAAAGGTAAAAGTCGCCTCGAACGGCAATCTCGGTATCGTAAATCTCGACCCGGTCTACGGAAAGCACAGACACGAGTACGGCATAGAAATAGAGAGGGGAAAGTCCTTGCAGGTTTCGTGTCCGCAATGCAATGCCACGTTGGTCGAGCAGAATGCCAAATGTCCGGATTGCGGATCATCGGTTTGCTGTTTTGAAGTTCTGTCACACGGAATGTTCAGGTGTTGCACGAATCCGGAATGCAGCTGGCAAAGCTGGCCGGCCATGGACAAGGCTGGGCGCAAGGATTACCTCGAAATAAGGATCGCCGATACCGGGCAGGGAATCCAGAAAGACGATTTGTCCAGAATCTTTGAGCCGTTTTACACCACGAAAGGCCAGCACGGAAACGGGCTTGGGCTTGCGGTTACGTGGGGAATCATCGACAACCATGACGGAACGATTAACGTGGAAAGCGAACCCGGCAAGGGAACCACGTTCATCATTCACCTGCCCTTGCAAAAGTAATAGCGTTCCGGTCCGGGGCCGATCGGGGCGTGCCCCCATGCAGGGAAAAACGACAAGCTGAAACCGGCGGCCAAGGTTGCAGGACCGACGGCGCGGGGACAAAAGCGAAGATCCGTGCGCAGGACTTGCGCGCACGCTCCGATTCTCCGGTGCCTTGATTTGATCAATATCAAGCCACCGCGAACCGCCGCGGCTTACCATACGCGCTCATTGCCGCAAAGGCAGGATTTGGGAGGCTAGGAATGGTACGTGCCCGGAGACAAAGCGCGGCGACACGAGCGGCTATCCACGCGGACCTGGTCAATGCCGCGCGGCTCGCATTCGCCGCGGTGCTGCTTGCTGTCGCCAGCGCGACCGCAGGCGCCGCGGACAGCGCGCTTTCCCAGCTGGACGAGCAGTGTCTTGCCTGCCATTCGTCTGCGGGTCTGGAGATGAAACTCGCCAACGGAGACAAACTCTCTTTGCAGGTTGACGCGGCGGCATTTGCAAAATCGGTGCATAGCGCGATCGGCTGCGCCGTCTGCCATGCCAGCACTTCGTTCGAAAACCATCCCCCGGTAAAGACGAAGATCGCCGGCAGTCGGGAATATTCGCTGGCGCAGACCAAGGTCTGCGAATCCTGTCACGCCCCCGTTTTCAAGCAATACGAAGGCAGCATACACGCCGCCCTCGTTCGTGACGGCAACCCGGGTGCGCCGATCTGCACCGACTGCCACAGTCCTCACGCGGTGATGGCCAAGGCCGCTTTTGATGCCGCCTCCGGAGCGCCGTGCAGCAATTGCCACTATCCCATCTACACCGCCTATGCCGGCAGCGTGCACGGCCAGGCCGCCATGGCCTGTTCCAGCTGCCACAATGCGCACGACGTGAGCGCCGCGGCCAAGGGGGACCGGCTGAAGAGCGCCTGTCTTGGGTGCCACCAGGACGCGCTGGCTGCCCACAAGACCTGGCTGCCCAATGCCGGACGGCATTTCGACGCGGTATCCTGCCCTGCCTGCCATTCGCCCAAGGCAAAGCGCAAGGTCGACCTCAGGCTGTACGACAATGCGGCGCAGCAGCGCGTTGCCGAAAAGGAGGGCGTGCCGCAGTTCGAATCCCGCGCGCGCCTGGCCGACGCAAAGGGCACCGGCCTGGATGCGATGGCACTGCAAAGCCTGCTGCGCGGATTCAATCAGGAGGGCACTGACGGCAAGACGACGCTGCGGGGCCGCCTCGAGGTCAGCACGGGTGTCGAGGCGCATCAGCTCGTGCGCAGCGCCGAGGCGGTCCGGGACTGCGCCAAATGCCACCAGCAAGGCGCCGATCCGTTCCAGAGCGTGACGGTTTCCATCGTCGGCGCCGACGGCAGACCCGTGCGCTACGGCGCAAAACCGGAGGTGCTGAACTCCATCATTTCGGTGGACTCCGTGGGCGGCTTTTACGCCATCGGCGGCACCCGGATCAAGCTGCTGGACTGGCTCCTCGCCCTAGCAGTACTCGGCGGCATCGGCGCGCCGCTGGGCCATTTGACGCTCAACTGGCTATTCAAGAGATACGCGAAGAGAATAGGCGGTAAGGAAGACTCCTGAAACGCCTGGATCCGAAGCCGTCCCGAGTCGTTCGTCGCTTTGCCGACGCCGATGCACGAATGTAAAAGGGAACTACGCAATGCCAAGAATCTACGTTCACCCGCTCCCCGTCAGGATCTGGCACTGGATCAACGCGCTCGGATTCGTGGCGATGATCATCACCGGCTTTCAGATTCGTTACATCGGGCTGATCGACCTGATGTCGTTCCGCACGGCGGTGGTCGTGCACGACTGGATCGGTTTTGTGCTCATCGGCAATTTCTTCATCTGGCTGCTTTTCTACCTGTTTTCGGACAAGATCCGGGTGTACCACCCCGAATTGAGCCCGATGAAGCATTTTCGCGCGAGCTTCCGCCAGGCCATGTTTTACGGCTACGGCATTTTCAAAGGCGAACCCAATCCGCACCACGTCAGTGTCTACCAGAAGTTCAACTCGATGCAGAGTATGAGCTACCAGGTGATCATGCTGCTGCTCGTTCCCCTGCAATTCTGGACCGGGGTGCTGCTGTGGGACGTCAAGCGCTTTTCCGGCATGATCGACCTGCTCGGCGGCGTGCGGGTGGTGGACACCGCGCATGTGCTGATTTTCATCTTCTTCTCCGGATTCATATTCATGCACATCTACCTCGCGACCCTCGGTCACACCCGCACGGCACACATCAAGTCCATGTTGACCGGCTACGAGGAAATCGAGGAAGAGCACGGCGGCGCCAAGTAACTTAGGCGCGCTCTATACGCGGCGTCGTAGATACCGCCGCATGGGACGAGCGGAATTGCGCGCTGCGCGCTTACTGTTTAAGGCAAGGGTGGCGCGGGATTCTTATCCGAGATTGCCGATTGCCGGGAGCCCGGGAATTGCAGATAAAAAAAGGGCGGGGAGAGCCCCCGCCCTTTTTTCGTGCTCAGTTACTTTGTTTCGGGCCGGCCGGCCAAGGCTTTGGTGCCGAGCTTGCTCCAAGCCTGGAAAGCGAACCATGCGAGCATGAACAATCCTACGATGGGTCCGACGATTATATAGGTCAGCCCGATGAAAGGTGCCGCGAGGAACAGCGCGGTGTTCTTGACGAGGCCGGCTTTCGCAGGCGCCGCCGGCTGCAGTTTCACCGCCTCGTCGGACTTCTTCCTTTGCGCCTGGATGCCCATCCAGGCAAGCATGCCCAGGCCGACGATCGGGAAGGCCAGTATGTAGGCGAGCCCGACGAACGGCGCTGCCAGGAACAGGGCGATGTTCTTGACCACGCGCGCGATATTCTGCACTGTGCTCTGCGCCGAAATCGCGGCGGCGTCCGTGACCGCGGGAGCCGACTCCGCGCCGGGCGCGGCTGCGCCTTTTTCAGACAGGGCCTTTAGGGCGCTGTCCTCTATCATTTCCGGGGAAAGCGGCTTGCGCAGGAAGCCGGACACCCCCGCCGCTTCTGCCCTGGCCTCATTGCCGGGCGAGCCATAGCCGGTGACGATGACCACCGGCAGCCACGGGCGGCGCTGCTTGACCTGCTCGGCCATTTCGAGGCCGCTCATTCCCGGCATCTTGATGTCGGTGAACACGACATCATAGTTTTCCGTCTCGAGCTTGTTCAGCGCTTCCTGTCCGCTGGAGGCCGTAATCACCGCATAGCCTTTTCCTGAAAGCACCCGGTCGAAACTCTTGCCGACCACCGGATCATCGTCAACTACCAGAACTTTGTGTAAGGCGCTCATGACATTCTCCTTGTTTCAATATGAATGATTGCTGGTTTTCCGTGCGGAATCGGTGTGCGTGCCGACCCCCGCTTCTCGTTCGGTCCGGTCCTGGTGCAGGGCCCATTTCTTCTGGGTCATCGCGCCGTTGGCGACGTTGATCACATCGTCGGGGCCCACCGGTTTGGCGAGATAGTCGTACGCACCCAGGCGGACCGCTTCTTTCGCCGTTTCCACGGTCGGATACCCGGTGATAATGACCACCTCGGTCTCGGGCCATCTTTGCTTGATCGTCTTCAGCACTGCCATGCCGTCCATTCCGGGCATGCGCAGGTCGAGCAGCACCACATCGGCCGGCCGCTGCTCCAATACGCGCAGCGCTTCGCTACCATCGCGAACCACCTCTACGTTGCAGTGGATGCTTGCCAGGGTCCTGATATGGCTGAGGCGCACGACCTCTTCGTCGTCGACTACCAGGATTCTTGTCTTCTCGTCCATGTTCGTTTCCTCGCAGGGTTCCTTTTGCCTAAGCTAACGCAACGTCCATGCCAGCGCCGCCAATGGAAGCGATATAGATTGGTTTATCAATACCTTATCCTGTTGGCAGGGTTCGGTAGTTGCGGCTATCGAGGCCGGCGCGCGGGCGCCGAAGTACATTTTATTTGTACGCTTTTTCCGGCCCGGTGACGTTTGCGCTGTAATTTCAACAGGCTAAGAAATATCGCAGCGAGTATTTTGTTTATGCACCCGGCCAGAGGAAAAAAGCGCGCGCGGCGTAGGCGATCCGGGGCGTGCCGCGGCGCCTGGCGCGGCGGATCAGGATACGAGGACTATCTGCAGGACCCGTCTCATGGGTCGCGCGCGGACGGCGTTCCTGACGGCGTCCGGCGCTTGCGCGGCTCCGGCTCAGGCGGCAGTCATGCCGCTGTGCCGCAGCAGCGCATCAACGGAAGGTTCGCGCCCGCGGAACGCCTTGAACGACTCTAGCGCAGGCCGGCTGCCGCCGACTGCGAGGACCTCTTCGCAAAAGCGCCTGCCGCTGTCGCTGTCGAGCACGCCGTTTTCCTCGAACAGGCTGTAGGCATCGGCCGAAAGCACCTCAGCCCACTTGTAGCTGTAGTAACCGGCGCTGTAGCCGCCGGCGAAAATGTGCGAGAAGCTGTTCTGAAATCGGCTGTACGAGGGCGGAACCGCCACCGCCACCCGGCTGCGGATTTCGTCCAGCAACTGCTGCGGGGTCTTGCCGCCGCTGGCGTCGAAATCGTAATGCAGATGCATGTCGAACAGCGAGAATTCGAGCTGCCGCACCGTGTGCATGCCGCTCTGGAAATTCTTGGCCGCGAGCATCTTGTCGAACAGCGCGCGCGGCAGGGGCTCGCCGCTGTCTACGTGCGCGCTCATATGCCTCAGCACTTCCCATTCCCAGCAGAAATTCTCCATGAACTGGCTGGGCAATTCGACCGCGTCCCACTCCACGCCGTGGATGCCCGAAACGCCGAGGTAATCGACGCGGGTGAGCATGTGCTGCAGTCCATGGCCGAATTCGTGGAACAGCGTCAGCACTTCGTCGTGGGTGAACAGCGCGGGTTTGCCGCCGACCGGGGCCGAGAAATTGCAGGTGAGATAGGCCACGGGAGTCTGCACGCGAGCGTCCAGCCTGCGGCGGCTGATCGCCTCGTCCATCCAGGCGCCCCCGCGCTTGGTATCGCGGGCATAGGGATCGAGGTAGAACTGGCCGATGAGCTTCCCCTGTGCATCGCTGATGCGGAAAAAACGCACTGCGGGGTCCCAGGTTTCGGCCTGGTCGGGCCCGATGCGCACGCCGAATATCGTCTCCACCAGGCGGAACAAGCCTTGCATGACTTTGGCTTCGGGAAAATACTGCTTCACCTCCTGGTCGGAAAAGGCGTAGCGCGCGGCGCGCAGCTTTTCCGAAGCAAAAGCGAGGTCCCAGGCCTCGATCTGCGCCAGGCCGAGTTCGGCTGCCGCGTATTCGCCCAGCTCCGCGTAGTCCTTCCTGGCAAAAGGCAAGGCCTTGGCAGCGAGGTCGCCGAGGAAGTCGAGCACCTGCTGCGGGGTCTGCGCCATTTTCGGAACCAGCGAAACCTCGGCGTGGTTGGCGTAGCCCAGCAGTCGCGCCGCTTCGTGATGCAGCCGGAGTATTCGCGCAATCAGCGGCGTATTGTCGAGTTCGGGCTTGCCGAATTCGCTCGCCCGGGTGACATAAGCCCGGTACATTTGCTCGCGCAGTTCGCGCTTCGCCGCATACTGCATGAAGGGCACGTACGAAGGCGCCTGCAGGCTGAAATTCCAGCCGGACTTTCCGTCCTTGTCCGCAGCGGCGCGCGCCGTTGCGACCACGTCCTCGGGTATCCCGGCGAGTTCGTTCCGGTCTTCGACATAAAGCGCATAGGCATTGGTGGCATCGAGCAGATTTTCGGAGAACCTGGTGCCCAAGTGCGCCAGTTCCTCGGAAATGGCTGCAAAACGCAGTTTCTTGTCCGGCGACAGTTCTGCGCCCGAGAGACGGAAATCGCGAATCTCGTTGTCCACGATCCGGCGCTGAGCCTGCGCCAGCGCGGCGAATTCGGGCGACGCACGCAATGCCTTGTATTTTTCGAACAGGTCCAGGTTTTGGCCCAGCTCGGTGTAGTACTGCACGATCTTGGGCTGGTTCGCGTTGTAGGCCGCGCGCAGTTCGGGGGAGTCGAGCACCCCGTGCAGATGGCCGACCACCCCCCAGGCGCGAGCCAGGCGCTCGCTCGCGTCCTCCAGCGGAGCAACGAAATCCGCCCAGCTAGCCGGCGTTTGCGCTCGGGTCAGTTCGTTGATGCAAGCGCGGTTTTCCGCCAGCAGCGCGTCGACTGCCGCAGCGATGTGTTCGACTTTGATAGCTGCAAAACGCGGCAAGCCGGTGAAATCCAACAGCGGGTTCTGCTCGGTCATGTTGATCTGCTCTTTCGGGTTCAGGGGATGCGGCAGCGCCCCTCATGCCGCGATTGAAATAAGCGCCGGGCTGCCGCGGCGCCTGCCCTGCACACCGCGCCAGCCCTGCCAGGTGCCGGGCCACTATCGCGGATCCGCTGCGGGCCAGGGGCTATGCTAGCATGAGTGCGACCTGCTGCTGCGCGAGCAGACTTCCGGCGCTGCGGGTCGCATGCATGTCGGCGCTCGTGCTGCAGACCGGTGCGCGCAGCCTGTATAATCCCTAGCCTGCAATCCTGGACGAAAGCGGCTTGCGTGCGGCATGCCGGTGCAATGTTCCCGCATGCTCCAGCCGCTGGCAGGAAAACAACCGTCGCCACCGCAGCCAAGAAGGAGTTGCCATGTCAGCCGTTCCCGAATTTCCCGCTGCCAACGATCCGGATACCCTGGAAACGCAGGAATGGCTGGACGCACTCGAAGCGGTAATGGAGCGCGAAGGCGCGGAGCGCGCCCATTACCTGCTGGAAAAGCTGATCGACAAAGCGCGCCGTTCCGGCGCATATCTGCCCTACAAGGCGCAGACCGCCTATATCAATACCATACCGCCGCACATGGAAGAGCGCTCCCCGGGCGATGCCGCGCTGGAGGATCGCATCCGCGCCTACTGCCGCTGGAACGCGATGATCATGGTGGCGAAGGCGAACAGCGTCGAAGGTGATCTAGGCGGTCATATCGCCAGCTTCGCCTCGGTGGGCACGCTGTTCGGCATCGGCCAGAACCACTTCTGGCACGCCCCGAGCGCCGAACACGGCGGCGATCTGATCTATTTCCAGGGTCATTCCGCACCGGGGATCTATGCGCGCGCACTGCTCGAAGGGCGGCTGAACCAGGACCAGCTGGTGAATTTCCGCCGCGACGTGGACGGCAAGGGCGTCACCTCCTATCCGCATCCCTGGCTCATGCCGGAGTTCTGGCAGTTTCCCACGGTATCGATGGGCCTGGGCCCGATCCAGGCGATCTACCAGGCGCGCTACCTCAAGTATCTGCATGCGCGCGGGCTCGCCAACACCGAAAACCGCAAGGTATGGGCGTTTTTGGGCGACGGCGAGACCGACGAGCCGGAATCCCTGGGCGCCCTCGCCATGGCGGCGCGCGAAAAGCTCGACAACCTGGTGTTCGTCGTCAATTGCAATCTGCAGCGTCTGGACGGGCCGGTGCGCGGCAACGGCAAAATCATCCAGGAGCTGGAGGGCGATTTTCGCGGTTCCGACTGGAACGTGATCAAGCTCATCTGGGGCTCCTATTGGGACAAACTGCTGGCGCGTGACAAGGAAGGCAACCTGCTGCGCGTCATGGAGGAATGCGTCGACGGCGAGTATCAGAACTTCAAGGCCAACGACGGTGCCTTCGTGCGCAAGCATTTCTTCGGCAAACATCCGAAGCTGCTCGAAATGGTCTCGAAGATGAGCGACGCCGACATCTGGCGCCTCAATCGCGGCGGGCACGACCCGCACAAAATCTATGCGGCCTACGCCGCTGCGGTGAAGCACAAGGGCCAGCCTACGGTAATACTCGCGAAGACGGTCAAGGGTTATGGCATGGGCAAGATCGGCGAAGGCAAGATGGCCACCCACCAGCAAAAGAAAATGGACATCGAGTCGATCCGCCAGTTTCGCGACCGCTTCAACATCCCGATTCCCGACGACAGGCTGGAAGATCTGCCGTTCTACGTGCCCGCGGCCGATACACCGGAGATGAAATACCTGCACGCGCGCCGCCAGGCGCTGGGCGGCTACCTGCCCAGCCGCAGGCGCCGTGCCGACATCGTGCCCGAGGTGCCGCCGCTGTCGGCGCTGGACGCGGTGCTGAAACCGACCGATCGCGAGATTTCCACCACCATGGCGTTCGTGCGGATTCTGACCGCGCTGCTGCGCGACAAGAATCTGGGCAGGCACATCGTTCCCATCGTTCCCGACGAGGCGCGCACCTTCGGCATGGAAGGCATGTTCCGCCAGCTCGGCATCTATTCCTCGGAGGGCCAGAAATACGTGCCCGTAGACCGCGACCAGGTGACCTACTACCGCGAGGACAAGGCCGGCCAGATTCTGGAGGAGGGCATCAACGAAGCGGGCGCGTTCTGCTCCTGGATCGCCGCGGCGACTTCCTACAGCACCACCAACGTCGTCACCGTGCCCTTTTATATTTTCTATTCGATGTTCGGATTGCAGCGCATCGGCGACCTGGCCTGGGCCGCGGGTGACCAGCGCGCGCGCGGTTTCCTGCTAGGCGGAACAGCAGGACGCACCACCCTGAACGGCGAGGGCCTGCAGCACGAGGACGGACATTCACACATCCTTTCCTCGGTGATTCCGAACTGCATTTCCTACGATCCGACCTTCGGCTACGAGCTGGCCTTGATCATCCATGACGGCCTCAGGCGCATGGTGAGCAATCAGGAAGACGTGTATTACTACGTCACCGTGATGAACGAGAACTACACCCATCCGGGACTGCCCGCGGGCGCAGAAGAAGGGATACTCAAGGGCATGTACCTGTTCAAGGCCGGCGGCAAACCCAAGGCCAAGACGGGCGCGGGCAAGCCGCTGCGGGTGCAGCTGCTCGGCTCGGGCACCATCCTGCGCGAAGTCATTGCGGCGGCAGAACTGCTGGAGCAGGACTGGGGCGTGAGCGCCGATATCTGGAGCTGCCCCAGCTTTACCGAACTGCGCCGCGACGGCCTGGCGTGCGAGCGCTGGAACCTGTTGCATCCCACGGAAGCGCCGCGCGAGTCCTGGGTGGAGAAGATGCTCAAGGACAGCGCCGGCCCGGTCGTGGCGTCGAGCGACTACATGAAAGCGTTTGCCGAACAGATCCGGCCGTTCATCCCCGCAGGCCGGACCTACAGGGTACTGGGCACCGACGGCTTCGGCCGTTCCGATACGCGCGAGCGCCTGCGCGATTTCTTCGAAGTCGACCGGCGATGGGTCGCTCTGGCCGCGCTCAAGGCGCTCGCCGATCTGGGCGAAATCAAGGCGTCGGTGGTTGCCGCGGCGATCAAGAAATACGGCATCGACCCGAACAAGCCTAACCCGGCAACGGTGTGAAAGGAACGACCATGTCCAGCATTACGGAAATCAAAGTGCCCGACATCGGCGATTTCAAGGAGGTCGATGTCATCGAGATCCTGGTCAAGCCGGGCGATACGGTAGCCAAGGAAACATCGCTGATCACGGTCGAATCGGACAAGGCGACCATGGAAATTCCTTCGCCCGCCGCCGGCGTGGTGAAAGAACTCAAGGTAAAACTGGGGGACAAGGTGGCCGAAGGCAGCATGATACTGCTGCTGGAAGCAGGTGTAGAC
>JACZJV010000066.1 GCA_014860355.1 Burkholderiales bacterium | reverse complement strand
CCCATTACGAGAGGGGCGGCCTGGTCGCCATGCTCTATGTCTCTCGTCCCGTTCGCTCGTCCATGACGGGCGCCCAGATTGAAAAGATGGCCGCTGGCATTCGCGCTGGAAAAACGCCTTTCTCTCACCTGAAGTCGTCCGAACGAAACGGCACGACCGTCTATTCGGCGCTCGGCGAGGGTCGGATCCATTATTTTTATCGCCAGGGTGCGGATGCAATCTGGCTGGCGGCGGATCCTGCTGTGGCAAGAGAGGCAGTGGATGCACTTTTGCAACGCACGCCTTGAGGATCCGAAATTGGCGCCGGCTGCGAATGAGGTAGTGGTCGGACAGGTCCGGCCCGCGACCGGCAGCGAGTCGTGCTGTTGGTAGGCATAGTCATGTTCGCTACCGTTTGATGAAGCGGTGGCGTCTGCACAATAATTGAGGGGAATGATGTTATGTATCCGATTCTGATTCAGCTGGGAACTTTCGAACTTCGTACTTATGGAATTATCGTTGCCCTGTCCTTTTTTCTCGGTCTCTGGCTCAGTGCGAAGGAAGCGAAACGAAAGGGCCTCGATCCAAACCTGATTCAGGATTTTGCGTTCTACGCTCTTGTGGGTGGAATTATCGGGGCCAGAATCTATTTTGTGGTGTTCTCCAATCCGTCCTATTTCCTGCAGAATCCTTGGGAGATTCTGGCGTTTTGGCACGGGGGCATAGGCATTATCGGCGCGCTTATTGGCGGACTCGCGACAGCGCTGTGGTATTGCCGGAAATACAAACTGTCGTTCTGGAATTTCGCCGATACCCTGGCGCCGGGCGTAATCCTGGCGCAAGCTGCCGGAGTATTCGCTTGTCTGTTGAATGGGGATAGCTACGGAAAGGCGGCTGATCTAGCCTGGGCCATTACCTACACCGATCCCCGCTCCATGGCGCCCTTGAACATTGCGCGGCATCCCGTGGAGATTTATGAGATGGCGGCTTACTTGTTGGTTTTTCTCCTCGTCTGGCAAACGCGAAAAAAATATAGGACCGCAGGTTTTGTCTTTTTGACTTATCTGGCCGGCTACGGCGCCGCGCGGTTCGCGGTTGAGTTCTTCCGCGGCAATCCGGCGCTATTCGCCTGGGGTATTCCGGCGGCGCAGGTATTCGGCGTGGCATTGCTGCTGCTCGCTGCCGCGGGCTTCTACCTTCGCGGAGCAGCAAATGAAATCGACGTGCAATCTGAGGGCAAAAGAGCAAGGGCAGGAGGGCAAAGAAGGAAGTGAAGTGATCCCTTAGCGCCTTGCGTGGCCGGTTCGCATTCACGCGCCCCGTTGGAATGCGGACGCAGTGCGGCGCGTGCGCTCACCTTCTCCAGCCGGAACGACGGGGCGATTGCGAAGAGCCTCCAGTTCGCATTGTTCCATGTAGTGAATAAAGTCTCGCAGCAGTTTTTCGCCCCAGCGGCTACTTGGCACTACGTTGAATTCCGCGCACTTGCGTTCGAGTTGCTCGGCTGTGGCCTGGAGCAGGTCGTAGATAATCACCAGCGCTTCGATGCGTGGGGTCGCTGAACTTCGGCTCTCGACTCCCGGCGCGGCAGCGATTCCTTCAGCCATCGACCTGACCGAATGCACCGCCGTTACGCCCATCATCGACAGCAATGCGCCCTTCAATTCGAAGAATTCCGCTTGCGCGAGCGGCACGCTCAGCGGCATGTGCTTGCGCTTGATTACTTCCATGCCTTTCTGCTTTGGCGCCAACAAACCGCGCCGACCCACGTACAGTTCGGGCGCCGAGATGAAGCGTTCGCGGCATTGTTGCGAGCAGAATGCATAGCCTATGCCGCGATAAACGAATTGGTTCTCCCATTCTCCGACCATCATTTCGCAGACCGGATCTTTTTCCAGTCGTTCTGAACCCAAGTGACTCTCCTCTCGATACTGCGCTCGTCCCCGCGTGATTTTCAACGCATCGTGTGAAATACCGCTTGAGCGGTTGGCAGCGATCACCATAAAAATGTTCCCGCGGCGCGGGTTCGATGTCCGTATCATGCTGGGGTACTTACGACAAGGGTCTGACGCGCAGATTACTTTTGCGTTATTCACGCCTTTTGCGTCCGATGCTGCGTCGCAATTCGTTTGCGCCGACTCCGCGGATAAGCGGTTCCCCGCTTGGTTTCGATTAATCCACACGGACACTCCTGACTGGCGCGCGAACGAGTTTGCGGACCCTTAGCCGTAGACCCTCCATGCCGATAACTTGAACGAGATCACCCGCGCGCAGCTCTCCATCGTATTGCGCTGACCAAAGCTCGCTGTGTACCCACACATCTGCCAGGCGCCCGTTTGTGGCGAGTACCTTGCCGACGGCCCGTTTCATCTCTTCGGCGCCGGTCAGGACGGGGCGGCCGTTCCCCTTGTACAGGTACCAGTAAAAGGCTGCGGTGGCAGCTCCGATCAGGAGGTACACCGGCAGCGCAATAGGCAGAGGCAGGAACCAGAACACCGATAGCCCGGCGAGCGGCAGACCGATCAGTACAAGGTGGCACAAGACCTTCTCCTCAAGTAGGCGCTCACGGAAAGCGCGCCGAAACAGAACAGCCTGCTTCCTCCGAGATCGTGCTGCTCAC